>CAZKYD010000018.1:0-24511 GCA_964556875.1 uncultured Alistipes sp.
CAGAGCTTCCGTTTCTGAGTAGGAATTTTTTTCGATTCTTTCAGACAATGCACGCGCCCAGAAAGGGGCATCTGACGACATACTTAGTGCCATTGCTGTCAATCCGTGCAGTAACGACAGCATCAAGAAGCATAAATGTTTCATAATGATTGATTTATTGTAAACCTATTTAGTTTAGTTGTTTATTCAGTTGAACACATGACAAGCTGTTCGACTTAAAATCGTAAGCCGAATAAAACGTATGAGAGTAAATTGTATGATTTTTTGCTAACTTTCCGGGGCTTCTCAGCCTCTCTATAGGGGGGGGGGTAAACATCTGACGCATAGCCATTTGGCTGTTTTAAGCGTAATTGACTGGTTTATTTATCAAATTTAGACTGCGTAAAGTTACAAAAAATCTAAATATTATCACTTCCTTTTGATATATTTTTCAAATTCGCATGGAGGGGCGTCACACCGCATTTCATCGAAAATAAGCCGAGTTAGTCTTGCGTATAAGACAACAATATATTAATTTTGTTCTATCCGTAGAACAAAACAGCAAATTTGATTATGATACATCCTAATATATTGCGAGAAGTAATGCTTGAAAGAAATGCATTAACTTTGTGAATCATCCCTGACCGAGGACTATATTTTAACGGAATCAGAATATGCAGAAAATAGCAAGCTTTACGATAAATCATTTGGTGTTGGAACCTGGCGTATATGTTTCGCGCGTTGACCGCACGGCGTCGGGCGATGTGATTACGACCTACGATGTGCGCATGACGGCGCCGAACCGCGAGGCGGCGCTTGAGCCGCGTGTGCTCCACGCCCTGGAACATCTTGCAGCGACATGGTTGCGCAACAACGATGAGTGGAAAGATAGCATAGTTTATTGGGGTCCGATGGGCTGCTGCACCGGCAATTATCTGATTCTGCAGGGTGACCACAGTAGTCGCACGGTGGCCGCACTGATGTTGGAAATGTTCGAGTGGATAGCCAAGTTTGAAGGGGATGTGCCCGGGGCTACGGCTCGCGATTGCGGCAACTACACCTTTATGGATCTTGATGGCGCACGCCTAGCTGCGCAACGCTATGTAGACAACACGCTGCGCAACATTTCCGACAATCATTTAACCTATCCCGAATAGCTCCCGGCTATTCGGCATTTTTTGGAAGGGAGAGTCAGCGGACCACGCGGGTAAATTCAGCCGTAGCGGTTTCGTTGGGGATGGTGACGTAGATTGTAAAGCGGCCGGATTCGCCGTTAGGCATTACGGCGTTGGCTACAAAGCGATAGTCTGTGCCATCGGGGGTAACTCGTGAGGCAACGGTCTGAGGGGTGCCGAGCGGGAATTTATAGCTGCTACATGCGGCATTGAACGTTTCAACATCTGCCGAGGTAACGGCGTGTTCATCTTGATAGTCGGGCAGTGGCGCGATTTCCCCTTCCATATATCCATTTTCAATCAGGAAACGGCGCAGCTCCTTCGGCATCGCAGATAAGCGCGCGTTGCGCACACCGTAACCGTCGCGGATATCAGCCTTAGGCAATGCCTTTTTCAAATCTTCAATAGAACTTTCAAGGCCACCGCTCCCAAAAGTGCAGAACGGGATGATCGTCTTATTGTCGAAATTCTCATTTTTCAGCATTGAGGCTATCGGCAGCGCGTAAGTCCCGAACCAGATAGGATATCCAAGGAAGATTGTGTCATACTCTCCAAGGTCGGCTTTCACCGGGAGCACATCAGGCGTCACTCCTGCCTCACGTTCCTGACGGCAGCGTTCGAGAGTAGCGTCGTAAGCATCATCGTAGGGATTTACCATTTCTACGGCAACCATTTCGCAGCCGAGCAGATTGCTCAATTCCGCGGCAACGCGACTTGTGGCCCCACCTTGCGAATAATAGAGCACCAACGTCTTATCCTTATGCGCTTGAGCTGCGCAAGGACTGCCAACGGCATTCATAACATTTATAGTCATAAACAGCAGAGTAAAAGAGAGAAAATTTTTCATCGGTAGAAAAATAATGGTAAGCAAAGTCCGAATTTCATTTATAGACATCGGAGTTATTTAACATCGCAAATATACACATTTTTCACATCAAATCCGCAACTTCCAATATCGTAAATATAAAATATTTATATACCTTTGTAATTAAATATATATGACCGATATGAACGCCGATAAAACATCCGAGAATATTACCCCCAACGCCCCCTCTACTTTCCGCCCTGTCAATGCCGCTGAAATTGCCATCCTCGAAAGTCAAGGATGCCGCGCTACGGATTGGACAAAGGTGACGGTTGAAGAGCCGTTTGCAGCCGATTGCTATCGCAACGTAACGTTTGCGGGGGATATCGCTCTCGGTTCGGCAGGCGCCACGATTGAGCCGGTAGCGGGGATTCCTTGTCGCAGCGGCATCTATAATGCAGCCATCGCCGACAGCTCGGTAGGTCGCAACGTTTATATTAATAATGTGGCCGGAGGTTTACGCAACCTCGACATCGAAGACGACGTTATTATCAATTCGGTATATTCGATTATATGCAAGGCGCCTTGTTGTTTCGGTAACGACGTGACGGTGAACGTTATGAGCGAAACAGGGGGGAGAGAGGTCAATATTACTTGCGAACTTTCGGCCCCTATCGCCTATATTCAGGCGTTCTATCGTCATAGCCTGCAACTGCAACGAGCGCTGACCGATTTAGCCGCGAAAGAGGCTGACCGCAAGAAAAGCTCACGTGCAAAGATTGCCAAAGGCTCAATGGTCGCCGACTGCGGCGAAATCACGGATGTTGCGATTCTCGGCAAGTCGCAGCTGAAGGGCGTGGCAAAATTGACCAACGGCACTATCCGCAACGCCTTTGTCGGGCGCAATGTCATTGCCGAAGATTTCATCATCTTGGATGACGCGACGGTAGATTCCGGAGCGTCGCTCCATGGCGCCTTCGTCGGACAAGCCGCTACGGTCTGTGCCGGCTTTACCGCCCACGACACACTGATTTTCGCCAATAGTCATCTCGAGAATGGTGAATCGGCAGCCACATTTGCCGGCCCGTTCACCACCTCCATGCATAAATCCACACTGCTCATCGGCGGTCTATTCTCCTTCTATAATGCCGGTTCGGCCACAAACCAAAGCAACCATATGTATAAGCTCGGTCCGATGCATTATGGGATAACCGGACGTGGCTGCAAAACCGGTAGCGGTAGCTATATCCTCTGGCCGGCAGTGTATGCGCCATTTACAACCATCATCGGCCATCACACCCAACATCTCGACACTCGCGACTTCCCCTTCTCCTATATATTTGGTAGCGAATCTCGCGATGAGGCATCAGCTGTTTATCCCGGAGCCGCCATCAACTCCGTAGGCTTGGCGCGCGATGTTGTGAAATGGCAGGCGCGCGACAAACGTTCGGGCAACGGCTACCCTCTGCTCGATCCGCTGCATTTCTACTGGCTCTCCCCTTACACCATGCAAGGGGTGCTGAACGGCATAAAGCAGCTTCAGGAGAATACATTCAGCCTATCGATCACCCCTTCATGGGTGCAGAAAGGGATTCAGAACTACCAACTGCTGGTAGATCTGTTTGCCGGAGGCATTCTCCGTCGCAAGATTATCTCCCTAATCTCCACAAATCCCGAAGCAACGCCCCAACAGGTGACAGCTATGCTTCGCGAAGATCCTGCTGCTGACGGCAACGACTCTTGGGTTGACATGGTCGGGATGATGGCCCCGCGCAAAATGGTGGATGCCATTACCAATAAGGTTATCAACGGCAAATATCAAGATATGAGGCAGCTCAACCGAGCGCTGACCGACCTCGCCGAGCAATATTACAAGCTATCGTGGAGCTGGACTTGGCAAAATTTCCACGCCATGACCGGAGCCACCCCATCAGAGCTCACTCCGGAAATTGTCTGCCAAGTGCTCAGCAAAGGGGCAGATGCCGCCGATATGCTCGAAACCGGATTCACCAAAGATGCCGCAAAAGAGCTTGACTACGGGAAGGCCTCCTTAGGATTCGGCATCGACGCCAACAATAATGTTGACGAAAGTCGAGATGATTTTTCACATGTACGAGGCAGTGTCGACCAAAATCGCTTCTTGGCGGAGCTACATCGTCAGGTGATGATCTTCACTTCGTCCTGTCGCAACATAATTAAGGTCCTTGAAAGCTAAAAGCGCTAAGTGTGCTAAGAATGAGAGGATTGAGTCGCATCTCATCCTCGCCAAGTTATTAACACGTCAAAAAAGTTACGATTTTTTTGAAAAATTCTTGCCAAAAAATTTGGTGGATATAAAAAAAGCTTGTAACTTTGCACTCGCAATCGACAAGGAAACAATCCTTGAAGAAAGCAAAAGTTCTCTGAAAAATCTCACAGATTATTCCAAAGAAATTTGGTGCGGTAGTTCAGCTGGTTAGAATACCTGCCTGTCACGCAGGGGGTCGCGAGTTCGAGTCTCGTCCGCACCGCTGGAGAGAGAGGAGAAGGAGTAGTGTTAATCTTCGGATTACATTGCTCCTTCTTTTTTTATCTACCCCCGGGGTTCATCTCGAGTTTTATCTACCCTCGAAGCTATCCCCAATAGGGCAAGCGCCCAGCCAATCATAAAGGTCCAATCCCCTTAAATCCCTCGCTACGACTGATGAGAAAATTTATTCTAATTTTCATCCCCATACTTCTCTTACTGCTGACCGGATGCTCCGGCTCGCGCGAATTCCGCCTCGACGCCGCCACCGATGACATCGGCACCCAAAACGTAACCCTGGTCTACTATGCCGACGGGGCGTATCACCAAGAAGAAGTGTCGGCCATCGATGGCAATTTCACCTATATCGGCACCACCTCCGAGCCGACTTTCGTAGAGATTTACACCTCGTCAACCTCGCTGCTCGGCGAATTTATCGTTGAAGGGGGCGATCATATCAAGGCACGTTTCTCGCGCTTGAACCCCGAGAACGTCACCATCAAGGGGAACAAAGACTCCGAAATGCTTGCCGATTTCATGAAAGAGAATCGCAAGATTTTCGACAAAAACGACGTCAACGCTATTAACCGCGCTATCGAAGCTTTTGTGCGCGAAAATCCCAAGCGTTTCTTATCGACCGTGCTGCTCACCCGCTATTTCACCCTTGAAGGCTACGAGAAACTCGCCGCAGAGCTTTTCGCCCTTATCCCATCGAAATATCGCACCGAAGGGTATACCACCGGCTTCCAGCAGCTCCTGTCGGAAGCCCTCGCATCCGACACCCTCGCCATAACCTCGATTCGCAGCTTCTCGCTCGACGATACCGCCTACATCTACACCCCCGCCGGAGCAAAGATGAACCTGCTGATGCTGTTAGACGGCGAATCGCGTGGCGAAGACTCTATCAAGCAGATGCTATCCGTGCTCCGCAACGGCACCCCCTCAACCGCCAACCTCCGCATCACCGATTTCGGATGCGACCGCGACACCATGCAGTGGCACAGCTCGCTGCGCGACCTGCCAACGGATTACCCCGCCGACATCAAGCGCCTCTGGCTGGTTGGCAGTGTGGCCACCGAAGGGATTGCGGCCTCAACCCCGACCACCATTCCATATTTCATCCTGACCGACTCGGTTGGCACCCTGCTCTATCGCAGTTCATCAGCAACCGCCACTCGTGCCGCCTTCGGCCGCTTACGTAAAAAGCTAAAATTCTAAGCCCCCATAGCCCAACTCTCTCCAACCATCCTCTCTAACCCTCATAGCCCTTAAATCGCCATGTTAGTAAAAGTTTGCGGCGCTGCCCTGCAAGGCATCGACGCCATCAAAATTTCAATCGAATCGCTCGTTGAACCCGGATTTTCAATCACCCTGGTCGGGATGCCCGACAAAGCCGTAAAAGAAAGTATCCAGCGCGTAGAATCGGCTGTTGACCATAGCGGCATGGAGTTCCCCAGGCGAAAAATCCTCGTCAACATGGCCCCTGCCGAAGTGAAAAAAGAGGGGGCTGCCTACGATTTACCATTGGCAATCGGCATTCTTGCCGCCGACAAAAAGCTCCCCTCGGAAATGCTCGACAGATATATGATTATGGGCGAACTGTCGCTCGACGGGTCGCTATTGCCGATTAAGGGGGTACTACCGATGGCAATTCTCGCTCGCAAATTAGGGCTGAAAGGGTTTATCGTGCCTGCCGAAAATGCTACCGAGGCCGCCGTTGTCAACAATTTGGAAGTCTACGGAGCTCATTCCCTGCGCGAAGTGTGCGACCATCTTACCGGCGTAGTGCCGATTGAGCCCACCGTTGTCGACACCCGCAAAGAATTCGGGAGCGCCGTAGAGACTTTCCCGTTCGATTTCTCCGAAGTTAAGGGGCAGGAGAATGTAAAACGCGCATTCGAAGTGGCCTGTGCCGGTGGCCACAATATCCTTCTTGTAGGCCCTCCGGGATCAGGAAAATCAATGATGGCGAAACGATTACCCTCAATTTTGCCACCGCTCACGCTCCATGAGGCCTTAGAAACAACAAAAATCCATTCCGTAGCCGGGAACCTGAAAGGGGGCTCAACACTTATGAGTCACAGGCCTTTCCGTGCTCCGCATCATACAATCTCCAACGTAGCGCTCGTAGGTGGAGGCGCAAATCCTATGCCGGGCGAAATCTCCCTGGCACATAATGGCATCCTTTTTCTTGATGAATTCCCGGAGTTTAGTCGCACGGCCTTGGAGGTTATGCGTCAACCCCTCGAAGATAGAAACATCACGGTGGCGCGCGCGAAATACACACTTGAATATCCCGCCAGCTTCATGCTGGTAGCATCGATGAACCCATGCCCGTGTGGCTACTACACCCACCCCACAAAGCTCTGCACCTGCACCTCTGCACAAGTGCAACGCTATCTGGGGCGCATTTCCGGGCCACTGCTCGACCGTATCGACCTGCAGATCGAGATCCAACCCGTGCCGATTGCCGACCTTAAAGACGCCCCTGCCGGCGAAAGTTCCGCCGAGATTCGTCGCCGAGTAATCCTCGCCCGCAACATCCAGCAACTACGCTACCAAGAGTTCCCCGGCATCCATTGCAACGCCCAAATGAACTCCAAGATGATCGCCCGGTGGGCAACTCCCGACGCCGAAGCCATGCAAATCTTAGAGACGACCATGACCCGCTTCGATATGTCGGCCCGCGCCTACGACCGCATCCTCAAAGTGTCACGCACCATCGCCGACCTCGACCGTGCCCGCCTCCTCCTCTCCCAATCCCCCCAGCCAACGACACCTCCCACCGTGGCTGCGACTGCAGTCGCAGCAAACCAGCAATCCCCCCTTCCCGAAATTACCGAGGCCGACATCAACACCCCGGTAACCGCTCTCCACATGCACGAAGCCGTCTCCTACCGCAACCTCGACCGCGCCTCCTGGGGCCTCAAATACTAACCCCCAAGCGGGCTTCAAGCGGCTACCGTGGCCGCGACTGCAGTCGCGGCAAACCAGCAGTCGCGGCAAACCAGCAAATTACTTTTGGCGGTTTGAGGGGATTTGCGTAACTTTGCATGAATCTTTTCATTTGCAACCATGAACATATCATATAACTGGTTAAAAGAATATATCGACTTTAACCTCTCGCCGGCAGAACTAACACAGGCGCTGACTTCACTTGGCCTGGAATGCGACACCTTCGAGGAGGTTGAATCCATTCGCGGAGGGCTTCGCGGTGTTGTTATCGGCAAGGTGCTAACCTGCGTTGACCACCCCAATAGCGACCATCTGCATATCACCACCGTTGATCTCGGGGGAGAAGCCCCCGTACAGATTGTCTGCGGCGCACCGAACGTGGCTGCCGGCCAGACTGTTGTGGTTGCGACCGTCGGAGCAACCCTCTACCCCACCGGTGAGGCAAACGGCTTCCAAATCAAGAAATCCAAGATCCGCGGCGTAGAATCGCTCGGCATGATTTGCGCTGAAGACGAAATCGGCGTTGGGGAATCCCACGACGGTATCATCGTTCTCGACCGCGAAATCACCCCCGGCACTCCCGCTGCCGAATATTATAACCTCCAGAGCGACTACGCCCTCGAAGTTGACCTCACGCCGAACCGTATCGACGGTGCCAGCCATTATGGTGTGGCACGCGACCTCGCGGCATGGCTTCTCCGCCACGGCGAAGACGGCCATCTGCGTCGCCCCTCTGTCGACGCCTTCTCGCTGGAGAAAGCCGACGGTGGCGTAACGGTAGAAGTTGTAGATCGCCAGGGCGCTCCCCGCTATAGCGGTGTCACCATCCGTGGCGTGAAGGTTGCCGAATCCCCCCAGTGGCTTCGCGACAAGCTCGCCGCTATCGGCATGCACTCCATCAACAACGTAGTCGACATCACTAACTTCATCCTCCACGGCATGGGTCAGCCCCTCCACTGCTTCGACCTCGCCAAAATCAAGGGGGAGAAAATCGTAGTACGCACCTGCCCCACCGGCACCAAGTTCACCACCCTCGACGGCGTTGAGCGCGAACTCAACGAAGCCGATCTGATGATCTGCGACGAAGAAAAGCCGATGTGTATCGCCGGTGTGTTTGGCGGTCTTGACTCCGGTGTGACCGAGCAGACAACCGACGTCTTCCTCGAATCAGCATGCTTCAACCCCACCCGTGTCCGCAAGACAGCCCGTCGCCACGGCCTCTCTACCGACGCCTCCTTCCGCTATGAACGCGGTTGCGACATCAACGCCACCATCTACTGCCTCAAGCTCGCCGCACTGATGGTTAAAGAGCTCGCCGGCGGTGAAATTACCGGACCGATGGTCGACATCTACCCCGAACCCGTAGAATACTTCCCCGTTGACCTCTCCTACGACTATCTCCGTGGGCTCATCGGCAAAGAAATCACCAACGCCGAAGTCAACGCCATCCTCCGTTCCCTCGAAATCGAGATCGCCTCACAGACCGACGCCAACGGCAACCCCGCCGACGAAGCGACCGCCGCTCAGGCCTCACTGCGTGTGCCGACCTACCGTTTCGACGTGCGTCGTCCCTGCGACGTAGTTGAGGAAGTGCTCCGCGTTTATGGCTACAACAACGTTGAATATTCAACAACCGTTCACTCCTCACTCCAGTTTAAGACCCTCCCCGATAAGGCCGACGACCTCCGTCACCTCATCTCCGAGCAGCTCACCGCTCTCGGCTTCAACGAGATTCTCAACAACTCTCTAACCTCAGAGAGCTACTATACCAAGCTGAAGAGCTTCCCCGCCGATCATTGCGTGAAGCTCCTCAACCCCCTCAGCTCCGACCTCAACGTGATGCGTCAGACCCTGCTGTTCGGCGGTCTGGAATCTATCGCTCACAACGTAAACCGTCGCGCTGCCGACCTCGCCATGTATGAATTCGGCAACGTCTACTTCTTCAACCCTGCCGTTGCTGCAGAAAAAGCTGCCAAAGCTGACGAGCTCTACGCCGAAGCGAAAACCGAAGCTGCGAAATCAGCTATCACCCTCGCGCCCTACAGCGAAACCAACCACCTCAGCCTCTGGCTGACCGGCAACCTGCGCAACGCCAACTGGGCCCGTCCCGCCGAGCAGGCCACCTACTTCGACCTCAAAGCCTGCGTAGCCAATATCCTCCTGCGCCTCGGCCTTGCCAACGACAACCTGCGCCTCGAAACCCTCGACGCAGCCTCAACCCCCGACATCTTCGCCGCCGCTCAGGTTGTGAAGACCCGTTCAGGCAAAGTGCTGGGACATATCGGCATCGTAGCCCGCAAGCTCCTCGCCGCCGCCGACATCAAGCAGGAAGTTGTTTACGCCGAACTGGAATGGACCGAGCTCGTAAAACTCGCCACTAAGACCAAGGTAGAGTTCACCCCGCTCCCCAAGACCCAGCCCGTTAAGCGCGACCTCGCCCTCCTGGTCGACAGCTCCGTAACCATGGCCCGCATCGAAGAAGTAGTTCGCCAGGCAGAACGCAAACTCCTGCGCAACATCGAGCTCTTCGACGTCTACGAAGGCAAAAACCTCCCCGCCGGCAAAAAGAGCTACGCCATCTCGCTTACCCTCCAGGATTTCGAAAAGACCCTCCAGGACAAGCAGATCGACAACACTATGAACCGCGTTATCGAAGCCCTCAAGAAGAACCTCTCAGCTGAGCTCCGCTAACCCCCTCCGTCGGCTAACACTCACCGACCCATCAACAGAAATTATAACACCAAAGAATACAAAACAACCACCAATGGGAAGAGCATTTGAATACCGCAAGGCCCGCAAGCTCAAACGCTGGGGCAACATGTCGAAAACATTTACCCGCATCGGTAAAGAAATCACCATCGCCGTTAAAGCTTCCGGCCCCGACCCCGCCAACAACCCCCGTCTGCGCGCACTCCTCCAGAACGCCCGCTCGGAAAACATGCCGAAGGATACCGTTGAACGCGCTATCAAGAAAGCAACCGACAAAGACGCTAAGGACTACAAGGAGCTCACCTACGAAGGATACGGCCCCTTCGGTATCGCAATCTTCGTTGAAGCCGCTACCGACAACAACACCCGTACCGTTGCCAACGTACGCTCCTACTTCACCAAACATGGCGGTTCGCTCGGCACCCAGGGCTCACTGACCTTCCTCTTCGACCATAAAGTTGTCCTGAAAATCCAGGCCAAGGAAGGCGTATCGCTCGAAGACCTCGAACTCGAACTCATCGACTGCGGCGTTGAAGAACTCGAAGCCGACGAAGAAGGAGGCGTAGTGCTCACCGGTGCTTTCGAGGATTACTCAAACATCCAAACATACCTCGAAGCCAACGGCTACGAAATCCTCTCAACCGAATTTGTTCGTATCCCCAACGACGTTAAAGACGTTACTCCCGAGCAGCGCGAATCTATCGAAAAGCTTCTCGAAAAGCTCGACGAAGACGACGACGTTACCCAAGTGTTCCACAACATGAAGGAAGACGATTCAGAGGAATAATAACGCCTTATTTATCATAAATTTAACGGCAATTGCATAAAATCGTGCAGTTGCCGTTATTTTTATTGAATTTTATTTGCAAATTAGCTCACATTCTCTTAATTTTGCGGTTAAGCTATAAATAATAGCATTTTGCGACCTGCAATCACTTAATGCTTTCATTTTGCTCACCAAATTGTAGACTTCAAAAACAAAACATCTATATGTGCATCAGGATTAGGAGAGCCTGACGGATTCGGCGCTCCGATCTCCAATCCCCACATTATCTAAGAATCCCCTAACACTACCGCTATGAGAAAATTTTTATCTCTGATGCTTTCGGCAACACTGGTTCTCGGATCAGTGTTAACATCGTATGCGGCCCCATTAGCTAAAAAGCTGGGCGCAAATGCAACGACAGCGATCACTAAAGAATCGCTGACTACAGCAAAAGCTCGCAAAGCTCCGCGTACCAAACTAATTCCTCAGCGCTCGGATATCGCTAAGCCCGGTACCGTAAAATTAGAGAAAATTCAAAACAAATTTGCAGCCCAAAACCGCGCAGCTCTCCGCTCCGCAACCACCGGGCAACGCGCTGTTAGCAGAACCGTCAACCTGCTTGGACAATTAAACTATTCCGACGCATGGTATCAAACCGGCGGCGTTACAGCCTTTGGTATCCACCAGATTCCGAAGAACGACTCGGAAGACTTCGTAATGTATGGCAACCTTGGCCAGAAGAGCACCTCCGGCTACGATGACGGACAAGGCCATTATTACAGCATGTATTATATTACTTTCTGGGGTATATATTTTGCCTATGTATATGTATTTGATACCGAGACATGGCAACAAATTGGAGAAAGTACCTCGGTTTCCGAGGGCCTAATTGCCACCGATATCTGCTATGACCAAACAACCGGAAAAGTTTACGGTTGCTACTTTAACGATAATCTCGACGGCTACGTTTGGGGCGAAGGTGACTACATCAATGGCACCCGCACCGCTATTTCCGGCACTCTCAGCGATTATTTCATGAGCGTTGGTTGTGATAAAGACGGACAATTTTACGCAGTTACCGCTTCCGGTAAATTCGGTAAAGTCAACAAATTTACCGGCGACTTCACAGAAATCGGCGAAACCGGTCTGGATATGCTGTATGAACAGAGCGGTACGTTTGACGACGTAGACGGCGTTTTCCTCACAACATTTAACACCGACACCGATGCCGGCTTGGCAGAAATCGACATCGAAACCGGCGAAGCTACAGTGCTTACCCACTTCCCCAACAACGAACTTGTACAGTGTCTGTACATCACTAAGCAAGCTGCCGGCGACAAAGCCCCTGCAGCTCCTTCGATTGACCTCTCTTGCGAAAACGGTTCGATGAACGTTACCGTAACCGTAACCATGCCTGAGACCCTCTTCGACGGCACCAAGGCTACCGGTCAGCTCTTCTCTTACACCGTTCTGAACGACGATAAAGTGGTAATGTCCGGCTCGCTCCCCGCAGGTTCAGTTGTATCCCGCAGCATCGCCGTAGCAGAACCCGGCTTAACAACTTTTGAAGCTTATGCATCCAACAGCGACGGCGATTCTCCCAAAGCTAAAGCCAGCGTTTACGTTGGTAAGGGCGTTCCCTCCGCACCGTCAGATGTAACTCTCGCATGGGCCGACGGCACCGCTACCCTTACTTGGGCAGCCGTTACCACAGCTGCTGATGAAGGTTATCTCAACCCCGAAAGCGTAACCTACTCGGTTTACGACGCTGACGGCAACGTTGTTTCCGAAAACCAGAGCGCAACCACCTATGTAGCCTCAGTAGCAGAACCTGCCGAAGGCTTCACCACACTCCAGTATAGCGTAGTTGCAAAGCAAGGCGACCGAGTTTCAGAAGCTTCTGCATCTAATATTTTCGGACTCGGAGCATACACCCCCGCAGTTTCATTCGACCTTACAGATCAAGATGTTTATACCCTCCACACTGTTGAAGACGCCAACAACGACGGATCTTCATGGAGCTATACAACAGACGGAGCTAGATATACCTACAATGGAACCAACGACGGTGACGACTGGCTCTTCTCGCCCAATGTTCGCTTACAAGGCGGTAAGGCATATGTATTCAACGTGACAACTCGTAGTCAGAGCAGCTGGTATCCTGAAAAACTGGAAGTATGCTATGGCAAAGAAGCTAACGCTGATAGCATGAAAGACGTGCTCATCGATGCTACTGAACTTACCGAAGCTGAGGCCGTAACCCTTACCGCAATTATTACTCCAGAAGCTGATGGTGTATACCATATCGGTCTGCATGCCGTTTCTGATGCTGACCAATACTATCTCTTCGTAACCGACTATTCAATCGGCAGTGCTACTACAACATCGGCTCCTACAGCAGTTCAGAACCTGAAGTTCACCCCGGTTCCTGCCGGTACACCCGACGCTACTATTAGCTTCACCAATCCTACAACAACCTTAGCAGGCAACACCCTCTCAGGCGATGTTACCGTGAAGGTTTATCGCAATAATGAACTTGTAAAAACTCTGACCGGAGCTGCCGGAGCCGCTCAGTCGTTCTCTGACAGCGCGCCCGCAGTTGGCACCTATACCTATAAGTTCGTGCCCTTCAACGCAGCCGGCAACGAAGGCCAGGTAACTACAGTAGAGCAGTTCATGGGCCCGGCAACGCCCAACACGCCCGATAACGTAGCTCTGTATGAAACCTCTACTGCCGGCACATACTATATGAGCTGGGATCCTGTAACCACCGCTGAAGACGGTTCGGAAATCCTCGCTTCAAACGTTACTTATAATGTATATGCAACTGAATATAGCGATTGGTATGGCGTATATCCCGGCGACAAGCTCAACTCTGAGCCTATCACCGATACCCACTACACCATCGTTGACACCCCGCAGGATGAGCAGACAACAGTCTACTATATCGTTCAGGCAGTAAACCTCGATGTTGAAGGTGGCTACTATTATGCTACAGCCATTGGTGGCCCGGCTTACACCATGCCGGTCGAAATGTCAGGCGACACCGAATCACTCAACACCTACTATCTCTCATACTCTGTTTCTGATAGTTACGTATCAGTTAGTCTCTATAGCGACAGTGATATCGCAGGCCTAACATCTTCTGATAACGACAATGCTTACTTCTACTATAAGTTCCAATACCTCAACAGCTGGGCAAAATTAAACACCGGTAAGATCCATATCGATGGTGATCATCCTGTCTTCAAGTTCAAGACTATGAATATTGCTGATGATGACACCAATGAGATCACCGTATATGCAACGGTAGATGGTCATGAAGTAAAATTGCTGGATGTAGATAAAGAAGACCTTAATGTTTTGGAATGGACAACGGTTAAGGTAGACCTCTCTGCTTATGTCGGCAAGGATATCCAGTTGTCCGTTAAAGCAACCTGCCAGGCATATGCTTTAGTCCTCCTCGATGACTTCAAGATCTTCAACGACCTTGCATACGACCTCAGCGCAGCCATCACTGCGCCCGGTAGCGCTGACACCGATACTGAGTTCAAGCTCACAGCAACCGTTACCAACGAAGGTTATGAAAATAGCGGTAAGAACTATTCTGTCGACCTTATGCGCGACGGTCAGCTCGTTGATTCCAAGAACGGCGTAGACCTCGGTCCCGACGAATCCGGCGAATTTGTATTCACACAAAAACTTGGCCTGGATTCAGAATCCGCAAAATATAAGGTTGTGGTTAGCTACGAAGCTGATCTCAACGAAGACAACAACGAATCTGAAGAGGTTAACGTAAACCGTAACCTTAAAAAGGTTGCCGGCGTCACAAACCTCACCGGCGAAGCTACTGACAACGGCGTTGCTCTCTCTTGGGATCCCGTAGTTAAGGGCGCTTTAGCGCCTGTCTACTATACCGAAGACTTCGAAGAATGCGACACTTGGACACAGGAAGTTGAAGGTTGGACATTCTACGACGGCGATGATTCTCCTGTCGGCGGTAGCGACGCAATTGACTTCCCCGATATCACCCCCGGCACAACCAAAGTTGCATTCTTCGTTGTTGACAGCAGTGATGAAGACGTGTTAGGCAACTATGCAGGCGGCTTTACAGCCTACAGCGGAGACCTGTATATCGCAACAATGTTCCGTTATGATGGTGGTCAAGCTGACGATTGGGCAATCTCACCCGAACTTACAGGCGACGCTCAGCGCATCTCCTTCTTTGCAAAGAGCTACTCTGCAACATACACAGAATCTGTAAACGTTTACTATAGCACAACCGACACCAACATCTCATCATTCAAGCCCGTTGAAGATGCTGACTGGCAAGACCTGCCGCAAGCATGGACCGAATATTCAGCTAAACTGCCCGAAGGCGCTAAATACTTCGCTATCCACTCTTACGCTACAAATGCATTCATGCTGATGGTTGACTATGTAACCTACAAATGTATGAAGCCCAACAATAGCAATCTCCTCGGCTACAACGTATATCGCGACGGCCAGAAGATTAACAGCGAACTGCTAACCTCTGCTAATTACACCGACACCACCACCGACGGTCAAGGCCATACCTACAACGTAACCGCTGTTTACTCTGAAGGCGAATCTGAATTCTCTAACTCAGTAAGCATCCCGACTTCAGGCATCGAGCTCGTTAAGGCCGGCAAGGTGAACGTTTCGGTTGACGGTAAGTATATCGTAGTTTCGGGCGCTGACAACAGCCTCGTAACCATCAACGCCGTTGACGGTAAGACCCTCTACAGCGCAACCGGTAATGCTCGCGTTCACGTCAACTCAGCTATTTACCTCGTAACCGTAGATCGCAAGACCGTTAAGGTTATTGTTCGATAATCCCCCAAACTCAGAGTTTCATGCCTCCCATCTATGGGGCGCATGAAACCCCTCTGAAATTTCAATGAATATTCGCCCCGGAGCCGAAGAGAATGGCCTCCGGGGCGTTTTTTATGCCGGAATAGATGAAGTCAGCAAAAAAAATTGTAACTTTGTTATCCCGATAATTACAGACAAAACTACGATGAAAGAAGGTCTCTCCTCGGCTTGGCGGTGGACCAAGCGCTACGTAACGTTGCCGCTGCTGATAGCCGTGGCTTACATCATTTACATACTTTTCTTCAACGAAAACTCCTATTTCAAGAGCATGGAATACCAAACGGAAATCGACCGCCTGGAAGCTGAAATCAAGGAGAATAACGACACCATGCTATATTATCATCAGCTCAACACCTCCCTGACCTCCGACCCCGCGGAGCTGGAGCGCATTGTCCGCGAAGAATACCACATGCAACGTCCCAACGAAGACGTGTATGTCTTTGAATAAACTCCCCTCTTCCCCAAACTGTTATATCTGAACACACCCCCTCTCAAACTTTACCGACAATGAACGAAACGAACTATACTTTAGACGACCTGCAGGGGAAAGCCCCGCGAGTTTGGACCGTAGTGTTAGCCACCCTCGGCCTGCTGATTATCGCCATCGGAACTCTACTGCCGATATTCTCCATCAAGCTGGCAACCCCCAGCTTCGACCAAGAGCCGAACTTCTGGATGAACGCCGCCGGCTACTGGAAATATGTTTACGCCGTAGGCGCGCTCTGCTTCCTCATCGGCAAACTGTTTGCCCCCTATTCCGGCAAACATCCACGCATCAAACGCCTATATCGTATCGAGGCGTGGAGCGCAGTGTTCTTCTGCGTAGCCGCCGCCTTCCTCTTCCTGAGCGACTACGATAAAACCGGCGAATGGGGCCTCTCAATGCGCGACGTTTGGGCATTCACCCTGGCCGGCGGCGCACTGCTGATATTCACCTCCATCGCCATCCCCTACGTCATCAAAAAAGAACTAAAACACGCCAACCCAGAAAAATGAAAATAGCACTTATAGGATATGGAAAAATGGGGCACGCCATCGAGCGCATCGCCCTCAACCGTGGTCATGAAATCGTCTGCACTATCGACGCCGGGCAAACCGACCGCTTCGACTCCCCCGAATTTCGCCAAGCAGATGTAGCCATCGAATTTACTACTCCCGCTACAGCCGTCGACAACTTCCGCCGCTGCCTCGAGGCCGGAATTCCCCTGGTTACCGGCACCACCGGATGGCTCGACCGTCGCGCCGAAGTTGAAGCCATGGTTGAAAAAGCCCCCCAAGGAATGTTCTGGACCTCAAACTTCTCTATCGGTGTAGCCCTGTTCAAAAAAGTTGTAGCAGAAGCAACCGCCCTGCTCGACGAATACCCCGAATATCGCGCTACGATGAACGAAATCCACCATATCCATAAGCTCGACCACCCCTCCGGCACCGCCGTCTCTACCGCCGAAACCATCATCGCCGCCAGCCACACCATCAACAGCTGGACCGAAGATCCCGCCAAGGCCGATGCCGACCCCTCTACCCTCCTCATCAACCACGAACGCATCGGCGAAGTTCCCGGCACACACACCGTCAGCTGGACCTCCCCCGTCGATACCATAACCATCGAACATCGCGCCTTCTCGCGCGAAGGCTTCGCCTTCGGTGCCGTCAAAGCCGCAGAATGGATGGCAACCAACCGCCCCCGCGGCCTCCGCTCCATGCCCGACCTCCTCGGCTTCTAATCCCCCGCTCCAGCCCTAAGGTCCCTCCGGTTCCTGAGCCTCTCTTCCCCGCCGGGCCTCCTAAATCCGGCCTCGCTCGCCATTCCTCTTGTTTGCCTCGACTGCAGTCGAGGCCACGGTGATTACCGGCCTTAACCCATTGCGCCCTCTTTGTTGTGTTCCCGCAACAAAGAGGGCGCAATAGGCAAAGAGGGCGAAAGCGCCTGCAAGAGCCAGGACCGAGATTTTTCCAAGCGACCACTGTGGCCGCGACTGCAGTCGCGGCAAACAAGAAGGGCAGGAAAAGGAAGCCCATAAGCCGAAGGAAGCCCGGGAACCGGAGGGGCTGAGGGGGGGGGAGGGTTAGTCTTTGGTGCCGTAGGCGAGGTCGCCGGCATCGCCGAGGCCGGGGACAATGTAGGAATGGGCGTTGATTTCGGGATCGATGGCGCCAATCCAGAGGGTTGTCTTGTCGGCGGGGAATTTTTCACAAATGAAGTCAACAGCTTGCTTAGAGGCGATTACCGAGGCGACATGGATATGCGCCGGGGTGCCTTTTGTCAGCAGTGCGCGGTAGCTGAGTTCCATCGACGAACCGGTAGCGAGCATGGGGTCGGCAAGGATTAGGGTCTTCCCTTCGATAGAGGGAGAAGCAAGATATTCGATGCAGACTTCGAAGTCGTCATGGTCGCGGTAGGTTTTCTCTTTGTAGCGGCGATAGGCAGATACAAAGGCGTTTTCGGCATGGTCGAAGAAGTTGAGGAATCCCTGATGGAAGGGTACGCCTGCGCGGAAAATAGTAGCCAACACGATGTCTGATGCAACTTCAAAGCTTTCGGTCTTGGCCAGGGGGGTTGTAATCTCGCGTCCCTTGTATGAGACGGTTTTGGAGATTTCATACGCCATAATTTCTCCTAAGCGCTCAAGATTGCGACGAAAACGGAGCATATCGCTCTGAATATTAACATCGCGCAACTCGGTCATATACTGGCTTACCAACGAGGGGGTTTCTGCAAAATTTACAACTTTCATATTACTTTTTCTCTTTTGAACCCAAAGTTAGCGATTTTTTGGCGAAAATTTAGTATTTTTGTGGACTTTCCGCCCAAAAACACAGTTAACCTATGTCGCACGAAAATCCGTCAGCTCCGGTGCCGGTAGTCTCCGTATCCGGCAAGAGCAATTTTACCACTCCCGAAGAGGAGCGTATGATCGATGCCGCATTCAGGGAAGTCCTTGACGGCTATCTATCGTCAAATCACCGCAAAAAGGTGGAGATTATAGAACGCGCCTACAAATTTGCAAAAGAGGCACATAGCGGCATCCGCCGCCGCTCCGGCGAACCTTACATTCTCCACCCGATAGCAGTAGCGAAAATCGCAAGCCAGGAAATCGGCTTGGGATCGACATCGATATGCGCGGCGTTGCTCCACGATGTTGTGGAGGACACCGACTTCACTGTGGAGGATATTGAGCAGAATTTCGGGAAGAAGATTGCGCAATTAGTAGCGGGGTTAACAAAGATTTCAGGCGGAATCTTCGGCGACAAAGCCTCGGCGCAAGCGGAGAATTTCCGTAAGCTGTTGCTTACGATGAGCGAGGATATCAGGGTTGTGTTGATAAAGATGGCCGACCGCCTGCATAATATGCGCACCCTTGGCTCCATGGCGCCCAATAAGCAATATAAGATTGCCGGCGAGACGCTCTATATCTACGCACCGTTGGCCCATCGCTTAGGCTTGTTTGCTATTAAGACCGAACTTGAGAACCTGAGTTTCAAGTATGAGCATCCCGAGGCCTTCGAGAGCATCTCGAAGAAGATTGCCGACAGCGAAGCCCACCGCGCCTATGTCTATAACGACTTCATCAAGCCTATCCGCGAGCGTCTCGACGCTATGGGGCTGCATTATGAAGCTAAAGCGCGTGTGAAATCGGTATTCTCCATCTGGAACAAGATGGAATCGAAGCATATCCCCTTTGAGGAGGTCTACGACCTTTACGCCGCGCGCATCATCTTCGACTGCGACGACCAGGCCAAGGAGAAATCTATCTGTTGGCAAATCTACTCTACGATTACCGATATCTACCGCCTGCATCCCGACCGTACCCGCGACTGGATTTCAAACCCGAAGGCCAACGGCTATCAGGCGCTCCATCTTACGGTAATGGGCCCCGACGGCAACTGGGTAGAGGTGCAGATCCGTTCGCGCCGCATGGACGAAATTGCCGAAAAGGGGTTTGCCGCCCACTGGAAATATAAAGTAGGCGAAGGGGAGGAGGAGTCCGAACTCGACGTTTGGCTCCACACCATTAAGGATATCCTTGCCGACCCCGAGCCCAACGCTCTCGACTTCCTCGACACACTAAAGCTCAACCTTTTCGCCTCTGAAATCGTAGTGTTCACCCCCAAAGGCGAACTGCTCACCTTGCCGAAGGATGCTACGGTGCTCGACGTGGCGTTCAATCTCCACTCTCAGATCGGCTGCCACTGTATCGCCGGAAAGGTAAATCATAAACTCGTGCCCCTCAGCCAGAAGCTCAATTCAGGCGACCAGGTTGAAGTGTTGACTTCGCAGTCGCAGCAACCAAAGGCCGAATGGATGGACTTCCTCGCCACCGCCAAAGGTAAGAAACGTCTGCGCCAGGTGTTGCGCAACCTCCAGCAGCCTACCATCACCAAGGGAAAGCAGATTTTTGCCGACTTCCTGAAAGCCAACGACATCAAGGACGACAACGTTGCTATCACAAAGGTTATGGGCCTATATAAAGCCCAGAGCCGCGATGATTTCTATCATCAGTTGGGCAACGAGGAGATTCTCCTCAACGACTATGTAGTCAAAACCCTCAAGAAAGAGAGCTCCAAGACCAAACGCCTACTGTTGCGACTTATCGGCATGGCGAACAAAGCTGCCACTGAAAAAGAGCAGAATCAAGAGCCCGAGAAAGCCAAAATCAACACCAAAGAGACCTACGTGCTACGCTACGACGGCACCGGCGAACCCAACTTCCGCTTTGCAGGATGTTGCCACCCCATTCCCGGCGACGACGTGCTCGGCTTCATCGACGACGACGGCGTTGTTGTTGTCCATAATCTCGACTGTCCGCGCGCCTCGGCTCTGAAAGCATCGTTCGGCCCGAGAATCGTAGCCACCACTTGGGAGGCATCCGGCAACCATTTCCGTGCGCATCTGCGCATCGAGGGTATCGACCGCCAAGGGATTCTCCACGAACTTATCTCGCTGATCTCCACCCACCTCAACCTCAACATCCGCGATTTAGAGATCCATGCGGATAAGGAGGTGTTTACCTGCGACTTGACCCTACTCGTTTCCGACGTTGAAGGGGTCAACGACCTCTGCGCCAAGGTGCGCAAAATTCCCGGAATACAGAAGGCTGTCCGCATCAACGGCTAAGCCGCCCCGCCCTGTTTCCAACTCCTTTATCATAAACCTTAACCGCAAAAATGAAGATAGGTATAATCGTTGCAATGGAGAGCGAACTGAATATGCTACTCCCATTGATTGAAGATATTAAAGAAGAAACCGTTAACGGCTACCGCATCCGCCACGGCCGCATGGGCAAGAATGAAATTGCCGTAATGCAGACCGGTATCGGCAAAGTGAATGCTGCCGTTGGCGCTATCTCGCTCATAGATACATTCCATCCCGAACTGATTGTCAACACCGGTATCGCCGGTGGCACCGGCGGCGGCGCCGACATCCTGGATGTTGTTATCGCCGACCAAATCGGCTATCACGATGTTTACTGCGGGCCGGGCAATGCTCGCGGCCAGGTGCAGGGACTTCCGGAACTGTTCGACTGTAAGGGGGATAAGCTGGTAAATCTCGACGCCGTAAAGGGGTTGCCGCAGGTAAAACGCGGACTCATCGCCTCGGGCGACCTGTTTGTTTCTACCCCCGAAGAGCTGAAAGCCGTTTTGGCCGTGCAGCCGAAGGCGATGGCCGTAGATATGGAATCGGGCTCAATTGCGCAGGTTTGCTGCCTGAAAGATGTGCCGTTCCTCGCAGTGAGAGTAGTTTCCGACACCCCCGGAGTAGAAAACCATCATGAACAGTATGGCAACTTCTTCTCTATCGCTCCGAAGTCAACATTTGATGTAGTGAAGGCATTGCTTTCATAAGCAGCTCCCCTTCTGAATCTCCTCAAAGATTAACCGAAGTTATGTATAAGGATTTGCATGCAATCCGAGGGAAGTTCTATATCCAACGTCTCATCGACGAGGGGGAACATGTCCATCAGGATTTCAAATTTACAATATCCGATACAGCCAAAATCGCTCATTCAATCTCGGCATTCTCCAACAACGACGGAGGGCGCCTCCTGGTAGGCGTCAAGGATAACGGCTCTATCGCCGGCATCCGCTCCGAGGAGGATATCCACGTAATAGAAGCTGCTGCTACGGTCTATTGCCGGCCGGCGGTCGACGTTGAAATGAAGGCTTTTCTCTGCGAAGGGGGCGCTATCGTTCTGCAAGCAACGATTCCCAAGGCCGAGAAGCGCCCGGTTGAATGTCGCGAAGATAACGGCAAATGGCGCGCCTACTACCGCGTTGCCGACGAAAATATCGTTGCCCATCCGTTGATGGTAAAAACCTGGCGACTGATTGAAAACCCCGATGCCGGGGGGTGCGTGGCCTACTCTGAGGCCGAGGCAACCTTGCTGTCGGCGTTAAAGGCCAAAGGGCTGGCAACGGTTGAAGAACTGATGATAGATGCCCATATGTCCCAAAGCGCCACCGAGGATATGATAGTCCGCATGGCGGCAATGGGGCTGATAGGATTTGAATATCGCCATCCGCATTTCCTCCTTACGATTAAGGATTAACCATAAATGGCAAAGCATAGCAAAGAAAAATCGCCCGAACTGAGAGAGAAAATCTCGATGTTGCCCGAAACTCCGGGGGTCTATATGTACTACGACTCGGAGGGGACGGTGATTTATGTCGGAAAAGCGAAGAACTTGAAGCGGCGAGTGTCGAGCTATTTTAATCGCACCCACGAAGTTCTGCGCACCAACATCCTTGTGCGTGCTATTGTCGATATGAGTTATATCGTAGTGCCGACCGAGGCTGACGCTCTTAATCTCGAAAACTCGATGATTAAGGAGTATAAGCCCAAATATAACGTGCTGCTTAAGGATGATAAATCTTACCCCTGGATATGCCTGACTAAGGAGCTGTATCCGAGGGTGTTCCTGACGCGTCAACGCCTGCGCGACGGCTCTAAATTTTTCGGGCCATATACCGATGCCGGTGCTGCCCGCACGGTTCTTTCGCTGATTCGCGAGCTCTACCCTATTCGTGGCTGCAAAATTCCGATTACCCCGACTACCTTGGCTCGCGACAAAGGGCGCGTCTGCCTGGAATATCATCTAAAGCGCTGCCGCGGCTGCTGTATCGGCGCGATTTCTACGGAGGAGTATGGCGGATTTATCGAGAATATCAAGCAGATTCTGCGTGGCGACACGAGCGAACTGCTCCAGCATCTGCGCTCCGAGATGGAACGCCTATCGATGGAACTGCGCTTCGAGGAGGCCCAGGAACTTAAGGAGCAATATCTGAAAGTAGAGCGCTATCAGGCCAAGAGCGTGATTGTCAACCAGACGCTCGACGATGTAGACGTGTTTGGCGTTGACGACGACGGCTCGAATGATGTGTTTGTCAATTATATGCACGTCAGACGCGGGGCGGTTGCACGCTCGCTGACCTTACGCTATAAGCGCCGCCTGGAGGAGAGCCGCGCCGAGTTGCTATCCTACGCTATGCAGGAGATTCGCGAGCGATTCAAGGCTGATTTAGAGGAGGTCATCGTGCAGGAGCAGCCCGAAATGGCATTCCCGGGGATGGTGGTGACCATTCCGCAGAAGGGGGATAAATTCAAGCTGCTGGATGTCTCGATTCGCAATGCTCGCCAAGCGCGCATCGATGCCCTTAAGCATCTGGAGAAAGTAGATCCGGAGAAGCGCGCTATCAAGACCCTCGAACGTATCAAGGCGGATTTCCGCCTGTCGGAGCTACCGCGACATATCGAATGTTTCGATAACTCGAATATTCAGGGCACCAACCCGGTGGCTTCGTGTGTGGTTTTCCGCGATGCGAAGCCCTCGAAGAAGGATTATCGCCATTTCAATATCAAGACGGTAGTTGGCCCCGACGATTTTGCCTCGATGAAGGAGGTGTTGACACGCCGCTACACACGCCTCATGGAGGAAGCCCCTGATGATCTGCCGCAACTGGTGGTTGTGGATGGCGGCAAGGGGCAGCTATCCTCGGCCGTAGAGGCACTGGATGCTATCGGTCTCAGGGGGAAAATCGCCCTGGTTGGTATTGCTAAACGTCTGGAAGAGATATATTTCCCCGGCGACTCCGTTCCGCTATATATCGACAAAAATTCCGAATCGCTGAAGGTTGTGCAGCATCTGCGCGACGAGGCCCACCGTTTCGGCATCACCCATCACCGCGACCGCCGCTCCAAGAGCCAAATTGTCAGCGAATTATCTACAATCCCCGGTATCGGCCCATCGACCGAACAGGCCCTTCTCACTCACTTCAAGAGCGTGGCCCGTATCGCTCAGGCCTCAGCCGAAGAACTGGCCGCCGTAATCGGCCCCGCCAAAGCTGCGCTCATCCGCGCCCACTTCTCATAACCCGCAATCCTCCCTGCCAACCCATTCATCTTCATGCAGCTATTCCGCGACGGCGTAGCCCCCTTAAACGCATGCTCCGCCGGAGCAATTATCAGCAATCGCCCCTCGCTACAAAGCGAATGTTACTGTTTTTAAAGGATTATCGCTGACATATTTCAGGATGCGGTCGAGTTGCCCCTGCTTCAGCAAAATCCGGTCGTGATAGCGCTCCTCAAAAATCGAGGGGAGCTCTGCATCAGCCATAAAGCTGCCATCGGCAAGGAAGCTACCATTGGCAAGAGGAGGGAGCCGGGAGGGCGGCGGGGCAATAAATGGGGGAGGGAGGGCGTTAATTAGGTGTAAATTATGAAT
>CAZKYD010000018.1:24611-27031 GCA_964556875.1 uncultured Alistipes sp.
GCGGCGGGGCAATAAATGGGGGAGGGAGGGCGTTAATTAGGTGTAAATTATGAATGAATGAAGCTTCTCTGGAATTTTATAGCCATATGTTTGGCAATGTTTTCATTGACCGGCTGCATTGAGGATGGGATTACCACCTCGGCGGCTGATCAGCCTACGTTTTCTACCGATACCGTCCGTATGGGCTCCATGCTGACCCTCGGGCCATCCCCGACGAGCAGGTTTGTAGTCTATAACCGCCATGATAAGATCCTGAATATCAGTTCCGTTTCTTTCCGCGATGACGCCGAAGGGCAGTTCCGCATGAACGTTGACGGCATCTCCGGCCGCAGCTTCAACAATATCGAAATTCGCCCGAATGATTCGATTTTCGTGTTCGTCGAGGCTACGTTAGCCGAGAATGGTAGCAACTTGCCGGTGGATATCGTTCGGCATATCGATTTCGTTGTCAATGGCGTAACCTCAACCGTGCCGGTATCGGCTCAGGGACAGGATGTTACCCGCCTGACCGGTGAAACCGTCTATAGCTCAGATACTACCTTCTCCGCCGATAAACCCTACCTCATCAGCGGCTCTATCACTGTAGAGGATGGGGCAACCTTGACCATCCCCGCCGGGAGCAAGCTCCTGATGCATGATGCCGCCTCAATCACCATCAACGGCTCGCTGCGCGTTATGGGCACCGCGTATGCCCCCGTTGAAATCATCGGCGACCGCTCCGGCTATGTAGCCTCCGACATCCCCTATGAGGTAATGTCGGGCCAATGGGAGGGGATTACCTTCAGTTCAACCTCAAAAGATAATTACATAACTCACGCCTCGATCCGCAACTCCGAGATAGGGCTCGTGCTCGACCGTTGTGGCGGCACTACCGAGGCCCCTGCCCTAACGATTCATAACTCCGTAGTCCGCAACACCAAAGGATATATCATCGAGGCTATCCATTCCGCCTTGACCGCCATCGGCTGCGAATTTTCCGACGCCTCGCTGGGCATCCTGCGCTTAGTAGGCTCGGAGCATATCGTAAATCATTGCACCCTGGCCAACTACTACCTCTTTACCGCCATCGGCGGACCCGCCCTGCAGTTTGAGCATATCGACCCGCAGGATAAGAACAACGACCCCGACGATGACGAAATGCCATGGCTATCTGCCGACATCTCCAACTGCATCATCTACGGCTTGGGCACCGACCTTTCGCACGGCACCCTCGACGACTTCCCCGTCCAGATCCGCTCCTGCTTGCTGAAATCTGCCGGCGAGGATGATGCCAACTTTATCAACTGCTTATGGGACAGCGATCCCCTCTACAACGTTGACCGCGAGACGTATCAGTTTGACTACCGCGTAAGCAACGAGTCGCCCGCATTAAATGCAGGCGACCCGGGATTAGTGCTTCCTCTTGCCGAGAAAGATATGCTTGGAGCAACTCGCCTCGGCAGCCCCACAATCGGGGCATATCAGCAAGCCTTCAATTAATTTTGTTGTAGTTGATTAGCCTATCAGCAGCTAATTTGATTTATCGCAGAGAGAATTAGCTGATGCCTTCGGCAATCATTGCACGCGCCACTTTCATAAAGCCGGCGGTGTTGGCGCCACGTACATAGTTGATATAGCCGTCTTCCTCCTTGCCATACTGTTCACACTGGCTGTGGATATCCTTCATGATCTGGCGGAGCTTAGCGTCAACCTCCTCAGCGCTCCATGAGAGCATCTGAGCATTCTGCGCCATCTCCAGACCGGATACCGACACACCTCCGGCATTTGCAGCCTTGCCCGGAGCGTAGAGAATCTTTGCGTTCAGGAATTCATGTACAGCCTCACGAGTTGAGGGCATGTTAGCGCCTTCGCTGACAGCGATACAACCCTGAGCCAGGAGCGCACGAGCATCGTCGCCGTCGAGTTCGTTCTGGGTTGCTGAAGGCATTGCGATATCGCATTTTACATGCTTCCACGGACGTTCGCCGGGGAAATATTCGCAGCCCGGAGTTTCATCGGCAAACTCACGGATACGACCGCGATAAGCCATCTTCAACTCGAAGATACGTTCAAACTGCTCCTGCGTAATACCATTGGGGAGATAGATTGAGCCGTCGGAATCGCTCATTGAAACCGGCACAGCGCCCAGTTCCAGGAGCTTCTTAACGGTGTAGAGCGCAACGTTGCCCGCTCCGGAGATAGCCACACGCTTCCCCTTGAGGTCGATACCCTTAGTTGCCAGCATGTTCAGCAGGAAATAGACATTACCATAACCGGTAGCCTCCGGACGAACCAGCGAGCCGCCGAAGTCCATCCCCTTGCCGGTGAAAGTGCCGGTAAACTCGCGGGTCATCTTCTTGTACCAGCCAAACATATACCCCACTTCACGACCACCAACACCGATATCCCCGGCAGGGACATCGGTTTGCGGACCAAGATTG
>CAZKYD010000019.1:0-24663 GCA_964556875.1 uncultured Alistipes sp.
GAATCCATTTCAACGGTTTTTCATCATAGCCGAGTAGAGTTACATTACTAATATCCGGAACTCCTTTAGCATCATTGGCAAGGGATTTAATGTTGATATTTGTGCCACCTTCCGGTACGGTCATACAGAATACATAAAGTTTCCCATTTTTACCCAAACTGAAACGAAAATCCTTTGACGAAAACTCGAATTCGGCATGTATCTTATTCAAACCGCCACCCGGAAGAGTACGCAGTTTGCCATCGACAACTACACCCTCGCCTAATGTATGCCATGCACGGCTTCCGTACACAGCTTCTGCGTTTCTATCCATCCAAGCGCCCACTTCCTCTAGCATCTTAACACAATCCGGGTCGATTGAGCCATCGGGGTGGAGACAAATATTCAACGCTGCGTTTCCATCGCGCGCTATCGATTCGATAATAAATTTAATCATCATGCCGGAATCATATGTAAATCCAGGCGCATAGAACCAGTCGCCCACCGGTGCCTCACGTATCCAGGCTTGCGATGTATTTATTGTGTCAGGGAATGCAAATTCAGCTGTGTTAACAGCCCCGTTGGTTGGCTTTCGAAACTTAATAATGCTGAATACATCTACTTTACCATGCTTTTTTAGCACTTTGTTATAGTAATCAGCCATAACAAGTGGCATGGCATTTGACTTAAATCCAGTACCCGTACCGTCGCCTGTAAATGGGCCCTGAGTTGTTCCATCGGTATATATGAAATCGGGATCATAATTCTCAGTTACATCCATTATGCGTTGTGCCCATTGTTTTACATACCATTTTGCAAAATCCAAATGTCGGGTGAATATACCAGGCTTAGGTGGCAACCAAGGGGAATGTGCATTTTTCTCTACCGTTTCATATTCCCTAAGATCTATCCCGTAAAGTAAACGTGGGTCATAGCCCTCCCACCATTGTCCTTTGCCATCTTCAGGCTTTAGATGACCATCATAAGGCACCCCGGCATATTCACCATGAGAGTCAGCCCCGAAAGCTGTCTGCCACCACCACCATGTGTATTCATGATGAAATGTAATGCCGTAATGCATATTTCGCTTCCTGCAGGCATTCACCCATTCTCTTAGAAGGTCTCTGTGGGGGCCAATATTAACAGAATTCCATGGCTGATACTTTGAATTCCAAAGATCATAATTATCATGATGCACTCCTTGAATAATCAGAAACCGAGCTCCGGCTTTGTAATAAATATCTGTAAGGTATTCCGTATTCAAACTGTCGGGATGCCAACTATGCAATACTTCCTTATATCCAATTTTTGATGGATGGCCGAAATTTCTTCGATGATTGGCGTATGCTTTATGCTCCTCTCGGTACATATTGCGGGCATACCAATCTCCGCTTTGGCCTGCAGACTGAGGCCCGAAATGTACCCATATTCCGAACTTGGCATCACGCAACCAATCAGGGATTCCGGGATAATTGCTCTCTATTGAATCCCAGTTTCCATTAAAAGGACCATCGGCGATGCTGAGATCAAGTTGATATTCCTGAAAATCATCAGGATTCCCCATTGGCACGGTAGCGACAGGCAATGCATTAGGAATATCCGGAATTGGGTCAACTAAAGTAGCCGGAGTATCGGCAGAAGCGTTTAAGATGTCGGCAACGAAAACACCAGCTATTAATATCAGTTTATTTGTTATCATTTGCTTTATTATTATCGGCTTTATTTGGGGAAACTGTGGATTCATGGCGCAATAGTTTGCTTCCTTTGAATTCTTTGATTGTAACTTTTGGGGTAAGAGAGCGATTGAAGAAATCTTCAATTTTAAGTTTCTGAATGCGACCGTCTGAGAGCGTCACTGTAACATTTCCATTCTCATCAGCCTCAGCGGTTTTTAGTAACGATTTTGATTCGTATGGTTCTATGAGTGTGATGTATTTAGCTTGTGTGCCATCTTGTCGCAATGCAACCGTTTTTCTTAGCTGTTCCTCATTGCCCGTGAAATAGTCGCACCCGATAGTTCCGTACATACCAATGACGTTGATTCCCGATAGATCAAATTCTACGAATGACGGCTGTGTGTAATCCGCCGGTTCAAGACCTATTGCATCAACATACTGTTGCCCGGCAATTTTTACGGGACCGCCACTGTAATCTGCATTCGGTGCAGGCAGCATTTTAACATTGACGTATTTGGCCGGGAGCTTTGATAACTTTACGCATTTCCCATCGGTTGTGACAATATTGCCATTTACGAGCATGGCTGCGTCTCTACCCAACGATGGTCGTTTGCACGCCACATTTATACGCAATTTCCGAGGCTTATCAAGCTTCACATTAATTATCGAGGAGCCAAGTAACCAACTGTTGATTGTATCACGCGCACATTCCACATTATCATTTTCCAAGCTGAAAGCAATTAGATGTTCATTATTCCAGCATTCTGCATAGTCGCCCACTCGCATTGTTCCGGACGATGGCAATAGTGGATATACGTCCATTCGGAGCGATCCCGGGTTATTATAAAGACGATTTTGACCGCCGGTTTCCCAATTTCCATTGACGATATTTTTGCCATCGTCGCCGATAGCTGCAAACCTATGCACCGACTTTATTACGGTACCGGGATTATATTTATAATTATCCACTGACGTGATGAATTGCCCGGAACTTAGAGGCGATGTATCAAATTGGGCATCATGTCCTGTGAGGACAACATTGTCATCAAGTGTTGCGCCACGAAGCTGCAAAAGGTTGTCGAATGTATGAATTGAGTCTGCTTCGAGATAGTCAGCGAGTATGACATAATCATCAGTAACAATAGTCATACGACGCTGATACACAGGATCCGAATACTTCCCAATCTCTGCCGGCTGAGGATGACCGTCCGGAATGGGTACATACGGGTTGATGTGATGTCTTACGTCAGCTACACGTTCATAACCGCCCATATACGGAGGATTGCTCCACCGCGATATGGTGGAGATGTCACTCACCTGTATCATATTACCTGTATAAAAGATGCTTTGGTGGCACTCTGTTGGCTCTTTCTGCATGCCATCAACCACAACCATATTATGCGACATAGATGGTTGCACCCACCATTTATACATATACGATCCGTAGCCCCACCATGATGTTTCCGGATTGTAGAAGCTACGACCGTAGCGCATCAGAGACAGAAGGCTTAGCTGGTCGAAATGTCCATGATAGGATCCATGCGTACCGAATTTTATCACTGCTTGTATACGTTTTGACGGATCTTTTGACCGCGACCGTAACACTGTTATACCGCTGTTGGGAGATGTGGCCGACACAGCGCTCATATCCGGAACGTCTTGAGGCAACTCAGCAACAGCCCATATTAGATTGCGTTCCTTGGCTTTCTTGATGATTGTTGTATAAGCCGGATCGCGAAACACGTAATAGGCCATTTCAAATTGATTCCCGGCAACGAGTTGCTCATGTCCATCTCCCATGCCGAACATTACGCCACGATAATCCGGGTATGCTACGATTCCATCCCACATTCGTTTAATCGATATATCAGGGTGAGTCACAGGACCAAATTTTCCAAACGACATTCCTTGAAAGTTCTCATATTCAAACGGTCTTAGGCCTACATTGGGCGATGCAGACGATGGGAAGCCTGCGTTAACCCAATCTATGCCGAATAGTGACGCGGACTTTGCCACCATTGTGTAGCACGAAGCACATCCTAAATTATAGGATAACGACATCTCGTACCACCATCCGTCATCAAGTGTGCCATAACGAAGATTATCAATAAGACCGCATGGACCATATGCGAAACGGTTGAACATGTCAATATCACCGAGCAGCAGTGCACATTGTGCTGCCGGACCATAATTGAAAACAGTCCAATTCGAAATACCTCCGTCGCCCATAGTGGCGCTGAAATTATTACAGAAAAGTCGAAACATATTCTCAACGTTTGATTTTTCTGCCGCTGTGAGGAGTGAATCATTTCGTATAAGGTCGTAAGCATGGAGCATTCCTTCCATAGTGCCTCCTTCTTGCGGAATACCTTGCAAAGTAAGATGGTTTGTAACCGGATATCCGTTTTTGGGGTCTGAAACGAGTCGCAGTGTTTCCGCTACCTTAACGCCATACTCCTGTTCGCCTGTTAGGTAATAGGCTATCGCTGTCGACACGAGCGGACCTTCGATGTATGCACGCACAATTCCTTCCGATTTGTTATCGCTCGGTCGTATTCTCACTTCGGGAACTTTATATTCCTGTGCCGTCTTAATAATCTTTGCAAGCCCATCGGCTGCCCAATCATACTTTTGTGTATTGCTTTTTATTTCGTTCCACTCTACGGGAGTATGAATTAGGAATGGCTCGGTAATAGGTTGAACTGTGACAAGAGTAGCGGTCATGGTTTCTCCATTTCCATCAGCCGGATATACGATAATTTTATGGTATTCATGCTGTCCGGGGGCAATTGAACGTGTTGTAGTCACATCAATTGCTACATCCTCACTTTGACCGGGCAATAGCGACAAGGAGTGCACAGAGGGTGTCACTGTCATTGTTTCCCAACCGTCACGGTGTACGCTGATACCGAAGTCGCGTGTGGCCGACGATGTGTTGGTAACAGTCATGGTGTAAGACGTTTTTCCATTTCTATCGAGTGGTTTACCTTTAATCGGAATACTTATCCGACACGTATTCCCTGATACAGGATGTATGTTTCTGACTTCAGCGCCATCCGATGCTTCGACCGTGATTGTTTTAATAAACTTCAAGAAATACTCCTGACCACGGTTATAATCAAACGCCGACAATGGAATTGTCACTTCTTTAGGGAACGGACCGGAGATATTGACTGCAGCTGATGTGGAATCAGGAAGATTGTGTCGTCCGGTGGTCACAATCTTGTACATAGTGGTGGTGACGGTAACCGGGGAATTATTTTTTGAGTCTACAATGAAACGAACCCCGTACATGTCGCGCATATCGATAGTGCCATCGTTCTCCTCATTTAGACCATGCATATACCATCCCCTCTTGCCATCAGGATGAGTATAGTATCCCCCTGCGTTTACCATAGAGCAAACGCATATAATCAGTATAACTGCAATAATTATTTTTTTCACAGAATAGACTTATTTAAATATTATGTTGGATATATATTGGTTGATAGCGAAATCTGACAGCGATTTAATCTTCTTGTCGTTGACAGTGACGTTGTCAAACGTTATGTCGTAGATCTTGTGCTTCGCGTCATAACCCTTAATGACCGACATCGACTCGCCATATCCCATATAGCTGATATTTTTGAACAGAACATTATATATCGAGCCTCCTGGTGTCTTGTTGTACTTTTCATTAAACATGACACATAGATTGAACAACATACCTTCTTGAATACTCTCAACTCGCACATCCTCGAAAGTAATATCTCGAGCGATATTGTTGTCGCCAACTACAATTGCCATACACCCTTGGTAAGGAGGATCGTCCTCATCTTGTTCGAGAATATCTATATTCTTAAACCTTACTTTTTCTATAACTTCACCGTCGGGGTTTGCATCGTCGCCATGACCACCGATGTTTATTGGATGTGCGATATCAGCCCATAGCACGGCATTTGTCACGTTTACATTCTGTGTGCCACCATACCAGTGCCAGCGATGGTTGTAAAGGGCTATACAGTCGTCGCTGTTGCGCATAAAGATGTTGTCGATATACACATTTTTGCAGCACATAAGATCAACACCATCGCTCCACCCCTTGCAGCTAAATGACTTTAAGTTTTTAATAGTCAATCCGTCAACCCCACCACCGAAAATAGTATAATGATCGGGATTTACCACTGTAATGCCGTCAATCTCGACATTGCGTGAATCGGTCACTTCAACGCCTCGCATCGGATGGTCCAGAATACCGCGTCCGATAATCCGCACATTCTCAGCTTTATCAATAAGAATACGAGCTTTTACTACTGCACCCGGAGCAAGATAGACCGTTGTATTGGATGGTATGCGCAGTGTATTATTCGGCAGATCAGAAGGGCGATGCACACCTGGGCCAAAGTACATAATACCTGATGCATCAGTTCCATATACCTCAGTTTCCATTGGATTAGCAAAAAGATGTAGATTATTAAGACGGTCGCCATCAAACTCAATTGAGAGGTATCGTGGTCGGTCGAGTGTGAATGTAATAGTGTTTCCACGACGTATATAACCAATGTTTGAATTGAGCGGACGTATATCAACAGAAGAAAAGCTACCATTGTTTTTCTTTACCATGACTTCTACCGGAGAGTCCATGTCAAATTGTACCATCGATGCATCGGTGACACGATCCATGTCTACCTGCACATTATATTCAAACAGGTCAATCCATTCGTTATCTCCAACGGAGCGAACTTTGACTGTAAAATAATCATTGTGGGGCATGTTTGTGCGACCGTCTGGGTAGACTTTTATCTCGGCATAAGCGCTCATAACAACTGAAAGCAACACTATCACACTTATCACACGCAAAGTAACTCCAAAAATATTTTTCTCATTCATCGTATTAAAATGGTTTTTACATATTTTTTTAGTATCTAAAACTAAATGATGCATTATCACCGATTTTTGTCCACTTCCCGTTCTCACGTATAAGTAGCACTGAAATTGGTGACAACGATTTAAGATTTATGTTCATGCCCTTTAGGTATGTACCGTCAGAGATAAATAGAATTTGTGGATTGCCATCGGCATCGAGTCTTACCATACCGGCCTTACACTTGAATTTGAAGCCCGGGGCAATAACCATATCACACAGCGAGTCGGATGATACGATATAATCAGTAAAGCCGCCTTTTAGTTGTACTTTGATAGCTTGAACCCCATTAGTAGAACTGTTGAAATCGACACTGAGAATATTTGCCGGATCGACACTTGTACTTGGTTCAAAAACCGCGGCAAACGGTCGATTCCATGCCTCGCCCATTTGGCGGGATATAAATGTCAATGTGGGCGTTGAAGCAATATCATAAGGCATACTTTTTAGACGAGACAATCCTTCGGTCATCGGTGATTCTGCCTGATATATCTTACGTCCATTGGCACCGGAAAACCACATATTCATGTCTACTACTGTAGAATCGGGCATATCTATGGTAAATGTGGCCTTGATCGGAAGATATCCATCAGCTTTCTGCTGTTTGTAAATATACGAATAAGCATAGAGATGAGCACCGGCAAATGACAATTCCTCGGTCGGCTCAAAAGCTAACGAGTCACCATCTATTGTTTCAATTTTCATACGTTGTCCGAGATTATGATAGAAATAATCATGAAAATCATCGGTGTTATCATTACGTCGGCTGCGGAATATGTCGATATAGTATCCACCGTCGCCAAAGGGGATAATTGCGTTGATGCGACGCTGGCTTGCATTCGTTTCCGGCTCTGTAAAATCTACTTCGCTGAACGTAAGTGGCGAGAAACTACCATAATCGGTAGATGAGGCCGGGAAAAGCGCATTGACCTTAAACGGATGATTGCTCTTCATCACAGGATATGATGAAATGCCATCGACACACACCGTATTGTGTGCAGGAAATTGGCTGTAATATTCGAGATAATCTTGTCCTTGATAAAGGCTCTTTCCGATACCGGCATCCGGAGCAAGAGTCAACCCTTTGCCATACAGTTCCATTGATATGCCATTGGCATGGGCATGGTTTCCATCCGATCCATTAATAGAAACCATTAGGCTGTTATCCTTATCCATGCCACTACGTTGCACAATCCAGCTCACATTTGGCGAATAAAACGTAGATGATACAAGGCTGTCTATATTGGCCGAAAAATCATAAACTCTCAATATTTTCTTGAAACGTGAGACGCCGGCCTCATCACCCCATTGACGGTAATGTGCTATCATATCGTTGATTGCCGAACGGCGAACCTCGCCTGGATGCGTGTCACCAAAACCGACTGATAGCCTGTTCGGAAACATATATTGAGGCATCGCAGCAACAGCATCTGGCAGCATTGGCAAGTCAATCAGCAAATCTCTGTCAAGAGTTGTGTCAAATAGCCTCATTAAGGAACAGAAATCGCCAAGCACACCCATGCTGTAGCCCGGGCACTCCCTCCAAATCGCTGTATTGGAGTCCAACCCATATGTAGCAAGATCTTTAAGTGACCATTGCCGCAGTGATGATGTTGATACAACTCTATCAATATAGTATTGACTTCCCCTTCCGTCAGAATATACCTCATCACCATCAAGTGCCATTGCTATATCCATAATAAAGCGGGCTTGTATGAGATCCCAGTTATTGTGAGGTACGCCTTTATCGATAATATTGTCGGCAAATTTTTTCAATGCATCGTCATATATCGCACGGTTTTTAGGGCAGTTGTTATTGATATACGGTTTTAATGCTTTATAAAGCTTTATGAGTGGATTGAGCGCATCCTCATGTATGACTTCAAAACTAGTCATTCCCACTAATGTCTGCTGATGGCCATGATTTAAATCAATCGGCACATTGCGATAATATATTCCTTTCATATATGTATCGAGCACCTTAAATGCCGTCTCAATATAGGCGCTATCACTTGACCCCATACCATACTCGGCAGCTTCGAGTGCCAGGCCCAATATTTCGCAGTTAATTGACTCGACAATACGACCGGTCTGTCCTATTGCAGCCCATTCATAAGGTTCGCCCGGTATTGAACCATTGCGCAACCACAGTCCACGCGTATCTTCCGAATACGGCACAATCTCAGAGAGTTGCGGGCGACGATACTTTGTGGCATGGCCTCGTGCGCCAGTAAACATCACGGTAGCTACCTGCGCACTATCACCACCGGCGTGATGATAAAACTCACCGTCAATGAATACATCGGTAGCCTTTGAATTCCAATACATGAACAACCGCGAAGACAGACCATCGCGAACGTCGTTTATGTACGGTGCGACACGCTTAGGCGCATCGGCCGACATGTCGAATGTATGTGTACCAATAAATGCGATACACATACATATTTGTAATATTTTGTTTCTCATTTCATATTCAGGTAAAAAAAGCCTGTCTAAATAGGCAGGCTAATTTAAAAAAAAAGGACCTAAATTATACAAAATTATACCTAATGTATATTCAAAAAAATAATGATTTAACTAGCTAAATTAAATATCATACCGTGATGTAATCTCATTTTATCTTATATCTGCTTAATCAAAGCGAATGCCCAAGGTTGCAGATCTTCATCAATCGTAAGATTACCGTCAGCATCTGAACATATTACTTTTTTTATGGTATTGTTCGATAACGATTTTAGTAGCTCTATCTCTTCTCGGTTGGGGCTTGCCGATAATGATAATGACTGCATCGCTGTCAATACATTACCATGATTGTTGTCAAGCATTTCCACCTCAAACAACGTATTTGGGTTAAGATTTGAAATCACGAGATTAACATGCTTCGGAGAGGCATTCATATACTTGTTGCAGTCCTCAGCGCTAGGCACGTGTGACTCATATTCAACCGGATAGTTGAAGGCTAAGGCCACAATCTTGCCGGTATCAGAGCAGCGACTTACAGCTATTGTACCGTCATAGTGTAATAGACGGTCACCTAGTTGGTGGAGCATACGATAGGCATGGTATGTGGGCTTATGAATACCCTGAAAGTTAATCAGGCCAAAACCTCCATGGAATAAATTCTCAGCGCCACCTTTCTCTTCGAAAACATCAGTAAAGGTCCAATACATCAATGATTGAACCATGCCGATGCAATCAAGATTGGCTCGAATTATGTAAGCTGCTGCCGGAAGTCTGTCGTGCATGCAGTCGCGTGAATTTGGGCTAGTTGACCACTCGGTGAGGTGAATCTCAGCTGATGGATATTTGCTGTTTGCAAGTACATTCTGTAGCCACTCAATATCATCATGAAGTGAGTTTAGATAGCGTATTGAGCTCTTTGAACGGCCCTCCTCCGGATCGAGTGCATAATCGGTGGGGTAAGGATGTGTCGAGATGAAGTCCACAGGCAGATTCTCCTTCTCGCAATATTTTAGAAAGTCTTTGATCCACACTCCTTCCCATTTCTGCTTGTTGATTTTATCAGGCGTGAAGAATCTAGACTTGCTGGAATCAAGAATTTCGCCTTCGTGACGCTTGTCAGCGATAAAATTACTTGTAGCTGGGCCACCTACACGCAGGCATTTATCGACCGCCTTAACAGCGTTGGCTGCCTCCTTGTATAATCTGAAATAATCGCTTTTTGTGCCATGGAAGAATGCACCTGTGCCGGTGAGGTTGGGTTCGTTCCACACTTCGAAATACCATGTTCTCACTTCATCAAGGCCATAGCGCTCAACGAGATGTGCCGTAAACGCATAAACCAAATCGTGCCAATCACCGAACTTCTCTCTATCGACCGATACATTGCCTTTCCACCAGAATTGCGTTCTTGAATTGGATAGAGCCATATCCTTTGGGAAGAAACCCAGCTCGACAAACGGGCGCACTCCAATTGATAACATGCGGTCATACACGTCGTCAATATACTGCCAATTATATTTAACCTTGCCGTCTGGCTGTTTGAAATATACGAACATATCATCGTGGAATAGACCGTGCATACGAACATATTTAAAACCGCAGTTTGCCCTTACATCGGCCAAATGCTCTTGCCAGCCTGCACGAAGTCCTTCGTTAGCACGTCCTGCACAGACCCCAGTCTCCCAATAGTGATATAATGGTTTCCCTTCGATTTTAGTATCTACTGTTACTGCGCCTAATGACAATGACGCTGCAAAAGTTATAGCTGTAAATAGAGCTTTAAAGTTCATAATATCGTGATAATTATTTGATTGTAAGCTTGAATGTTTTAACCACTCCTTTATTATTTACGGTGATAATATAGTTGCCTGCCGACTCAACACGAGCTTGTCTGATACCGCGGGCCATGAGTTGGCCTGAAATATTGTATATTGAGACCGTTGCCATCGGTTCAAGGGCCTTAACAAGCCGATTTTCTATAGTTACTGACGACTCAACATCGTCCAAGACTTCACTGACACCGGCAGTGTCATCCTTGATATCGTCAACGCTCTTGAATGTCTTTGCCCAATAGAATTTCATCGGATCAGTGTTTCCGTTTTTACAAGTGAAACGGAGCTGAATGTCATTCAATACGCGGTAGTTATCTTGTGGGAAATCATACTGGACTTTTCCCGCTTTTGTGCGCATGCCGTCCTCGCGCAAGTCATAGTAATAAATACCATCACCAACTTTGCCTGTAAACTTTTCGGTGCCGTTACCATAGGTGAGAGTGTTCTGGTTAAACGACATCGTTGTACCCTCAGGGCGGTCAATTCGGAATGCCACTATGGGATATGTAGCTGCGTGAAAGGCAAACTGCTGGTTGCGTTTGATATATACGAGGTTGTCACTATCAAAGTTTACCTCATAGCAGTTATCGACAAACTTCTCATCACCTTTTGACACAAACCAACATGTGCCGACTTCGGCTATGCGGTCATCAAGTTTGCCCCATTCGAGACAAAGTGGCTCGCTGATATATTCCTTATCATTATATACCGTCTTCACAAAATAATACACACACGGCATAGAGCCGTTTACCTCATTGTCGAGGTACGAACCCATAGTATTATTGGCATCGATAAGCACTGCATCATTAAAGTCGGGCGTAGCACCGCGGTAGAGGTCGCCTGATTCAGCAAGCATCCCTTCATACGACCAACTTACCGATATGAAGCAATCGGTGTTGTTGATTACGCCATCTACTTTGATGCCGGCAGCCATTTCGCTATCCAGAACAATTTCCATTGATGCGAGTTCCAAACCTTCTGCCTCCTGCTCAATACCAAGACGCAGCACAGCCGAACCGGCGGGGAACGGTACTTTTTTTATCACCGCTGTAGCCCAATTGTCATTTGTAGCTGTCACCTCACCTATAACTTTTGTGCCATTATCGACCGTCGCCGAGAGTGCACCGCTACCTTTTGCACGATAAGTCACAATAACGTCATAGGTATCGGTAATTGGAGCGCCAACAGTATAATTCAGCCATTCGCCGGTTTTATTGTCGGTCACAGCCCATCTGTCACCGCACATTGCAATCTCCACCGTACCATCAGCGCGATAATCGTTGCCCTTTTCAGATCCTGAGTTATGATATGTATGACCTTCTGCATCTGCGTCCATGCAATAAGTGTCATAGTCCGGAATCTGTATCACGCCGGGAAGTTCATGCTGACCACTCACCAGTTTACCATCAACACGGCTCACAGGATCTCCGGCCATCCACAAGGTGCGACGTTTTGTCACGGTGCCCCAGCCACCCCATTCGTAATACCAATTAGGTTCGGTGCCCGAACGTTCGCAGCCGTATGTCGACACCATATAGTCGCGATATTTTTTCAACCAAGAATAATCATCGGCATCAAGACCGGCTCGCACAGAATAGTGGGCTAGTACCTGCTCACGAGTCCCGCTATTCCCGGCGGGGTCGCCACGTCCATCGGGACATGGACGAAGCGATTCCCATCGTGTGCTGCGGCAGAGGCGCTGCAAATACATATTGTTGTCGAGGCTCACTTCATCCTCATTCTCGGTGTATCCTTCAGGTTCCCACGCGCTGAGGTTATAACGTGACAAGAATTCAAATCCAGTCAAGATACGGTTGTCGAGTGCACCATACATGTTGTTGCCATTGTTCCATGCCATCTCGGCAATGTCGCCATATAGACAGACTCCGCCTATAGCATGTCCCTGGTCGCGACTCACCTCCTGTGTCTGACCATTGGCATAGATATAGTATTTAAGAGGCTCGTCATAGCAATATTCGCTTTTGCCGAATTTAGTGGGTGCCTCATAATCATTTTTGTAGATTGAACTAGACGACTCTATTTTCATCTGCGACCATACGGGACGCCCCAGTGGGTATTTGATTTCATCCTTGGGGTTACGAGGCAGATCCATAAGGTAGTTGTAGGCACGGTCATACATCAGCTCATTGTCGAGGTAAATACCCATTGCCATCATGGCACGTGCTGCAAAAAGTCCCTGATTACCATATCGCATGGCATCAAAGTTATATATGTTCCAATAGAATGTTATATCATTGAGCTCGTCATCGCTGTTACCTTGTGCTACGGTTGTGGTAGAGTAGCCGGGATGCACAAGCATATCTTTGAAGCGCTGCTGGTCTTCTGACGTCCAGCCATCGTAGTCGCGCATGAGTTCAGCTGCAGCTATCAGTAAGTAAACTTTCCCGTTATCTAACGGACCGGTGCCTCGACAACTCGTATTTGTATAATAAGAGTTTGCGTTGAGGAACTCAACGGCTTTATCGGCGTATTCTTTTTCGCCAGTAATGTGCCAAAGTATTGCCAAGTCGTGGGCGCTACGTCCATCACGGCCTACAGTCCCATTGAACTGCCCCTCCTTGATTTGGGCACCACGATTGCTAGGATTCTGATTAAGCGAAGAGTATTTTGAGTTTTTGAGTTCAATAAATGCCGAGTAGTATGGCTCGACCTTGGCTATTACCATTGAACGCATACGGTCAAGGTCGCCACGGGTGTAAGTGATACACGGGTGATTGAACGTGCGATCTGCCATTGCAATCTGAGAGGCTGCCAGCGCAGTGACCGTGAGTATGCAACGCTGTATTTTATTCATTTGATAGTCTAAAAAAGTAGAGCGGAAGAGAGAAAATAAACGATTAGTTAGATTATCGCACACTAACTTTGGCGGTAGTTACATTACCGTTAGCATCAGTAGCACGAACGACGTAAATACCAGGAGCCACTGTTACAGTTTCATCGTGGACTTTCGCCACGGCTGCACCGGTCAAGCTGTAGACACTGATTACGGATGCACCATGCGCACGAATACCGCCACGAGTGCCAAGAATATTGATGTGACTATCGGCAAAAACGTCATCAACACCACCCGACTCACCTTCTTCGCCGGGACGGACCTCAACAAGGCTAGTACCATTCTTGTAGTTGTCAATGAGTTCTTTCACGAGTTGCGGATCAACAAGCTCGTCAGTGTCGAGGATGTCATACATTCCGGCAGTAGCTATATACTCGTAAGTCACACCGTATGAGGCGCCCTCATTGTTGGCCTTGAGATAAACATTCTTATCAGCATCGTTACGTCCCCAGCAGCACATATCGAATGAGATGTACGACTGTAGCTGATAGTCGTCATTATAGTCAACATAGTCTACGTAAGGGTACACTTTGAGGTCACCGTTTGAGAGGATGTTGTAATTTGAGTCGTTAAGGTCAATAACGAAAACATCAAATGGCACACTGGGAGTAAATATATCGTTGTCATCCAGTAGAATGCGCTGCATACCTGGTGTTTTATAGAAATATTGGTTGTGGAAAACCATATTGTTTAGTTTGATTTTCTCAGCATCGGTGAGTGGAGTACCATCCTTACGCTTGAACTGGTTGTAGAAGCAGAAGCCGGAGTAGTTTTTTGCGATAGCAAACTCTCGATCAACGGCGATTTTCACAATCAGATAGGGCTCATCTTCCGAAAAATTAATGGTGGCAGCGTTGCGAATATGGGCGTTATCATTGGCCATGGGGACAGCCTTGACAGCCTTACCATTGTTTACGATTTCCACACGTTGGTTGGATGTTTTGTTGGTCCACTTGGTGGGATCCCAACGTAACTGTGCTTGAACCGATACACCAACTGTCATTGCAGTGACAGCAAAGATAGCTTTGTATAATTGTTTCATGATAGTTGAAGTTATTTATTAACAATTATGGTATTTATTTGATAATGATTTTGCTTGTAACTATGTTGCCATCGGTAGTTATAGCGCGGGCGATATAGATGCCTGACTGCACTTCAATACTATCTCCAGCTACAGATGCTAAACATAAACCGCTCATACTATATAGCTTAATATCAACCGCATTCTGACATCTGATCACATGGTCATTAATAGTAAATTGAGCTGTCTCGTTAGAGTGGATTTCATTAACACCGGTGGTGACATCGCGATGCTCTGCATAATCACCGGTCTGTGTTGCTTTGGCACGGTAATTGTCGATGAGTTGTTTTACTTTCGCCGGGTCAATATCCGCGCTGTTGGCGCGTGACAAGGCAGCGTCGGTGAAAATATCCAATTCCGATGCCGTGGCGATATAGCGATAATTAACCGTCTTATCAGCAAGAAATTCGGTTTTTGTTACTCCGTCAGGAATTACGTTGGCGCATATTTCAATCTGAAGCGCTGATTTCATACGCGCAGGAGCGCCCTCAACTTTTGTCCACCACGGAGAGCGAGTATGAGTGATCGAAAACTTCTGTACATCCTCTTTGTCGAAAAGATAACCACCGTTCTTGGTGGGAATCTTACGTAGGTCAATTACCCAGATGTTGCCACGTTCTACAGTATTATTGTAGGTCCAGTCTTTCGTAAAGATGTCTTCGTCATCTGAATTATATTTGCCACGATAAACGACATAGCCGTCACCCTTATCGACGTTAAATGTTTGGTCAAATACATACCCGTCATAGCCATCGATATCTTCGGATGTGAGGTTATCATAATCCTCAAAGTCGTTATAGAACTTAAACAATGAGTACTGTTTATGGGCGCGTACACTATCGGATGCCTCGAAGTGAATGATTAGGTATGGCTCATCGGCTGTAAATGTCAAATCAACGGCATTATATATATGACAATGGTCTTTGCCTGAAACAGGAGTTACCACCACTTCCATGTGGCTTTTGTCGACGAGTTGGGTGTTGGCGCCATCCACAACCTGCCACTCGGCCGGGTTCCAACGCACTTGTGCCACGGCATTGAAAGCGGTCGTAGCCACGGCTATACACGCGATTATTGAGTAGAATGTCTTCATGAGATTAAATAATTTTGTTGGGGATAAATTAGTGTTACACCGACAAAATTAGATGCCTCACGACAAAAAACATAAAGAAATAGCCCCGATTACGTATCGAGGCATTTAGAGGGACAAAAGTAATATTATTTATCTGTAAATATGCGTCTTATGTACGCCGTTTCAAATTATTTGGAACTATTAGTTTCTGATTTTTCAGCACGCTTGATATAGTCGAGAGGCGATATTCCTTCCGCTTCCTTAAAGTAGCGGAAGAATGATGTGCGCGAACTAAATCCGCACATCTGAGACATAGATGACAGAGTGTACGTACGATGTGAGCCTTGAGCCACCATATCTTTGAATTCCTTGATACGATACGAATTAAGGAAACGATAATAGTTTGATCCAAGGTGCTGACTAAAGTAATAGCTTAAAACAGCCGTACTTACTCCAAGCTTATCGGCGAGCTGACCAATCTTTAGGTCGGGTTGGAGATAGATTCGTGTATCGTAAAGCAACAGATCCAGGCGCTTTGAAACTCGTTCCAAATCTTCATCGGGAATTTTGATGTTTCGGTATTTTGAAGAGACTGCGTTATCTCGGTCTTCATTAGTCGACATTCCATCGGCAATAGGTGTGGTCACAGTTGCTGATGTTTTACGGTGATGTCTTATAATTACAAATGCCGTAGCGATGGCAATAGTAAATAATACGGCCAATACCATCCACATTACACTGTACCAGCATTGCTCTCGCGTCTCAATCAGTAGCATTGATTCAGGTGCTCCGGCCAAACGGACTTTAATATTATGGTTGGGACTGTCCGAATTGTAGATGCTGATAGGGCGTGAGATCTCTTGATACTTCCAAACTGTGTCTCCATCCATACAATATTCTATGAAATCAGGAGAATCAAGCGTTGATACCAGATCAGAAAGAAAAATGTCTATACTACCCGTATGCATCGGCACCTTGAGTATTAGTTTTCGGTCAATTACATCAGGCATTGCATCCTTCATGCATTCTCCGTTATAGTGCACTTCCGAAATCAACAGCGACCCACTCATTCTCTTAGACATGAGTGTCTTGAGGTCCGATACCATTAGGCCGTTTCCTGTGCTTATGTATAGACGTCCATCATCAATAAGATGACTGGGATTTATATGATTGTCTACAATGCCGTCGCGAATACCAAACGTTTTATATGTATTAAAGTCTCGAGTGCCATAAAGTCCGACAGAAGCACCTATTAGCCAACTACCATCCGGAAGCTGCTGCATTATATTAATGTCAGTGTTTCCAATAGGCATGTTATGGCCAACTGTCGAGAATTTTTTCAGATCCGGATCGCTGGTAAACAGCTTATTGCGATTGTAAGCAAACATCAAGTTGCCCTTGACATCCTCCGTTATGCAGCGCACGAATTCCTTATCGATAAACCCATTAGGGAACAAATCGTTGCGTAATTTATCAGTTTGAGGATCATATATCGCCATGCCACTTTGCGTTGTGACCCATCCACGACCTTTTCTGTCAAAATAAATTCGTAGCACACCACTTTTTATGCACGAGTTGTCGGAGTTAAACACTTTATCGAGCTTTTCACCGTCAAACCGATATAATCCCTCCGTGGCGGCAACCCACACTCGTTTCTGCTTATCAACATCAATGTCACAAACACGTAGGCCATCTGATTCGGCTAGATGTTTAATGATTGCTCCCTGTGGGTTGAGATAATATAGACCTCCACCAAACACTCCGATAGCAAATATATCGCCTACCGGAACAATGTCGGTGGGTTGACCGTTGTTAAACAATGACAGATTGAGTGTGCGGGTGGTGTGATTATACTCATCCGTAATTATAACCTTATCTCGGGTTGCTGTAATTTGGTATGGATATTTGCGTGCCATTGTACGCACAAACATACCTTCTGTAGTAAAAGATCCGCTGTCACCATAGAATGTGAACGTCGCGGCACGCTTAGGTGACAGTACCTGAACTCCGGTTTGATAATAACCTACGTATAGTTTACCTACCCTATCAATAAATAAGGAGTAGACGCCGTTTGACCTAAGTCGGCATATATTTGAGTCGAGATTTAATGCACCTATAATTTTATCGTCGTGTGTATTAACGACCGATATGCCGGTATTATCAGCCGACACGTAGAGCAACGAATCGTTGACAACCATATCAGTTATAATAGGCAGTTGATTGTTCAGGTTGACATGTTGCCACTTATCACTTGCTAGCGAGTAAACATGTAATCCTCGTTTAAACTGCCCCATGCCCGATGAATACGCATATATTTTGCTACCGACCACTGCAATACGCGAAAAAAAACATGATGGGCCACCAGTGACATACTTTAGCGACAGCTGTTGATTCGTTTGTGAGAATCCGGCTTTGAAAATACCGTAACTGGTTGTTATCCAAACTGTGCTATCAACAGCCACATCGATATCGTAGATTGCCGCGCTAAGATTGTTGACCGCGTGAGGGACTGTAATCGTGTCCATTGACATTGATCCGTTTCTCATCATCATCAAGCCTTTTGCGCGACCTATGAGAATACCATGATTGCCAATACGTTTCATTGTGTACACCGGATTATTGCCGATGAGAATACTATCACCAAATGTCAACTTTCTGGTATCAAATATCTTGAGGCCGAAATCGCCTCCTAATAGCAACAAGTCACGACTAAGTTGCACTATACCATTTGGTCTAAGAGTTGTAGCATTGCTACCAGGTATCGGGAATTTTAGTACGCGCAAGCCATCATATCTCACAAGCTCTCCGAGCATTCCTACCCACACAAAGCCTTTGCTATCCTCGCAAAAGCTATATACACTGCCATCTGTTATTGGAGAGTGCGATTTTAGGTCATACGAAGAGGATGCAACACCCCGTTGAAAGGGTAGTGCAATCATTGTAAAGATTATAAGGTTATATATAAGACGATTCATAGCAGCAAATGTATAAATTAATTTTCATAAACACTAATTATTCCCAAAAACAATTAACAGGTGTTTTTTTGCTTTAGTACTTTAGTGTAATGGCATCGTTCGTGAGCGTTATGATATAATATGGTATAATAACGCATTAATGGCTTCGCTGATGTGTTTCAAATAATTTGAAACATTAATGTAATACGCTTATTTTAAATGAGATAATCCATATTGCTGTCTCGCATATTTATACGGCACACAATGAGGCTGATAATTGCGATTTTAATGTTTTATAACCTATAAATTTGCCTCAAAACTATTCATTAAACTCACCATGAACATAGACAAAAGAATGAAGTCGCTCAAACCAATAGTTCTAGCGGCGATTTTATCCGGAGGATTCTTGGCTACACCTGTAATGCATGCCGAGCCGGTTCCTGTTCAGACTCCGACCCCTAACGGGACAATTACAGGAACAGTTGTTGACGAGACAGGCGAGCCCATGATTGGAGCCACCGTCACAGTTAAAGGTACCAGCATAGCTGCTGCCACTGACATGAACGGGCGCTTCAGTATCAAAGCCAATCCCGGATCAACTCTCGTAATCACTTTTATAGGTTACAAGTCTTTAACCTTAACGGCAGGATCTAAGCCAATCAAAGCGACAATGGATCCGTCATCAGCCGATCTCGATGAGGTCGTTGTTGTTGGTTACGGTGTCCAGAAAAAAGCCAGCCTCACCGGAGCCGTAACTCAAGTGAAGGGCGATGCTGTTCTCGCCGGCAAAGCGACACAAAGTGTTGCCTCTGCACTTCAGGGAACAATTCCAGGGCTTACCATTACAAGAACTTCTTCGCGACCGGGCAACGAGGGCACAAGCATATCGTTGCGTGGCGGTATTTCGGTAAACTCTATGGACCCAATGATTGTTATCGACGGTGTTGAGGCTTACGAATGGGAATTATCTCAGATTAACCCCAACGATATCGAATCTATTTCAGTGCTAAAAGACGGTGCTGCCGCTATCTACGGTACTAAAGCCGGTGCCGGCGTAATTCTTATCACTACAAAGCGCGGCAAAGAAGGTAAAGTCAACATCACCTACTCCGGATCTGTTCACGCGAACTTTGTAGGACGACGTTTCCCCGTGGCGAGCGGTGTAGAATGGGCAAACATGCTCATTGATGCTACCACCAACGATGCCTACGCGCTCCTCGATGCCGATGGCAATCCACAGTATAGCTGGTGGATGTGGCCTGAGCAGACTTGGCGTGAACTAGCGGCCGGAAATGTCGTTCAGGATGTAGTTGGTGGAGCTTGGCGAGTCCTTGACCCATATGTCAACCAGTTTGATGCTGTTTACGGCACAACTTGGGGTAACGAACACAATGTTCAGATATCCGGTGGCAACGATCGACTCACTGCCATGACATCTCTTGGCTATGCTAACGACCGCTCACTGCTCGACGTCGTTTATGACGGACAGAAAAAGTATAACTTCCGTTCAAACATCGACTACAAGCTTAACGATTTCATCAAGTTTGAATTCAACACGTCTTACGATCGTCGCCTTACGCAAACGCCACAACAGGGTATTGGTCACGGAATTCAAGACTTCTATGTTTTCCCGCTCTACAACGAGTATGGCCAGTTCTATGACACATTTGGCAACAACAACCTTCTTGCCAAACTTATTGAAGGCGGTACAAACAGCAACACGGAGGAATTTACTCGCCTAGGGGGTCGTGTATACATCGATTTCAACAAATGGGTGAAAGGCCTTGGTGTGAACGCCAGCGCCAATTTCCGTTATCGCAAGCAAAAGCAAATTCAGCGCCAAACCACTGTTACCATGTATGACTGGGCCGGGGAATCAGCAACTTCTGATGGACTTCCTGACTACTCACTCGGCACCGGTTCTATCAAGTCGCAGACCGGTGACAACGACAAGTGGGTGAAGAATACGCTCAACGACTCGCGCTATCAAGTATACAATGCATTTATTACATATAATAATACTTTCAAAGACCATACTGTAGGTGCTATGACAGGTATTACTGCAGAACGCACCGACAACCAAAGCTTCTACCTATTCCGTAAAAACATGTCGATTGATGAACTCGACGACATCAATCTCGGTGATGCTACTACAGCTGAAGCTACCGGTGGTAGCAACCATGTGGGCATGATTTCGTACCTGAGCCGCCTAAACTATGAATACAAGGGGACTTATCTGCTCGAAGGCATCTTCCGTCGCGATGGTTCGTCAAAATTCTCAAAGAAAAACCGTTGGTCTAATTTCGCCAACATTTCAGCCGGTGTTCGACTTAGCCAGTACGAGTTTATTAAGAACCTTAGCGTAATTAGCAACTTAAAGATTCGCGGATCTTACGGTGAAACCGGTTCGCAAAGTGGCATAGGCAATTATGACTACATCTCAGGTATTTCTACCGGCACCACAATTTTCGGATACGATGGCACAAAGGTTCCGACATCATGGGTAAGCGGAATGACCAGTGATCAGCGTACATGGGAGCGCATTGCGACCACCAACGTTGGTGTCGACTTCGGTTTCTTCAACAACCAATTATCGGGTACATTCGATTGGTTCCTACGTCAAAACAAAGGCATGCTTATCAGCGTCTCTTATCCATCGTCTCTTGGAGCTACAGCACCTAAGACTAACAGCGGTAATTACCAAGCAAAAGGTTGGGAACTTGCGCTTAATTGGAATAGCAAGGTAGCTGATGTAACGTACAATATTGGTTTCACTCTGGCTGATGCTCGCACTAAGGTTACAAGTTATGAAGGCGCTAATGAAATCAAGGTCGGTAAAAACAGTGCAATCGAGGGAAAACCGACCAATGCGATATACGTTTACAAAACCGATGGTTATCTCCAGAACTGGGATGAGGTGAACGCCTACTACGACCAAATTACACAGGCTTCAGGTGGCATCCAGCCGACACAAGGCACATCTAATCAACTCACACCTGGTTGCGTTCGCCGCGTTGACGTTAACGGCGATGGCCGTATCACCACCGATGACCTCGTTTACTATGGAGATGCATCTCCTCACTATACATTCGGCATCAATCTCGGTGCCAATTGGAAAGGAATCGACTTCTCAATGTTCTTCCAGGGGGTAGGTCAGCAGTACGTACTCCGCGAAGGTCAGATGATGTGTCCTTGGTACAGTGGTTGGACCAATCAGAATAAAACCTTCATCGGCAACACATGGACTGAGGATAATCCTAATGCTCGCTATCCGATTATGTCGCGTAATGGTGCTCGAAATACCTGGAATTACAAAGATTATAACGATATCAATGTAAACAATTGCTGGTATATGCGATGCAAGAATGTTCAGCTTGGCTACACTATACCCAAGAATATAACTCAGCGCGCCTATATCGAGAACCTGCGTGTGTATGTATCAGGTGATAATCTGTTTGAGATCCACAACGTTAAGGATGGATTTGATCCTGAGAGCAAATCGGCTACTGGCCAGGGCAACATCGACGTCTATGCCCGCACTCTCTCGTTTGGCGTAAATGTTACCTTCTAATATCTAAATCACATACGACAATGAAAATAAATTATATATTACCGCTTTTACTGACCACCGTGCTATCTACCGGCTGTTCAGAGACTTTCCTTGATTTAGAGCCACTCGACCAACAAACTGAAGCTCTTTACTTCAACAAGCCGTCAGATTTTGAATATGCGGCCAACAACCTCCATGCCAATATATATGCATGGGGTGGCAACGACACATACGCCATCAACTTTGACTACGGGACCGACCTTGTGGTTGCCGAGCAATCAATGGGTAGTGGCACTAATACCGCAGGGACAAGCGACAGTTACTGGGACAAAGTCTACGGTTGGCTGCGCACCACCAATATCGTTATTGAAAAGGGGGAAAGCTACCCCAACCCCGATGAGATTGCAGGCCCTGTGGGGCAGGCCTATTTCTTCCGAGCATGGCACCATTTCTTCCTGCTCAAACGATTTGGAGGTGTACCTCTAGCTGACCATGTAACCGATGTTTCCACATCCGATGCTACAGTATGGGGGCCACGCAACAGTCGTTATGAAGTGGTGAAACTCATACTTGATGACCTCGACATTGCAATCAGCAAACTTCATGGCACAACCTTTGCCACCACAAATAACGACGGACATGTAACCCTAGAGGCAGCCAAAGCGCTCAAGGCTCGCGTGTGTCTATTCGAGGCAACTTGGGAAAAATATGTAGGCGAAAAAACCGACGGTGACGGAGTCAACACGGGTGCCGGATCGGCCAAACCTGCCGATTATCCTTCGATTGATGATATGCTCAAAATGGCTAAGGAACTTTCGGGCGAAATTATCGACTCTAACACTTTCGAACTCTGGAAGGGCGTCGAAACAGTCAACGATGGTGTTGCACGACCTGAGATGTACGAGCACACAAGTTACTTTTATCTCTTCAATCTTGAGGGAAGCGATTCCAACCCCAACGGTCTATCTAAAGAGTCAAACAAAGAAGCAATCTTCCGCACAGTTTACGATGCTGTAAATAAGAAGAGCAACACTAACCTCACCCACACCGCACCGGCTACAATGACGCGCAAACTCGCTGACATGTACTTGTGTCGCGACGGCCTGCCCATCCACGTATCGCCCACGTTCAGCAGCGACGCCTTCGTTACCATGAATAAGGAGCTGGAGAACCGTGATTACCGCATGCTTGCATGTGTCCGTCCGGACATGGACTATTCGTGGGGCTATGGAATGTATAAGACAGGAGCTGACTATAAGGTTGATATATCTACGCTTGCAGCTGCCCAGTATCAAGTCGTTCCTAATTTGCGCAACGCCGGTTCAGGCATGAAAGGTCGCAAGTTCTGCACAGAACTCCAATCAGTAACAGCTGCCGGCAACGAGGCTATGGACTATATGCACATTCGCTACGCAGAGGTGCTTCTTATCTATGCTGAGGCTACATGCGAATTAAACAACGGATTCATTAGTGACGAAGATCTCGACAAGTCGCTCAACGTGGTTCGTGCCCGCGGTGGTGTGGCTCCTCTCAATACAGCACTCTTAGCTAAGGCTAAATCCTTAGGCTGTAACCTTACATACCTTGGCGAAATCCGTCGCGAACGAGCTACAGAGCTTTACGGTGAGGGCCACCGTATCACAGACCTTTGCCGTTGGGGCATTGCCGAGACTGAACTTGGCAACCAAAACCGTTGCGGTGCCTACATAAGCTATGGCGATACACCAACATTCCTTCAAACGCTCGTTAACCCCAGCGACAATAAACCTGTTTATGTCGAGTCGACCTACAGCGGACTCATTAATCAGAACGAGATTACCTACTCTTATGAAGGTATCCCTTCTACCAAGCCAGGAGCCGCTATCATTGAGCTGGCTGCAAATCGTAAATTCTCACTTAAAAACTATCTGCAGCCTATACCTACAGCACAGATTGACCGCAATCCAAACCTCAAACAAAATCCCCAATGGTAATAGCAATGATGAAAGTTTTTAAACATATATTAAGCGCGTTTGCAGCTGTCGGCATGGTTGCCGGCACTATATCGTGTAGCGATGATAACGAAAAAGGTGTTTATCCTGTGGCTTCCACTGCCGTAGTTGAATCAGTAGCACCCCTAGCCGGTTTTGCCGGCCAAGAGGTAACAATCAAAGGATCCGGCTTTGGCGATACACGCTCAACCTATGTTGGCCGTGTGTACTTCGGTGGTATAGAGGCTGCTGCCTACCAGTCATGGAGCGAAAACGAGATTGTCGTTAAGGCTCCGGCAGGTGGCAGTGGCAACATCGTTGTGTGGATT
>CAZKYD010000019.1:24763-26561 GCA_964556875.1 uncultured Alistipes sp.
GAATTCGTGATACCGGAAGACGCTGCCGGTGGTGCGACAGAAATTGATCTGGGTGGATTCATGACCATCGATGGCCCCACAATTACCATCATCGGAGAACTCATACTCGTGGAGACCGGTGGCTCATGTAAGGCACCTAACGGTTCAAACGCAATCGGTGGCACTCAGAATGGCGGCTGGGCAATATTCTCATTCAAAGCTCCCGACACTGGGCAGTTTGCAATGGTAGCCAACGCTGCAACAGGAGGTGCGAACCGACGGCTCAATGTAGAAATTAGCGAAAGTCTCGACCACCTTATGAACGACGAGCCCACAGAAGCCAACTACAAAGACGTACCAAACAACGGTTGGAAAAATCCGACTCGCCTTGAGTATGGTCCTTACGACCTCGTACGGGGCAAGTCATACTATGTGAAATTCTATTTCAGTTGTCCATCCGGATGGTGTGTTGATGTTTTCACGATGGGCCTCGAAAAGCTTTAAACAACTGTTGGATTTTTAATAATGTACTACGAGAAAAGCGGCTGTCAATACCTGGCAGCCGCTTTTGTTCGAACTATGAAAGAACTAATTCCTTGCAATGCGAACGTCTTCATTGATAATGTTCGCTCAGTTTCAGGACAAGAGGTCCTCAAGGGCTGATTAAGAAGGCCTTTGCAAGATAGTGGATATCCGTAACACCGATAATTTTCGGACGGATACGATTAGAGAAGTCCAAGCAATTGGATAATCATGGGCGCGAGTAGCGCGGTGAGCAGGCCGTTGAGGGTGAGTCCGAGCGATGAAAACGCACCGTAGCGGTCGCTACGTTCCATTGCAGCGGCCGTGCCGACAGCGTGTGCCGCTGTGCCTATCGACAAACCACCGGCAATAGGACTACTGATGCGGCTCATCTTCACGATGCCGAAGCCCGTCATGCCTCCGAAGATACCTGTGCACACCACTACTGCAGCGGTCAATGGCGGGATTCCACCGATTGCTGTGGAAATTTCTATTGCAATAGGGGTGGTTACTGCTTTGGGAGCAAGCGACAGAGCCACTTCCTGTGTCGCTCCGAAAAGTCGTGCAAGGAAAAGCACCGACACTATGCCGGCAACGCATCCGGCAAGTTCCGACAAAATCAGCGGTATGAGCTGCTTGCGTATGGCGGATAATTGTTTGTATAGGGGTACGCCGAGCGCCACCACTGCAGGCTTTAGCCAGAAGTCGATGTAGTCACCACCGGCTTGATATGTAGCGTAGTCGATATTGAAGAAGCATAGAAAGCAGATGATGCACACTATGGCGATTAAAATGGGGTTGAGGAGCTTTTGCTTGGTACGAATTTGTAACCACTGACCGAATAGGTAGAAGCCGAATGTAATCGCTATGAGGAAATATTTATTGTAGAGGAATTCCATAATAGTTCTGTTGATGTTTTAGGCACTCTTGTGTTGACGACGCGACATGCAACGACGCACGAGTTGGTGCACACGCCCGGTGACGGCAATGATAACTACGGTACTGCCAACAGTTGCAACCACGATAGGCACCCATTGGTCGGCAAGTAGCCCAAGGCAATTCATTAGCCCAACTCCTGCCGGGACAAAGAAAAATCCAAGATTGTGAACTAAAAATGCCGAAATCTTTTCCACCCACACGAGCTTCACGATGCCTATCTTGAGCGACAGGGCGAGCAGTAGCATGCCGATGATGCTCGACGGTATGGTGATGCCTGTGATTTTTACTATAAATTCGCCAATGGCGAGAAAAGCAAACAAAATGCCAAATTGAAGAATCGGGCGCATAGCTATATAAT
>CAZKYD010000020.1:0-24545 GCA_964556875.1 uncultured Alistipes sp.
AGCGCCCAACCGATGTCAGCGTAATTGCGCTGACATCGGTTTATTTTTTACCACTACTCTTTGTTGGAGCCTTGATAAAACTGAGGCATATGAATATCGGATGATATGAAAAATTGGCTGATATGAAAATTGGGGCTGAAACAACAAAAAAGGCTCGCCGAAGTTGGCGAGCCTTTTTTGTTTCAGCAGCAGTCATGCGACCTGTTCTACAAGCAGGTAGAAGCTGTTTTATTTGAGCTTGAAGGGGAGAGTCGAAGTAATGTTGGCTGAAGAAGAGCCTACAAGGATGCGATAGTCGCCGGGGTGAGAAACCCAAGCATGAGCGTCTGCATCGAAGTAAGCAAGATCAGAGGGGGTAACCGTGAAGGTTACTTCCTTAGTTTCGCCGGGGGCCAGATTCACCTTTTGGAAACCCTTGAGCTCCTTTACGGGGCGCTCTACCGGAGCTTTTACGTCAGAAACATAAAGCTGAACAACCTCCGCGCCTTCACGCGCACCGGTGTTGGTTACAGGAACAGTCACTGTAATGTTGCCGTCCTGCGCCATCTCTTTAGCTGAAGCAGTTGCTTTGCCATAGCTGAAAGTTGTATAGCTCAAACCATATCCGAAGGGGAAGATTGGCTTAATTTTCTTTGTGTCAAACCAACGATAGCCAACGAACAGACCTTCTTTATATTTCTCATCCCAGATTTCAGAGTCGGCACGTTTCACACCTGGATATTCGCCGAGCGCATGCGCACCAACGTCAGAAAGTTTTACGGGGAAAGTAATTGGGAGTTTGCCCGAGGGGTTGACCTTACCGGTCAGGACATCAGCGAGAGAGTTGCCTGCTTCAGAGCCGAGGAACCAAGCCTGAACGATAGCCGGCACCTGCTTCACCCACGGCATTGCAACAGCATTACCGCTGACATTTACAACTACGAGGTTCTTATTAGCCTTTGCAAGCGCTTCAATAACGGCATCCTGACCATAAGGAAGTTCCAGACCGGCGCGGTCGGCACCTTCGGCATCCTGGCCGTCGCTCTTGTTCAGACCACCGATATAGATTACATAGTCGGCATTCTTAGCCTTTTCTACAGCTTCGGCGATAAGTTCGTCGGCCGAACGAGTTTCATTCAAGTTCTGACCGGAAACCACGCCATTATATTCGCCACCGGTATCGCCAACATATCCGCGAGCATAATCTACGGTAACATTTTTGCCGAACGCATTGCGCAAGCCATCGATGGGGAGCACTTCATGCTGCACCTTCAGCGACGACGAACCGCCACCTACGGTCATCATTTTAATGGCATTTTCACCAACAACCAGCACTTTCAACGCCTTATCCTGCGGAATCGGGAGGATATTTCCATCATTCTTCAGCAGCACGATACCCTCATCGCCGATACGGCGGGCAGCAGCATAGTGGGCTTCGCTGCAGAGCGAGCCGAACCCCTTGTTGGCATTCATCGATGTGCGGAACATCAGGCGGAGCACACGGCGCGCCTTGTCGTTAAGTTCCTTATCGGTGTATTCCCCCTTCTCGAGTTTAGCGAGATAGGGCTTTGCGAGATAATATGTGTCGTAAGCATTGCTCGACCCATCGTTAAGGCCGTTGGTCCAAGAACCAAATTCGAGGTCGAGGCCGTTAGTGATAGCCTGGTCGGTGTCCTGACAACCGCCCCAGTCGCTAATCACAGCACCATCGAAGCCCCATTCGCCCTTCAAAATATCATTGAGCATACGCGAGTTATGACACATCTGCTCATTATTATAAAGGTTGTAAGAGCCCATAATCGACCAAGCGCCACCCTCGGTAACTGCCGCCTTGAACGCCGGCAGATAGATTTCGTAGAGAGCGCGGTCATCAACGATAACGTTTGTGGTTACTCGACGAGTCTCCTGATTGTTCAGCGCGAAATGCTTTACGCAGGCAGCAACGCCATTCGACTGCACACCCTGGATATAGGGGACCACCATTTTCGACGACAAATAAGGGTCTTCACCCATATACTCGAAGTTGCGACCATTCAGCGGTGTACGATAGATATTCACGCCCGGGCCTAACAGCACATCCTTTCCGCGATAGAGCGCCTCTTCGCCGATCGAGTGGCCATAAAGCGACGACATCTCGGGATTCCACGAAGCTGCCAAGCAGGTTAACGCCGGGAAAGCTACACACGAGTCGTTAGTCCAGCCGGCCTGATCCCATTCGTCCCAAAGCACCTCGGCACGGATTCCGTGGGGGCCGTCAGACGTCCATAGTTCAGGGATGCCAAGACGAGGCACACCGGCAGATGAGAACTTAGATTGAGCATGAATAATCGCCACTTTTTCAGCGGTAGTCATACGCGAAAGCGCATCTTCAACACGCTGCTCAAGAGGCTTAGTATTATCAAGATAGATAGGCGTATCGGCAAACATCGAAGTGGCGGCCAACACCCCTACAGTTAAGGCTGATAAAACGAGTTTCTTCATTGATTTAGGGTTGGTTAAAAGATATGAGGTCAACTAAATTACAAAAGTAAGGTTTTTTCCAGTTAATATATAATTATTTCGGCTAATTTTTTGTAATTTTGCCCCACAATCCGTGAGGATTTATTCGCACACCGGGGCTATTTATGGTTTCCGCCCCGCAGCTATTAATCATAATGGCTTTAATATATAAGGTAAAAATAGTTTTAATAAGGTAATATATTTCTAAGGAATGTCATTAACAAGCAAAATCGAATTCCGGCCCAAACTATGGTCGGCGATGAAGCACTATAACGCCGCAAAATTTCAGGCAGACCTGACGGCAGGCGTTGTTGTCGGCATCGTAGCCCTTCCGTTGGCGATTGCATTTGCCATTGCCAGCGGCGTAACTCCTACAGTCGGCCTCATGACCGCCATCCTCGGTGGCTTCATGGTGTCGGCATTTGGCGGCAACTCCGTACAGATCGGTGGCCCGACCGGTGCGTTCATCGTAATCGTCTACGGCATCATAGCTCGCTTCGGTCTCGAAGGGCTCGCCATGGCGACACTTATGGCAGGCTTGATTCTCGTACTGATGGGTATCTTCAAGCTCGGTACGGTAATTAAGTTCATACCCTATCCTATCGTAATCGGCTTCACAGCCGGTATCGCCCTGACTATCTTCTCCACGCAGATTAACGACTTCCTCGGTCTCGGACTAACCGACGTCCCCTCGGAATTCATTTCAAAGTGGGGGGTATATCTCTCGAACCTCGACAAAGTTGACTGGCTGACCCTCGCCGTAGGCTTGGTAACCTTGGCCATCATCATTGTAACTCCGAAAATTTCGAAACGTCTTCCCGGCGCGTTGGTGGCTATCATCATCGTCACCGCTATCGTTTACGTCATGAACCTCAACGGCATCGGCGAAGAAATCGCAACTATCGGCACCCGCTTCGGCGAGCTGAAAGCTGAATTGCCCAAGATTCAGACCTTCTCGCTCAACTGGGAGACCATCAACATGCTGCTCCCCTCCGCCTTCACCATCGCCATGCTCGGCGCTATCGAATCGTTGCTGTCGGCTACAGTAGCCGACGGTGTTACCGGTTCACGCACCTCCACCAACACCGAGCTTATCGGCCAGGGATTGGCAAATATCGCCGTGCCCTTCATCGGTGGTATCCCTGTAACCGGCGCTATCGCCCGCACCATGACCAACATCACCAATGGCGGACGTACACCGGTAGCCGGCATTATCCACGCAATCGTGCTGCTGCTTATCTTCATCTTCCTGATGCCGCTGATTTGCCTCGTTCCGATGGCATGTTTGGCAGCCGTGTTGATGGTAGTTGCTTATAATATGAGCGGCTGGCGCACCATTGTAGGGCTCTTCAAAGCGCCTAAGAGCGACATCTCCGTCCTGATCGTCACCTTCCTCCTGACCGTAATTCTCGACCTTACAATCGCCATCGAAATCGGCCTTCTGCTCGCCGTAGTTCTCTTTATGCGTCGCGTAATGGAGAACACCCAAATCAAGGTTTACTCGCAGCAGCTCGACGTTGCTGAAGACACCGACCTCGATGATGCCCACCACGAAGTGCTCGACGTACTTCCCGGCGTAGAAGTTTACGAAATCGACGGCCCGTTCTTCTTCGGAATCGCAACCAAATTCGATGAACTGATGCGTAACACCATCGGTGAGAAGCCGGTAGTACGTATCTTGCGAATGAGAAAAGTTCCGTTTATCGACTCTACCGCGCTCCACAACCTTGAGATTCTTATCAAGTCGTCGGAGGATAGTGGTATCCACGTAGTGCTCTCCGGCGTGCGCGACACCGTTCGTCAGACTCTCGTTAAAGCAGGTGTAGATCGCCTCATCGGTGATGACCATATCTGCCCGCATATTTCCAAAGCTGTAGTGATGGCAAATCGCATTGTACGCGAAAAAGAAGCCGATCGCACTGCAGTTTAGACCTATCTCCTTACTCTTTCCCCCGAGCGCGTCTCGGGGGATGAAACTAATCTCTTGCCAACCGTTATTTAATCTAATCAACACACACAGAGATGGGCGTAGCCGCAGTCTGCGACCATCTTACAAAAGATTACCGCCCCGGTATCAGTCTCTGACTCCGGGGCGGTTAGATTTTGATTCTAACTAAATAATCAAGCCTTTAAATAAGCAATAACATTATCTGTTTGTTATCTCGAATTAATCCTATAAATTCTTTACGTCATTTTTTTGTCACCTTCTTATACCTGAAGCCCTTTCGAGCTAACGCCCGAAAGTAACGTAAAGGTTATAACGTTACAATCAACGAACCGATTATCGTCGATAGCGCAAATGTTGATGATTGGGAATAATAAGTAAAGAAGGTAATTTCATGACTGGGTGTGTAATTACTAAATGCAATAATATTAGATTATGCCAAATAGGTATAATTTTTAGTTGGCGTAAAATTAATATATTTTCGACCGAAGCGGTTCGCTAACCCGTTTAATTTAAGTTAATTAAAGATTAATTTGCGTTAAGTTTAAACAATTGGCGTCGCAAATTCGCCTACACCTTCTGCGCTACTCGATGTAACTTTGTCGGATAAAAAAGTAACAATTCTTAATCAAATCCGACTATGAAATCTACCACCAAAACCTCATCAAAAATCATCGAAAAAACGCTCCTTACGGAAGCCACCAACCTGCGACGCGACCTTACCACGCCATCAGTTTGGCGCTGCGCCGGCACCCCTAACCAACTGACCTCCACCCAGATAATCCCCATCGCGCGGTTCTCCCCTTTCGGCGATGGGCGCGAATTGCAGCTCCTAATAGACGAGGATAACAAGCTGTATTTCAACACAATAGCAACAGCCGCTAAAACGTCAAGCAGCGATTTCGGCGGCGTTACCCTCTTAGCCTCCCTTCCCGCAAAACCGATTTTGGTAGTAACGTCAACCCAAGGGATAATCCGACTGTTACTGAATCATCAACCCGACCAATATCTCACCTACGATAACTCGCTCATTCCCAGCTTTCACGGCGAAATGCCCTCGCTTCCCGACATCCCGATTGTAGCTACAGAATACCATTCTTTTTATGCAACAGTATCTTCTATAAAACTATCGGGAAATTCTTCGGGCGAATCTGGCTCACCGCTCACTAAATCAGACAGTTCGCTATTGAGCGACGCCCTATCCTCGACCTATAACTCGCTTTGCCAGCAAGCACGCAGCACCGGCTACTGCGTTCAACCCGCAATGGCGCGCTACAGACTGATAGATGTCGCCGGCAACACCGTTGGTGTCGGGCCGTTGGTGCAGGTTAGTATTCCGATTGGAGTATCGGCAACCGGCAGTGTGCAGTTAACCTCCACCGACGGGATGTTAACCCTCAACGAAGGGAAAATGGATGTAACGGCATATCGCCCGGCAGTAATCGCTCCGGCGAAATTGCCGTCGCCCTGGAATAAGATTGTCAGCAAACTCGTAGTAGAAATTACCGCCGAAATGGAGCCGTTAGACACCTCGCAAGAGGCAGGTCACGGCATCCGCTGCGACAACACTACCGGCACGGTCACCGTCACCGCAAAACTCCCCGGATTCTCTATCGGCACCGTTGTAAACAGCAGCCGCTTCCGCTATCTCGGTCTGCAACTGTTAACCTCGCAGCTCTATCAGGCTGCCGAGTTTAGCGAGCCTTTTAACGGCGGAATCGCCGATGCCGGAGTGGTGCGCTCATTTACCGCTACCGGCACACTCCCCACCGCCGACGATATCGGCACCATACGCCTGTCGCATAGCTGCAACTATTCGGCGGCCCTCACCACCGGCAATTTCACCATCCTTTGCAACCCACAAGTAGCGGCGTTCGACGGCTGGCAGCCAGACTGCTTCATCGCCACGCGCACCACCGACACCCGCGACGAATGGGAAATGGGGATTAGTGTGAAACTCTCAACCCCCGCCGGCGAACAATGGGTAAGACGTCTGACCTCCGGAGTGGGGAAAGTGCCCACCACCCTAAATCCGATACTCTCCTATCCCTCGACCGACGCCACCGAGATGGTAGTCTGCTATCTGGCTCCCGACGGCACCGCCTACGAATCTACCTTCCAGCTCACGCCACTGCAGGAAGCCGGCATTGCTTACTACGCCAACAGCGGATTATCCCTAATCACACTCAACGAAAGTGTGCCGGTCTATCACCCCATGGGTGACACCGCTCCGGCAGAACTGCGCAACGGCATGGCTGAGATATATCGTAGTAGCGACCTCGGAGCAGCGCTCGATAGTATGCAGGTAGTGGATACCGAGATATATCGCGTGGAGACCGCACCACGCGGTTCTACCGGTTGGGAATTTTCACGTCAGAAGGTGCTGTTTTTCGGCGAAGGGGGTATCCAACTGACCACCATCTCCGCCTCCGGGAGTTTCAACTCGGTGACGACGGTCGACAATCGCCGCATCAGCTCTGCCCAAGCCGTATGCCATGCCACCGGAAGCAACGGCAGCACCCTCATCGCGTATGCCGACGACGATCTTATCGAGGTTGCCGGACAGAAAGTTTCACTGCTGACCGCCTCCCTGTCGCACCGGCTAAAGCAGCCACTCTGCGGCGTAAGTTTAGGCTACAACAACCATTTCCATGAGCTATGGCTATCGGCTGAGAATATGCCACTATACCGCATAACCACCGATGGAGAGCTAATAAAAGTCAACATCCCCGAGCTCAACGTCGACGGGACTACAGACTTCACCACCCCCTGCCGTTTCGCCACCCATAAAGGGGATTTACTCCTCGCCAGCGATGCCGGCCTCTTCAACCTATCAGATGAAGATAGCTCAACACCGATAGCCGTCACGCTACGCAACCGTTATCAAGCTGCAGGCCGCCCGGAATGGCTGACGCTCAACCTATTCGGCTCGGAGATAAAAGGCACCTTCCAACTCAAAGGAGATCGCGGCACAGAAATCCCCGAGGAGCTGCTGCGCCTAACAATCAATGGCGCGGTCAATGCCCCGATAAAACTACGCCTGGCTACCCCCTATCGCCAGCGACTGGAAGGGGTCTACACCCTTACCGCCACCGGCGATATGGCGCTGCTTGACGAGCAATTTTGCTAACCAAAATTCACAACCCAACATTATGTTTACCGAAATTTTAGAAGAAAACATCAGGCGCAACCACTTGCGCGACGAACTGGAGCGGTTCGACCCCATCAGTGGGGTTGGCTGCTCCGGCAACCGTGTGGAAGTGGGACCGGAGAGCTGGACCGAGGGGAAAGAGCTTGTGCCGCGCGAAATGCTTGACGACCCGAAATACCCCTCCATTCATGATTCACTGAGCTGGGCACGTATGCGCTGCCGCTACGACTTTGAATATTGGGCGGCGAAATGTTGCCGGATAAAGGATAAGAACAGTCGTGCGATTGTACCATTTATATTAAATCGACCTCAACGGCGTGTAATAAAACTGCTGGAGACCGATCGCCGTGCCGGCCGACCGATGAGAATGATTATCTTGAAAGCCCGCCAATGGGGCGGGAGCACGGTTGTCGAGATGTATATGGCGTGGATACAGATGGTGTTGGCCACCTGTTGCCACGCGATAGTCTGCGGGGCGGAGAAAACCGGCACCCAAGTGGTGTTGAATCTCTACTCCGATATGTTGCAACATTATCCCCAAAACCTTTGGGAAGGAGAAAAGCCGCCACAACTGAAGACCACCCACGGCATTCTCGAGCTTGTAGGGCGCGACAACCGCGTCTATACCGTAGCATCGACCAACCCCAATGCGATTCGTGGGGCCGACGCCTCGTTGGTCCATCTTACTGAAGCTGCCTACTGGAAAGCGACAAAAGGGAAAGACCCCTGGGATGCCGTCAGAGCTATCTATTGCTCGGTAGCGATGGCCCCGATGACGATGATCGTGATGGAGTCCACCGCCGACGGCGTAGGCTCGTTTTTCCATGAAGAATGGTTGCGCGCCGAGAGTGGAGAATCGGGGAAAAGGGCCGTTTTTGTGCCGTGGTTCGAAATCAAGGCTTATTCGCTGGAGTTCTGCAACGAAGATGAAGCCCGCGAGCTCTGGGAGGGGATGGACGAATATGAACGCGACCTATGGGAATCGGAGAAGCTAACCTTGGAGCAGATCCACTGGTATAACCGTCGGCGCCGCGAGATGAAAGACCATGCCAAGATGAAAAGCGAGTTCCCATCCACTGCACTTGAGGCGTTCACCTCCACCTCAAGTTCGGTGTTCGACCCGGAGAAAATCGAGCTACTGCGCCGAGGGTGTTGCGAGCCGAAGGCGGTTGGGGATATCGCCTCACGAACCGGCAAGCTGACCGGTCCGCGGTCACTGCGAGAGGTAGAATTTCAGGCTGAGACGCGCGGGGATATGCAGCTGTGGAGCTTCCCCCAGAGGGATGAAAAATATGTAGTGGCGGTAGATGTCGGCGGTTTGAGCGACAAAGCCGACTGGAGCGTTATCGCCGTGATCCGCATCGGTGGTGAGCGCGAAGTGGTTGCCCAATGGCGCGGCCATCTCGACCACGACCTAATGATCTGGAAAGCCGCCATGATCGCCACCTACTACAACAATGCCGAACTCGTATTCGAAAGCAACACCCTCGAATCGGAACAATCATCCTCGGAGGAGGCCGGGTATCTGCAAGGCGCCCTAATCCTGCATGAGCTATACCGCTATTACCGCAACCTTTATCGGCGCAAATCGCCGGGTGAGAAAAGCGGACGCATCCCGGGGTTCCACACCAACCGCCAAACGAAGCAGATGATTATCACCGAACTGATCGCCGCAGTCAGAGACGGCAGCTATATCGAGCGATGCCGCGAAACCTGTGATGAGTTCGACTATTACGAACGCCGCCCAAACGGTGCATACGCAGCGCGCGAAGGGCGCCACGACGATATGTTGATGACGCGCGCCATCGGGCTGCACGTTGCCCGTGAGCACAGCAAGGAGGAGTCGGAGCCGGACAGTTCGCTCGACGCCTATATGTCGGGGTTTGGGAAGGGATAATGCCTGCGGACGGTTGCTTCGCAGATGGGGAAAGAGGGTTTGGGAAGGGATAAAAAAAGAGGCAAGGTAAATCTCCCGACTTTCCTTGCCCAGCATACGTAGTAATATTACCAGTCAATTATATGTGTAAATAAGCAATGGATATGCTAAGTATCTTAATGCATTGACTTGTCTTTGTAGTGCTTATTATCTGTTACTGAGTTAATAATTTTTTGTTGCGCTACCATAAAAAATGGTGCGGGAGAACGAATTTGCAATCCTTTCTGAGGCACCGCCAAGCGCCCGGTCCATAGATTGAAATTCATGGTTTCTCCCGCACCTACTGAGGTAGAACTCAACAAAAAATTTATGCGGTTGCGAAACTCTCTATTCCTTGGACCTATGTTTTAAAAGATGGCGGCTTTTCCAGAAATGGGAAGGAGCTGGTTTCTGATTGCAAGTTAATGTCCTATTCGATGCAAAGGTATAACCTAATTTGTTTATATGCAAATTTTGAAACAAAATTTTACACAAATCGTAACATCGTTTTGACTGCGAAATAATTTCAGCCTTATTTTGCTGATTTTAAATTGTTTATAAAATTTTTCGTAAATATTTTCGCATTTTATCCTACACAAAGATTCGATTTGACAGTAACTTTGCAAAGTCATCACCGCTAAATCCTTTGATTTTTTATACAACACGGATTATTTTAGCATTTTTTAATACATAATTTATATAACCACTAATGTAAAACCACTATGAAAAAGCCCACATCTCCCGAATCCACCACCGCCGCCGACGAAAACCAACCCGCCCCGGCTCCCGCCTCCCCCGCTGCGGAGCCAAGCCTGGGGAGCCCCGCTGCCGAAGTTTCCCTCCCTGATGCTCCGGTTGCCGATGCCCCCGCTGCCGAAGGCCCCCAAGTGGCCACCGTGGCCGCGACTGCAGTCGCGGCTCCCGAAGCCCCCGCAGAAAGCCAACCGGAGCCCGAGCCCGACTCCCCCTCCCTCCTGGCTCGCCTTGAGGAAGCCGAAAACCGAGGCTATCTGCGCGGCCGCAACGAGCGCATCGAAGAACTGATGCGCGAACCGGCAATGTTTGAGCGAACTGATGCTCCCGCCTCGAAAGCCGCCAAAAAAACATCACAAACCGACTGGGCCGACTGGCAGGCCGACGCCCAACCCTTAATCCTCAACACGCCCCACATCTCAATTTGGGACAAATAATCAACCTCAATTCATAAACCTCTAAATTTATCAACATTATGAAAACTAACAACATTTTCAACGCACTCAAAGTAATCACCCTGCTCAGCGACGCTGTTGCAGCTGCCGGTCAGGCCGTAGTCTACGCCGTAAAGACCGTAGTAGGTTCCGTAAAAGCCCTCTTCGCTAAGAAGGAGGACGACAACGACGATAGCAACGCTGCCGGAGGTGCAAACCCTGCAAGTTCCGACGACAGCAACGCCGGCCCAACCGGAACGCCATCCGGCGGACTCGGGCTCGGAGTAATGGCCCTTTTGGCCATGTTTGGCGCCGGACTTATCCTTGGCATGCTGATGCCAAGTGCCGGCGATGGGGTAGCCATGGCGTTTGCCATCGTTGCCGGAGTAGTCGGCAAAGGGGAACACGTAGTTGACGAACCGCTGACCACGGATCTTGCCGACACGGCGTCACCCGGCCTGTTGCGCAACGAGATTGACGACCGAATCGTAAAAATTCGTCCGATGTCAACCCCTCTCGATCAGATTTCGCGCTACGGCGGTGCCCGTCTTTGCGGCTCAATGAAAGTTGACTACTACTCTGTCGACACCCGTCCTACCGAGGATGTAACCACCGAAGCGTATATCAGTCGAGGCTCTACCACCGGTGCACAAGATCTCTCGGTTAAGACGCCTCAGATCTTCGACCCCACTACCACTATCCTCGTTCCCTCGGTTAAGTCATCATCAGGCGGTTCGTTGGTGCTCTACGTCACCGATCGCAACAAAGACCACATCACGGTTGTAGCCGTCAACAACAAGAATGACTCTGGAGAAAACTTCGTGCCTGATATACCTTCCGACACCAAGCTCATCCGCATGGGACGCGCAGCCGCCGAACTCGACGTTATGACCGCCCAGTTTGAAGCCCTTCCGAAGAAGGATACCAACTACTGCCAGATTTTCAAGGCGCAGGTTGAGCAGTCTACGTTCATGAAGATTGCCAACAAGGAGGTGGGCTGGACCTTCTCCGACCAGGAGGAAGCTGCCATCATCGATATGCGCTTGGGCATGGAGAAGAACTTCCTCTTCGGTCATAAGGCCATCATCACCGACGACAACAAGGGGGAAAGCATCCTGCTGACCGGCGGCATCTGGAATCAGACCGACAACACCTTCGAATATGAGTCGCTCTCCAGCGAAGATGCCCTTGTTGCCCTCTGCAAAAAGGCGTTTACCAACAATGCCGGCTCGTCGAGAAAGGTGCTTATCGGTGGTACCGGCCTCATCGAGCAGCTCCACAAAATCGACCATTCACGCGTCTTGTCGGCCGATCAGACCGTAACCAAGTGGGGCTTGGATTTCACCGAAATCCACTCGAAGTTCGGCACTCTCTACGTGCTCCTGTCGGAGGTGTTCGACCAGTGTGGCATGCCCGACGGTGGTATGGTTATCGACCCTGAGTACATCACCAAGTATAGCCATGTTCCCTTCCGCACCGAGCGCTTGAACCTCCGTTCAGCCGGCGTGCGCAACACCGACGCTATCGTCATCACCGAAGCCTCCTGCCTTGTGCTCCGCTATCCCGGCAGCCATATGCGCATCGTTCGCATCAGTGAATAATCCTGAGTTCAATTGCTAAATATTCGCCAAAATGCAACTTTCCGAACAAGAAATGATGCGTTTATGGCTCCTCCGCAAGGGCTACGAGCCCTTGCGGAGTGACTGCCAAATAGAACGCAGCGACGGCGCCGACTTGCAAGCCATCGCACGCGGAGAATGTCGCCTCTGGTATGAGCGACTATTGGCGGAAGCACCGGCGGAAATGCTCGTGCTCCACGACCTCTCGCAATCCTCCGACATCAAGATTTCCATCACCAATCGCCAGGCTATCCAGGTTACGCTCCCCAAGGATTGCATCCGCCCGATAGCCGTAAAACTCGTTAGCTGGTATGCGCCAGCGAAAATCGTTAAGGCCGATTCGCCATTAGCAGCTCGGCAATATGCCGATTACGGCTGTGGCGGCATTGTCCATCCGGTTGCCATTTGGCATCCCGACAACCGCCTGGAGCTCTTCTCCCCTTCGTATGAGGATGCCGACAGCGATATCCTCCAGTATCTCCGCTGCGTCGTCCGCACTTTTGAAGACGACAATGAAACCCCGATTTATGAATTTCAACCCTTAGCCTTATCCTCGCTATGAACAACCGAATCTTATTAGAAACCGCCCATAACGCTTGGGAACGAATGGCACCGCTACGCGAACGGCGCCGTCGCTACTGCCGCTTCACCTATGGCGACCAATGGAGCGACCTCACCGTCGACCGTTACGGCAAAACTATCACCGAGCAGCAGGAGGCTGAAGTTGCCGGCAGAAAACCGCTAACCAATAACCTCATCCGCCGCCTGGTAAAGGCGGTGGTAGGGCGGTTTAGAATGGACCGCCTCGACAAACCTGAGGCCACAGCAAAGGCCGATCCTTCCGGACTAAACCGTCTCGACGAACTCGATGCCCGAACCCTCGAGGAGTTCCTAATTTCCGGAATGGCTATCCATCGCGTTAGCCGCGAAACTCGCGTTGCCGGTGCCGGAGTCTGGGCCGACAACATCTCCCCGGATCGTTTCTTTGTCAACGCCTACAGCGATCCGCGTGGCTGCGATATGGAGCTGGTAGGCTCGCTCCTCGATATGTCGCTGGCCGAACTGCTGATGCGCTTCGCAAAGGGGTCGCCCGAACGTGCCGTCCAGCTCCAAAAGCTATATGGCGCCATCGCCTCCGGCAGCGCAAAAGGGCTGTTCGACACACCCCTCACCCCCTCCAACGAACTATCGTTTTTCCGCGCCGAAAACAACCGCTGCAGGGTAATCGAAATCTGGACCCTGGAATGTAGCGAACGACTCCGTTGCCACGACCCATTGACCGCCACATTCACCTTCCGTTCACCGCAAAACGCCGCGCAGCTACGCCGCCTTAATGCCGGGCGACGCAAGCAAAAATTACCCCAAATTGAGAGCCGCTGGGAGATCGCGCCCCTCTGGCATTGCCGCTACCTCGCGCCCGACGGCACAGAGCTCGACAGCTTCGACTCACCACTCGCCGACGGCTCCCTCCCCTATTCAATAAAGATGTATCCCCTGGTAGGGGGTGAGGTCCATTCGCTGGTCGAGGATGTAATCGACCAGCAGAAATATGTCAACCGACTTATCACGCTGATGGACCATATCATGGGGGTGTCGGCAAAAGGCGCGCTGCTGTTCCCTACGGAGTGTAAGCATGAAAAATACGATTGGAAACAATATGCCGAGCTCTGGGCAACGCCAGGCTCGATTATCCCCTATAAATCATTCGACGGCGTTGAACCGCATCAGGTTTCTGCTTCAGCCTCCAACATCGGTGCTCGCGAGATGCTCCAGACCCAGATTCAGCTGTTCGAAGATATTTCAGGAGTCAGCTCATCGCTGATGGGGAAAACCGTCAGTGCGGCCATCGGTGCCGACCGCTACGAAAGTGAGATCCGAAATTCAACCGTCTCCATCCTCGATTTGATGGAAACTTTCAGCGATTTCACCGCCCGCCGTAACCGCCTAATGGCATTAGCATAATGTTAACAAATCTTTATCCATAGGGGCAACATTCCGGCTCAACCGCCGGCGTAAATTTGCTCTTGATATTTCGCTATCCAAAAAGAAAGCTCGACCTTTCTCCTTTTATCCCTCAACTGAAATTCTTATCTGTTACCATTTCTAAAAGTCATCCATTATGCTCCCTGAAATCACACACGTAATTGCGACTATCATCAACAACTGCCCGGATGGTCGCCAAATTTCGGTCAAAGAAGCCGTCAGCGCTGCCCTCGAATCGCAGCCTACATCCTACGGCCTGACCACCGAATACGCTCTCCGCCGCTACCGCGCCCTTCGTCGCGGTAGCCTCCGGATCACCAACCCCCATAGCCGCGCGCTTTGGGACGAGATTCGACAGCGAGTTGAGAACCGCCTCGCCCATCATCCCGAAGAAGATGACTTCTCAGCCCTGGATTACGTAATCTCAAACGTTACCCCCTCGCGATATTTCCTATCGCCAAAATACGCTGAAAAGCAATTCTACAAACATACCCATCATAACCGTAAACCCCGCTCATTATGATATCCCTAAACATAACCTCCATAACCGACGAAATCTTCGCCCTCACAGCCCTGCGAAATGCCGTTGTCGGGGGCTCGGAAGAAACCGTTGCCACTCCCGCTATCCTCACTCGCGACAACCTCCCCGCCCTGCGTGTGTTGGTTCGCTCAGCCTTTGCCGCCATCGTCGGCCAACTGCTATCCTACATCTGCGAAAGCTCGCTCGACGATGGCAACCCCGTAACCGATGCCCCTTACAACCCCGACCAGCCGATAAATCTCTGTTTAGACTTCGGAATCTACACCGACTCCCTCTCCGCCGGCGCGCTAATGGTGCTTAAACGCTATTTAGAGCACCTGATAGCCCTCACAGTGCTCCAGCGCATATATCTTCCTCTCGACAGCGCCATCGCCGCCACACACGCCTCTGAAGCCGCCTCCCTCATAACCGCTATCCGCAACCTCCTCGACATCCCCGCCTCCCCTCTCACTCTCTCCCCCACCTACCTTTAATTCCTTTCAACTTAAACGCTCTCTTTGTTGAAAACTTAACTTCACCGCTTGCAGCACTACTGGTTTGCTTCGACTGCAGTCGAAGCCACGGTGGTCGCTCCGCCGCCTTGCTTTTCCGGCCTTAGGAGCTTCGGCTTGCTTTTCCGCTTGTGCTCTCTTTGTTGTGTTCCCGCAGCGAAGCGAGGGCCTCCCCTTCCGGCGCGGAGCGGTTCTGTTTTGGACCAAAGGACCAATCTCCCCTCCCGTTTAAAAACCCAGCGGCAACGCCAACAATGGCGCTGCCGCTTTTCATATCCAAGTAAAATAGGATTATTTTACAACAACCTTTTCGGCGGTTGCGCCATTTACAATAATATAGCAACCCGGGCCTAATTCTCTGCAATCGGCCTTAGTTGCCCCGGCTTTCAGTAGCACTCCGGAAAGCGAGTAGATGCGACAAGCGGATTGCTCGTCAGCCGGCACTGTTTCAACTCCGGTGGTAATATATACTATATCGCCCATCTTGATTGTAGCATCGGGCGAGGTATAATCCTCACCGTTAGCCCCACTCAAGAGGATATTATCAACTGTAAAGCTACCGTTGCGGCAACTTGCTCCGCTAAAGGCGATATCAAACAGCAGGCCGCTGTCATCGGAAATCACCTCATTCTTCAGCGAGAAAATCACCAAACGATACACCCCTGAAGAAATCTCCTGCAAAGATACCGAATGATTGGCAACGCGGTCGGAGAGGGTCAGATCGTCGAGACTGGTTGTCATCCCTTCCGGCATATGGATATCCATCTGTAGCGCTGCGATCTCCGAATAGTTCGTCAAACTGGCATGGAGGGTACATTCCTGATAATCGCTCGACGGCTCGGCGGTGAACGTCACTTCGTTCGGCTCGTAGAGCCTACCACTAACCGCAACACTCTTCATGCGATTATCCGGGTCGTTACTATAGATATTCATCGTGGTAGAGTAATCGCCACTGGTCGATGATGCGTAACAAACGGTGATTGTTGTCGAGTCCCAACGGTCAACCTCTATCGGGAGTTCCTCTTTAATCGAGTAACCTTCATCCCCGAAAACCACACGACTAATCGAGAGCGTAGCCGGGCCGTAATTACTAATCGTCAACTGCTTTTCTGCCGTTGCTGTTACAGATGTGTCATCCATCACAAGGCTATCGTCAGTGCTGATTGTCGGAGCATAAATCGAAACCATACCTTCGTGGGTGCCCGACACCATATTCTCCGAGCTTGCGTTACTCAGAACGACATTCGTGGGAGTCAGATAGAGGTAATAGTTCGTAGAGCTATTAAGTTGCAGTCGAAACGACATCAACTCGCCATCGTTACCGCTAACGGGCTTGTTCTCCAGATTAATCAAGAACAGATTCAACACCCCGTCGGAGACACTGGCATACGCTGTATGCTCCGACGCACGGCTCCCGGCTTCAACACTACCCGCCACATATTCCAGCGCATCAGGCAGCTTAATACTAAGCTGTGCCGACACGATCGGCTCCATATTGGTCATCGTAATCGAGATGGTTACCTCGCTATCACTATTGCCTGAAGCACTGGAAACCGACAATTCATTGACAGAATAGGGAATTGCGCTCACGGCAACCGTCTGTGTGCCGTTAATGGCGTCCGACTCTACAAGAATCTTCTCCGTGATTCCGGTAGCACGAACCGTAGGCTTATACGTCACCGTAACATCGCGGCTACTGCCGGCTTCTACGGTCAGCGTCTCAGGAGAAACGGTCAGCTCGGCGGCACTCGTCTTAAAACCGGAAACGGTCAGCAGTTCGGTGCCAGTATTCGTCAGCGTCAATGTGCGGGTATATTCCCCCCGGATTGCCGATCGGCCGAAATCAATCGACGTAGGAGAAACGCTCAGCTTCGGCGACACGATGGTAACCTCCCCGGCAGTGGATTCTGCCGAGAGCGACGCTCCCTGGGCATCGCTGAGCACTACCGTTGGCACCAGCGCATAGCAGCTCGGCGTCTTCCCTAACTTCAGCTTAAAGGTTAGGAGCGAACTTCCGTCGTTCAGCGGGGCGAGGGTGAAATTGTAAACAAGGATGCGCAGTACACCATCGGTAGTAGCAGCACTGACCGAATGGCCTGCCGAACGTTGCTCGTTCAGCTCACAAGAGCCGGCAACGTAGGCTGTCTGGTCGGTAACCGGGATAGCGATATCCACTGCCGCCACAGCATCCTCTGCGGTCAAGTCGACAGCAACGGTTACCTCCTCGCCCGGTCGGCCGGAGACACTGCTGATAGTTAGACTATTGGTAGCCCTTGCCCCGAATGTAATGAACATCAGGGCAAGGCACATAATCAGGTATTGCTTCATCGACGAATTAGTTTAGCTGATTGCATCAGATGACCATCAACAAACATATTTAAGATATAGAAGCCCTTAGCTACCGAACCGGTAGAGAACGTATGGCTATGTTCTCCGAATCCGGCGATTGCCTTATGGCTCAAAATCGTTCTACCATTGAGGTCGGTAAGGTTGATCACTACCTGGTGATTGCCGGTCTGACCGATGGTGTAAGGAACGGTTAACTCGTTGTCGAAGGGATTGGGATAAGGCAATGTCATCTGAGCCATCGTTACAGAGCCGATACCGGTAGTGGTGGCGTTAAATGCTGCAACGGCTTGGCCGCTCGGAGTGGACAGAACAATATCGTCAACTGTCACTGAGTCGCCAACATACAGGATCGCATTGTTGCCGGCAGGAATGCTCTTACCGGTCATTGAGAACGCGATGAAGAAATATTGGGTGTCGTTATTCTTCCAACTTCCTACCTTTTCAAAGCCTTCGAGGGCGTCAAGGGCTGAGATTGCATTGGTGTTGGGTGCGGAGATGAGCACCTGAACGCCGCCCAAGTCAACAGTTGAGTCGATATACAGCACACCATCGCTGATGCTATAAGTAGCCGTAGCTTCGGTAGCTGCACTTTGGCTGTTGTCAACCGAATTCTGGATGATATTCACCGTGCCGACAACGTCACGCACATCGATAGCACTATCGCTGTTAACATCGGCTGCCTCGAAGATGAACGGCTGCGGATCCTGGCCAAGCATATAAGACACTTCGGTCAGCACGTCGGCAACATCAACGCTCAACGAGCCGTTGGCATCACCCTTAGTTGATGTGAGCGGGGCGGCAGCTACAACCTTCGACGATGAATTTTCAGTCAAATCGGTTTTGAGCACCTTGTAGTAGTAATAGTAAGTGGTGCCGGGAACAACATCATAGTCGGTATATTCTTCGCTATCGATCAAGCTTGTGTTCACACGCACGGCGTCGCTTTCGTTGCCGTCGGCATCCATCGTGTAGCGATACATATTGTAGCCGAGAATATCTTCAATGTTCTCCTCGGGGCTTTCCCATTCCAGGTCAATCTTGCCGATACCGGCGGTAGCCTCAAAACCTGTCGACATTGAACCGGCGGCTTGCACAACGACATTGAAACGCACATTTTCTTCAGGACATTCAAAGAATTCGTCATCCTCAGCGCCGTAAACGTAGATGCGGTTTGTGCCGTCAATATCTGCCTTACCGTTAAGCGTTACATAAGCGGTGTAAACATCGCCGGCTTCGTTCCATGAGCCGTCCTCGCCGATAGTGGTCTGGGTGTAGGGAGCGCGCACACCCATAGTGATGGTGGGCGCAACCGCCGTGTTCATCTTGCGGTTGAAATATACCTCAAACTTCTGGCGGCCGACACCCAACTGGGGCATTTCCTCAAACTGATCTTGAGCGTCATAGCCGTTTACAACCACTTTCCACACGCAGCCGTGAGCATCAGCCACAGGTATGTCAACCTTGGTCGACATGTCAAACTCACCCAAGCTGCCGCTAGTTGCATCATGCATATCCCAGATGGTATTACTCAATATATCCTCACGCGCAGATCCTAAATAATTGCCATGGCTTGGAATGACCGCTATTTCACTCGAATAAGCATCATAATTTATGTAAACACCCAATCTCACTACGCGATTATTGATACTATTATTGTTTTGGCTTACATCTGATTTATTATATTTATTATAGAAGCTCGTTCCAAACAAATATTTCTCAGAGTCAGAACTGCCAAAAGAAGAAGTTATGTCATTATTAATTATATTGCAGTCTTCTGCGTATAAATAAACGCACAAGCCTGTTGTACCGATACAATTAACCAAATTACATCTTTTTGCTGTTAGACGATAAAACGGGTACGAAGTAGTGATATTGCTTAATATGCAATCATATAGAGTACCGCCATTGATGCCCTCATATTCGATATTAATATTTTCAAACCTGCAATATCTAATATCGCTATTAGCATTTAACGCAAAAGGTTTCAAAGTGCCGGTGCAATGATCATCCATAGTAAATACAATCATATTACCGGGTTCGCCAACAGCTTTTACTATACCTTGGCTTGCCACCGATATTCCTGCATTCTCCTTGAATTTTATGACTGTGCCCGGCTTAATGGTCAAAGTTACTCCGGCAGGCACACCAAGCATTTCGGTTACAATATAATGGACATTCGGATCAAGGGTTGTGTCCTCTTTGAGAACTCCACCGAGTTCTACGCCGTTTTCGACGGTCAATTCAATGTCTTGAACAAGTTCTTCGGCGATGTTGTCGCAAGTGGCGTGGAGTTGGAGCTTGATGATGCGGCCGTCGACGGTGTTGTCAGCAACCTTGATGCGGATCGGGTTGGTTGCCTTGGCTTTTGCGTAGCTGTTGAGGTCGCTGCCGAAGTCAACCTTATCTGCATCGAGGAACTGGATGAGCGAAGCGTCTTCCAGCTCATCCATGGTGAGCCAAATCTTGATATTGTTTGCCAAGCCCCATTCGTTGCGCAATGTGGGATAGATGGCGAGCGTTTCGCCGGCATCGGCACGGAGGTCACCGTCGCCGCTCTCGGTGTCGTCAACGCTATAACCAACGCAACTAAGAGTAGGCACACGCTGATCATCGGTAATATTGTAGGTGGCGAATACGTCAAACACACCGGTTCCGGATGCGTGGATAATATCGGCAAACAGGGATTCCTTGTTGCCATACGACTTACACTGCATTAAGCGAGAAATAGCGCCGGCTACCAACGGGCATGCCATCGACGTTCCGTTCAAGGATTTGTATTGACCGTTGGGATAGGTGCTCATGATTCCCTGACCGGGGGCCAAGAGCTCGTAATTATACAGCGATTCTTCGTCGTAGGCAGAATAGATAGGTCCATCCTCATCGAAGTTGGAGAAGCTGGCCAGGCTGCCGTTCTGATTGCTGGCCTGTACGCCCAACACAAACGAATAGGCGGCAGGGAACATTGCCCCTCCCTTTTGATTGTTTGTCGGGCAGACGTGCGAGTAGATACACTTGCTATCATTACCGGCGGCGGCTACCAGCACCGACTTGCTATAAGCCTTGCCGAGAGCCTGCTCGAGAGCGGTCGATGTGGAATAGGTACCAAACGACATTGAAATTACATCTGCGCCAATCGCAGCTGCGTAGTCTATACCCTTAATGATGGTAGCGATGTCGCCCGTACCATTGCTCTGCATTACCGTAACCGGGAGAATCCAAGCGTCGGGGTTAGCACCGCTAACGCCAACACCGTTTCCACCGGTAGCAGCGGCAATACCGGCGCAGTGGGTGCCGTGGCCGTTATAGTCGGCCACGGTTGCCGAGTTGTTAACGAAGTCCCAACCGTGGATATCATCCTTGTAGCCGTTGCCATCGTCGTCGACATCTTCTGCGCCAACCGATTCGCTATAGTTGGTATAGATATTGTCCTTCAAGTCGGGATGGTCGATAGCCACACCGGTATCCAGGATGGCGATAATCGGGCGGTCGGAGATGGTTTTCTGCTGCCACAGCTTATCAAGCTTGATAGCAGGAACGCCCCATTGCTGGCTATAGAGAGGATCAGAGGTGTAGTCGGAAACACACGCCTGAACGATATAGTTAGGTTCGGCAAATTCAACCTCATCCATCTTAGAGAGGTTGGCGATGATGTCGTAAGTTTGGAGGTCGGTCTTGCCATCGAATTTAAGGACATACAGAGTAGACAGCTCTACATCTGAGAACAGGTTGCCGTTGATTGCACGCAACTGTTTTTGAGCTACGGTTTTCCCGGTCAAGGGCATTAGTTGGTCCGACCCACTGATTCCAAGTTCTACTAACTTCGAATCCAAAGTTTTCACACCCGATGTTGCGAACTTTCCCTTCGCAGTTGATTTCATCGAGATTCTACTATCGCTCTTGAATTTCACGATAACCTCACCGGGGACATACTGCCCGGAGATAGGTTTAGGCGATGTAGCTGAAGCCGTCATAGCGCCACACGCTATTAATCCGGCAAGCACTAATTGTTTATACATAAGAGAATAAATTTGTTGTCTATCTACATCCTACTTCTAATTGGCTATGATTCAGGATGGCTATGGAGTAGGAACGATTTACAAATTTACTCTCTTTAATAAAAAGAAAAATCAAGATTTTTTAACAAAAATCTTGATTTTTTTGATTTTTTCGCAAGCGAACCGCCCCGCCGGCTTAAAAGCCGGCGGGGCGGCGGCGTTAATAGCTTTTTAGCCGATCATATCGATGGGAATCGCTACGATATTCAGCTTGTTATCTTCGATAAAGTTCAGGATAGCATCGCGATGAGCCGAAGGCTCTATGTCGGCTTCAATACGCTTGATCGCGTTGAAGAGCGAAATGCCGCTCTGATAGATGTTGCGGTAGGCCTTGGCGATATCGTCGATTTGTTCATCGGTAAGGCCGCTGCGCTTGCGCAGGATGTAGGCATTCACACCGAAGTAAGTAGCTGGGTTGTGGGCCATAATAACGTAAGGAGGAACGTTGCCTGAGATGCGGCAACCACCCTTAATCATTACCCAACGACCGAGCTTAGCATTCTCATGGAGCATCGAGTTAGACGACATGATACAACATTCAGCGATATGGCAGTCGCCGGCGATAGTAACGCCGTTGCCCAATACGGTCTTACCCTCGATAACTGAGTCGTGGCCGATATGGCTTTCTGCCATTACGAAGGTTTCACTACCGATACGGGTGGCACCTCCGGCATGGATACTGCGGTTTACGATAACCTGTTCGCGGATGATGACATTGTCGCCAAGCACACAGAGCGAAGGCTCCCCTTTATAGCGGAAATCCTGCGGTTCGGCTGCAATAACTGCCCCTTGGAACACACGACAGCCCTTCCCCAAACGGGAGCCGGGCATCAATGATGCATAGGGAAAGATTTCGCAGTTGTCGCCGATTTCAACATCTTTATCAACGAATGCAAAGGGATAGATGGTTACGTTCTCCCCGATTTTTGCCGAGGGATCAACGTGGGCTAATGGAGATATCATGGTATATCGTTTTTATATTAGACTTTTGGTGTTGACAAATGTAAGAATAATAACCTTGTCAACAAAATTTCTTACCAATATTTTATAAAAAACCATCCGGATTTGGAAGACTGTTACGTCAACAAACCGGATGGTAATTTTTTCAAAGAACGTTTAGATTCATAGCTATCAGCGGATTACTCCGCTGTAGCCGGTATCTTGGGGTTATCGGCCACCACCGAGGGCCTGATAGAGGCCAATCACGGTCTGGTCGCGTTCGAGTTCGGTGGAAAGTGCACTGAGCTGCGCTGAAAGCAGTGACGACTGTGCGGTCAAGACGTCGAGGTAAGAGGTCTGGCCGTCGTATGCCAACAAGATGTTGGTCATTTCAACTGCCTTGGTCAGACTCTCGGTCTGCATCTTCAGCAGGTCGGACTTGCGATTCAGATTCTCGTAAGCTACGAGGTAATCGTTGATTTCAGCTGTAGCACTGAGCAGGGTATATTTAAAGTTGTTAAGCGCCTGTTCCTGCTGTGCCTTCGCGCCCTTCAGAGCTGCGATGTTCTGGCCGCGTGAGAACAGAGGTACTGACAGCTGGCCGGCAAGCTGTACGAACCATTTTCCGGGGTTCATAATCAGCGAACCAATGATATTGGTAAAGCCGCCGTTTGAGGAGATGGTCAGCGAGGGGTAGAACGCTGCGCGTGCGGAGTTGGTAGCATAGTAAGCTGCTGCCAGCGACTGCTCTGCTACACGTACATCAGGACGCATAGCAAGTTCGCGCATCGGAACACCATCGCGGAGCACCTGCGGGTTGCCCAGACGTGCATCCGGAGATACGGTCCAAGTTTGAGGCGCTACGTTCAGCAGCAACGACATTGAGTTGTTGGCACGTTCGAGAGCTGTCTCCAGGTCGGTGATTGAAGCCAGCACCTGATAGTACTGAGCTTCGCTCTGAACAACGGCAGCTTCGGTAACACGGCCGGCTTCCTTGAAGTTGCGCATGGTCTGCACGCTTTCTTTCCAGATTGTAGCTGTTTCGCGTGAAAGATTTAGCTGTGATTCCAGAACGGCGATGGTATAGTAGCAAGAAGCTACGCCACCGATAATCTGCGAGCGGACAGCCTGCTGATAATCTTCCTGAAGGGTCAGTGAAGCTTCAGCAGCGCGCTTGCGGTTCAGGGTCTTGCCGAACACGTCAACTTCCCAGCTGATTGACAAAGGCAGGGTGTAGGTCCAGCTCATTTCTGCGCCGTCAACCTTATACTTCGAGCCTGCGCCATTGGGGGTAAACGCAACTGCCGGCAGATAACTAAGTTTTGCACCCAGGACGTTAGCCTTGGCAACTTCCACATTCAAGCGGGCGTTGTCGAGGTTTACGTTGTTTTCGAGGGCACGTTCAATCAGGTCGGCAAGCACGGGGTCGGTAAACACCTGCTGCCAGGTGAGGTTGCCGAACGCAGCGGAATCGGCTTCCGACTGCTGAACCTCTGCATATTCCTTGGTTACAGTGTCGTCTTTGGGCATCTCGAACTTCTTGTAGATGTTACAAGAAGAGAGACCTGCCACAGCTACGCCGACAGCCACCGCAACGGTTATTTTATTTAGTTTCATTCTTTTGTCGATAATTGAATTAACCTTTGGTCATTAACGGCCGTACTGTTCAATTTCACTTTCTACGCCACCGTTGTCGGTATCCTTCCACTTAATCGGGGTAATCTTTTCCTGAATCAACTGGAAGATTACGAACAGCGAGGGAACGATCAACAGCTGCAGAATCATACCGATAAGCATACCGCCGATTGAACCTACACCGAGGGCCTGGTTACCATTGGCACCTACACCCGATGCGAACATCATAGGCAACAGACCGATAATCAACGCCAGAG
>CAZKYD010000021.1:0-24515 GCA_964556875.1 uncultured Alistipes sp.
GTGATTTTTTATCTCTTGCAGATTTTACGGATACTCCGGCCTCGGAGAGGACGGCTGTCAAGACATCAACAGATATAAAAGGATAAACAGAGGGTCCGCAAGGCTACCGAAAAGGCAGCGTTGCGGACCCTGGGTTTATTCTTATGTGCCGCCACCGTTGGGCGGGGGGAGGGGTTTATTCGTCAGCGGTAGCAGGGGCGGTTTCTTTGCCGTTCAGCCAGATGTTTGAGCTGGCTTTGATGTTGTAAGTACAGCCTTTAACAAGACCAAGACTTGCATTTAAAGTAATATAAACGCCAAGGCCTTCACCTGCATTTGCATATGCATATAAAGCATAGAATGAAGAAGCATATGTGCCGGTTGTGCCGACAGTACTCTTGTTATTATCAAATGTAACAGTAGTAGGATATTGATATGAAGTGCCTGTAGAACGGTTGCCCAAAACTAAGCCTGCGTAAGCGGCTTGGTTTCCAGAACCCCAGGATTCATTGTTCTTGCATTCACTGTCAGTATCAGGTAGGGTAGCATTCAGAACAAAGGTACAGCCGTCGATAGTGTATGTACCGCCACGGAGCAGAGCGCCCTGGTGGTTGCCGTAGAATGTGCAATTGGTCATTGTAATATTGGCAGGAACGTTGTTCATAAAGCCTGTCTGTGTAGCATTAAAAGTAGAGTTCTTGAGTACAATGGTTGCGTCTTGACCATAAGTAAGTGTACCATCACTCTTTAATGTAGCATCAGAGCTAACGCAGAATGTTCGTGCATTTATTTCGCTATCTTCTATTGTAAGGGTAGAACCTTCACCTTGGCAAGAGATCGGATATCTTACGTTCGGTGCATCAAGGGTTACATTTTGTAATGTTAGAGAACTTCCGTTGTAAACAAGTAGCGAGCTAACATTTCCCTCTCCTGTCATTTTTATAGTACCATTCTTAAATACTAATTTTTTATTGCCAGGAATCAGTGTCATATAGGCATTGCTATATGTGAGGGTGTGATAATTAAGGTCAATAACAGCGTCCAAATCATTTGCAGAATAGATAAAGCCTTTTAAGGTTGTTAATGTAATATCATTGTCTACTACGATATAAGGATCATCGTAGGTGTTCAGGGCCTTAACCAAATCATCAGCAGAGGCTACGTTTACACCTTGTTCTTGATTGTAGTCGGATTTGTTGTAAGCGGGGTTGATGACAACGTTGTAGTTGATCGGGCTGGTGAAGAGCGAACCGTAGATGTTGGTGCGATAGTTACGCTGAACGGGGATGTTAGAGTATGTCTTTTCGAAGTTGGTCGCTTTGTCAACGGTCATTGTTACATCGACAGTCTGCTTTTCAGCGGGCACGAGAACATATGCCATAGCGAGATACTCATAGGGTTTTGCGCCTTCGGTTGTGTCTTGATATGGGAATGTTTCGCCTGAAGGAATAGCTGTCATGGCGTAAGTAAGGGGTTCTTCACCATCTACACTGCCATCCATTACGTTGAAGGCTGTGTAACCTGTTACTGTCATCTCAGTCTCTTCAGCTGTTACCTTAGCATCGTTTGCTTCTTCAATATCGTTGGTACCGATATTAATTTGGGCAAATGGACGGGTGAGTTCAATTGATTCTGTAACAGGGCCGGTAACGGTAAATGTCTTTACAGCATAGAAGGCATCGAGCGTCTCATCGTTGCATTTCAGATCTGCGGCGTTGATGGTTACTTGCTTTGAAGCGTCGTTGTAGGAGTAAGGAGCGCCGGTGGCATAAGCCCAGAAAACAACATCATAAGAGCGACCGTTAACGAGGTTCAGGTTAACAGTAGCGCTCTTGTCGTTGTCCATTGTTAAGTCGCCATCCTGTGATGTGAAAATCACTTCGTTAGTTCCAGCTGCATAAACTGCATAGTGGAGATTTTTTGCGGTTGTGCCATCGGAGTAGCTACGCGAAGCGAGTTGACCCGGCAGTTGCGCTGTGAAGGAGACGGTGACGTCGCCGTCGGTTGCGGTCGGAGCATCTATTTCCGACGAGCAGGAGGTGGCCAGCATTGCTAATGCTGCAAATGCGAAGCCCAGAAAGGTCTTTTTCATTGTGATTTATGAATTTATTTGAGATTTTTGGATTAGCCAATGGATAATGATAGGGAGCCAAAGGTTATGCCGTTAGTTAATTTGGATGTTGAATTCACCTTCATAGTCCGGATCGATGGTAGCACCTCCGGAAGCATGAGATGTGAGGAATCGGCCTTTGATGGTGGTCAAATGGCCTCGGAGTAGGGGAATGTCGATGGGGGAGGTGCGCGAAATCACGTCGCCGTCTGCATCATACACTTCGATGTAAGCACTAACCGTAGCCTCCGAGCCGTTGACGAATACATAGTCGAATCCGAGTTGCGCTTCGCCTGATGCCAATTGAGGTAACGCTTTGCCGGTGTAGCTAACTCCGGTCCAGGCGTCGGCAGGCTTGTCGGTAAACATATTGAGCGAACAGGGCATATAGCCGTTATACCTTACCATAATGGTGTAGTCGTTGATATTAATATCGCGGGCTTCGCTTGGGATAGCCGGTGCATCACCTTCGGCACTTTCAGCGTCGGCGGCGCGTTGGGCTTCTTTAGCTTCCATCATGGCTTGAGCATAAGCGATGAAGTCGCTAAGGTCGGTAGTGATAAATTCGTATTTTGCCATCGGGCGGGTCATATCGATGAAGATGTCTTTCGCTTGATCGTCGACGACGATGTTTGCTGCTCCACGATAGGCGTCGCGCTGGTCGGTATTGGCTATATGGTTCTTTCTGTCTGCAAGAATAATTTCCTGGAAGTCGTCGGTAAGGTAGAATAGGTCGGCATCGGGGACGTCGGCGTCAACATAGTCCGCCCATACCAGACATTCATATTTCCCTTGGGGCATCGAGACACTTACCTCTAAGTCGAACCCCTGGCTTACGGAGCGGGTGAACTCAAAGGTGCGCACCGGTTCGCGGTTCTCCGGGTCAGCCGCAGCGCCATAGTTGAAAAATCTGACAATGTAGCGAATCATCGGTTCGTTAACCTCCATGGTCCACGCGCTGGCTTGGAGGCTACGTGACTCTGTCTGGACGATTTCGGCGTAGAAGGGCATAGACGTGTCGAACTGCAACCGTAGGTTTACGATTGTTTCGTCGATACCTTGAGGCTCATCTTCCTCATAATAATCGAATTCATGGTAGTCACATCCATTGAGAATGGTTCCAACGATGAAGGCTGACAGTAAGTATAATATGAAAGACTTACATTTTGTCATTTCTGAAAGCTGTGCTTCAAGAATGCATCAAGAAAATGATGACGAATGACTGCACTAAGTTTTTAATGGTATTTTCAGGAATTAGTAGGTGATACTCAATAGCGTAGTTGTCGCTTAGGACAAATGCGACACAAAGATATCTCATAATTCATACAAAACAAAATTTATTTCTCTCGATTTAACAATATTTAAACTAATAATAAGCCGAGAAGGCGCTGTAGGTGAATTTTATTAGTGGCTGTTGCAATAAAGCAGGGCGAGGGGCGTTAAATAATTAATGAGTGTAAAAACGAAAATATCATTTCTGACATACCGTGTTGTAATTGTGGCGGTTGCAGTAATTGCGGCCTTCGTTTCGGCTGAGCCGATAGCGGCAAAAAAGCTCAACGATAAGGTGCTTAACCGTCCGTATGCCGATATGCGTCGGTTTCATTTGGGCTTTTCCGTTGGTTTGAACACCTTCGGGATGAGTTTCCATCATAATGGCTATGTTACCGACGATGGCAAAACATGGTTTATGTCGCAGCCTTCGTATAATCCCGGTTTCTGTGTGAATGTGTTGGGCGAGCTTCGCCTTAACGATTATTTCTCGGTGCGTTTGAGCCCGGGCTTGTGGTTTGGTAACCGTGTGTTTAAGTTTCGCGACACTACCAATGACGAGGTGCAGACTCAGGATTTGAAATCGGCCTATATCGTGATGCCGCTCGAGTTGAAATATGCCGCCCAGCGTATGCGTAATCTCCGCCCGTATATTATCGGCGGTGTGATCCCGACGGTAGATGTGGCGAAGAAAAGTAGCGATTATATTAAGACGAAGGCCTCGGATTGCATGATATCAATCGGGTTCGGGTGTGACTTCTATCTTCCGTATTTCAAGTTGATACCTGAGTTGAAGTTCTGCTTCGGCCTTTCTGATTGTATTCAGCATGATCGTAACGACCTTGTTGACGATCCTGTAAAACTAAATGTAAACAATTCGGTGAAGCGCGGCACAACCCAGATGGTTGTCCTCTCCTTCTACTTTGAATAAGATATGATAACTCCGCTTAAAAATAAATTCAGATTTTTGCTCCTGCTGTTGGGATGGCTGCTGTTGATGCCGGCTCAGCGGTTGATGGCGCAGTCTGACGCGCAGTTCTCGCAGTATTTCGAAGTGCCGAACTACTATAATGCTGCGGCGATCGGCACTACCGACTTGCTGAAGATTCGTGCCGGCGGTCGTATGCAGTGGGTAGGAATCAATGGCGCACCTAAATCGTTTGTGCTGGCAGGCGATATGCCTTTCAAGCTGTTTCGCAAGCGTTTTGGTGTAGGCTTGGTAATGCAGCAAGAGTCAATGGGTCTGTATAAGAACTTGAATCTCGGGGTGCAGGCCGCCTATAAGCAGAAACTGTTTAAGGGCATGCTCTCTATCGGTGTGCAGGTAGGTTTTATCAACCAGTCGTTTACCGGTTCGGAGGTCTATATTCCGGATGATGACGACTACCATAACTCGAACGACGACGGCATCCCGATGCAGGATATTAAGGGTAATGCCTTTGACGTCGGTGCCGGTCTGTTCTATTCTCACCCGAAATTCTGGGTAGGCGTTTCAGGCACGCATCTCAACTCCCCCTCGGTAAAACTTAGCACCGAATCGTCGGAATCCTCTGAAGAAAAAAATTATGAATTTCAGATAGGCAGAACGCTATATTTTATGGCGGGGAGCAATATAAAAATAAAAAATACGTTATTTGAAGTGTTACCGTCTGCATTAGTGAAGACTGATTTCACCTTCACAACATGGGAGGCAACTCTCCGCGGACGCTACAATAAATTCCTCACCTTCGGTGTCGGCTACAGATGGGAAGATGCGGTTTACGCCGTAGTTTCCGCCGAGTTTAAGGGGTTCTTTGCCGGATTTAGTTACGACTACCCCTTGACATCCATATCGACGGCTTCGTCGGGTAGTTACGAGCTATTCTTGGGCTACAGCTTGAAGCTCGACCTTTCTGACAAAAATCGCAATCGCCATCGTAGCGTAAGAATAATGTAAGCCATAAACAAGGCAATTAAATCGGATTACAACTATGCATAATATGAAAAAACGTTCGTTATACCTCCTTCCCGCTGCATCGCTGTTGCTGTCGGTAGCCAGCTGTGCATCAGGGCGCAGTGGAGGCTCCTCCGGCGGTGAAGTTACCGGTGTTGGTGGAACTTCATGGAGTGAGCCTACTCCTTATGGGATGGTGTTGGTAAGCCGCGGCTCAATGGAAATGGGCCCTCAGAAGGCTGATAGCGCATGGAATCTCGATGCCGACACCAAGGGAATGTCGGTAGATGCATTCTGGATGGATGAGACCGAGGTTACAAACTCGAAATATAAGCAGTTTGTATTCTGGGTACGCGACTCTATTATCCGCGAGCGCTTGGCCGATCCCGCCTATGGTGGTAATGAAGCTTTCAAAATCGAAGAAGATAAGCAGGGTAACCCGATCACTCCGCATCTTAACTGGTCGAAGCCAATTCCTTGGCGTAACCCCGACGAAGATGCCCAGCGAGCTATCGAGAGTGTGTATCGCACAAACCCCATCACCGGTGCGCGCGAACTCGACCCCACTCAGATGAATTATCGTTACGAAATCTATAATCATACCGAAGCTGCAAAGCGTCGCAACCGTATCGATCCGAGCAAGCGTATCTACAACACCGATCTCGCTACTCCGACCGACAATCCGCGCATCTCGAAGGACACCGCCTACATCAATGATGAAGGTGAAATCATTCGTCAGACAATCTCGCGCACGCTGACCGGCGACTACGATTTCTTGAACACATATATAGTTAATGTGTATCCCGACACAACCTGCTGGGTGAACGACTTCGAAAACGCTTACAACGAACCTTACGTGCGTATGTATTTCAGCCACGGCGGCTACAGCGAATATCCCGTTGTAGGTGTTAGCTGGGAACAGGCAAATGCATTCTGCAACTGGCGTACCGACTATCTGAAGCGCTCGCTTGGCAAGGAAGGCGTTTATATCGAACCTTACCGCCTCCCGACCGAAGCTGAATGGGAATTTGCAGCTCGTGCCGGCGAAAACGACAATATCTATCCGTGGGAAGGCGACCTTACCATGAGTGAGGATAAGGGGTGCTTCTATGCCAACTTTAAGCCTAACGACGGTAACTACGTAAAGGACGGTCACCTGATTACCTCGCGTGTTGGCACCTATGCGCCTAACGATTTTGGCCTATATGATATGGCTGGTAATGTCAGCGAATGGACCTCGACAGCCTTTGTTGAAACCGTTCAAGACCTCACCAACGATATGAACCCCGAATATCGCTACGATGCAGCGAAGGAAGACCCCTATCGCATGAAGCGTAAGATTGTTCGTGGCGGTTCGTGGAAAGACGTTGCCCATAATATCCGAAGCGATATCCGCATGTGGGAATTCCAGAACGAGCAACGCTCATATATCGGTTTCCGATGCGTACGTTCGCAAATCGGATTTGCGAAAGGGCAGAAGTCATCAAAGTAAACCCCTGCTCAGGTTATTTCAGTAATTAATTAAGGTATAATTACCGTATATTATATAAGGTATAGTTACCGTAAATATTTCTCAGTCGATAATAAATGGGAAAGTACAAAGAATATAAGCGCGGCCTTTCGGCTTGGATATCCTCTGATAGCGGACAGCGCTTCTTCAATTTCGCCTACTCTATCGGTGCGGCCATCGTAATCTGGGGTGCACTGTTCAAATTGCTTCACCTGCCCGGTGGTAACTTCCTGCTCTCTTTGGGTATGGGTACTGAGGTCGTGATGTTCGTCTTGACCGCGTTCGACCGCCCACCGAGAACCTATAAATGGGAAGATGTATTCCCCGTGCTGGATTCCTCCGATCCCGAAGATCGCCCCGATTTTCAGAATGGTGGCGGCAACGGCGGCAATGTTGTTGTCAACGGTGGTGCTGTTAGTGGCGGAACCGTAATCGTTGGTGGCGGTGTAGCCGGTGGAACAGCCGGTAGCGCTGCAGCAGCAGCCGGCCAGGCACCTATCTCCTCACAGCCTATTCAGGCTCCGATTCTGGCTACCGATTCTACCCCCTCTGAAGTTGTAGAATCAATGGTGTCAGCTACTCAGACCTATCTCGACCAGGTTTCTGGTATGGCTGAAGAGCTTCGCCACCTTCAAGAGACAACTCGTTCGCTCAACAATGTTAGCGACGTTTTGTTGGAATCTTACCGTGCAATTACCGAAAACTCCGAGAATATTACCCGTTCATCGTCGGGCTATGTAGAACAGATGCAGGGCTTGAACCGCAATATCCAGGGTCTGAACACTATCTACGAGATTCAGCTCAAGAGCGTAAGCTCGCAGCTTGATGCTATCGACCGTGTGAACTCCGGTATCAAGGAAATTCGCGATATGTATGAACGCAGCTCATCGTCGAGCGCTCGCTATTGCGAGGAAACCGAGAAGATGGCTCGATACATGCAGCAGCTCAACTCGGTCTACGAGAAGATGATTACCGCGATGACTATCAATATGTATGCCGCCAACCCGATGGCTGCCGCCGCTCAGCAAGCTCAGCAGGCTCCTGCTCAGCAGCAAGCACCTGCCCAGCCGACTCAGTCGCAAGAGCCCCCTGCCTACCAGGGTACGCAGCATAACGGCCAAGCATAATCTCGCTCAGACTCTCCAAGATTTAGATAACTGAATTTGTTCAACCATATAAATTCTTAACCATTGGGTACCAGTAACACCAGGCTCTCGCCCCGTCAGAAGATGATTAACCTTATGTACATCGTTCTGACCGCTATGCTGGCTCTGAATGTGTCGAGCGATGTGCTCAACGGATTCACCCAGGTAGAGGAGGGCTTGACACGTACGAACAGCAACGTAGAGCAGCGTAACGCTGCCATCCTTCATACCCTCGAAGCGTTTGCCCAACAGAATCCCGATAAGGGGCAAGTTTGGTATGACAAAGCGCAGGAGGTGCGCCGAGTTACCAGTGAGCTGTATCAGAAGATCGATTCTATCAAACTTTTGATCGTAAAAGAGGCTGACGGTAAAGACGGCACTCTCGATAACATCCAAAGCCGCGATAACCTCGAAGCATCGTCGGTAGTAATGCTGACCGGTGTGCGTCCTCAAGGCGCTAAGCTCCGCAAGTCGGTTGATAGCTACCGCACATATATCGCTTCGTTGATGACCGATACTACTAAGCGCAACAATATTCTGAAGGCTCTTGCTACAAACGAAGTGCTCGGTAAGGGCACTCTGGGCAAGATGACTTGGGAGGAATCTCGCTTCAATAATCAGCCGGTTGTAGCCGCCGTTACCCTGCTGACCAAGCTCCAAAACGATGTGAAATATGCCGAAGGCGAAGCGTTGCAGGCATTGTTGGCAAATGTAGATGCCGGAGATGTCCGTGTAAACGAACTGAACGCTTTCGTAATTCCGCAGAGCCGCTTCGTAATGCGTGGCGGTAAATATTCAGCGAATATCGTGTTGGCTGCTGTCGATACTACCGCTCGCCCGGTAATCTTTGTTAACGGCACAAAGCTTAGCAATGATCAAGGCCTCTACGAAGTGTCGCCCGGTGCTACCGGCACCTTCGACTATTCGGGCTACCTTGAAGTATCGCATGGCGACGGCACTACCAGCCGCCACCCCTTCCAGTCGAGTTACACCGTAATCGAACCTACGGCAACCGTGTCGGCAACGATGATGAATGTGCTCTACGCCGGTATTGATAACCCGATTTCAATCTCAGTGCCCGGTGTTGCGATGACGGGTGTGTCGGCATCAATGACTAACGGCACACTATCGCGCAGCGGCGACCATTGGGTAGCTCATCCCTCGAAAGTAGGGGAGGAGGCTACGATTACGGTCAATGCAGATATGGACGGCAAGCAGATGACAGTTGCGTCAACAAAGTTCCGCGTACGCAAATTGCCCGACCCGACTCCATATATTACTTATAAGGATAACAACGGCAACACCACACACTATAAGGGTGGTGGCCGCGGATTGGCAAAGACCTTCCTGCTGTCGGCTCCCGGTATTTCAGCCGCCATCGATGATGACCTGCTGAATATTCAGTTTAAGGTGCTCAGCTTCGAGACCGTCTTCTTCGATTCTATGGGTAATGCTATCCCCGAAGTATCGCAGGGCGATCAGTTCTCGCAGCGCCAGAAAGATTCGTTCCGTCGTCTTAGCCGTGGCAAGCGCTTCTATATCTCCCGCGTGAAAGCAGTCGGCCCAGATGGCATCACTCGCGACCTTGCTCCGATTGAAGTAATCGTAAATTAAGAAATTAGTTGCTTATACTCATAATATGAAAGCATTAGCAAAATATACACTTGCGGCATTCGCACTGCTGACGTCGATTGCTCCCGCTATGTCGCAGACTACTGACGACGGCTCGTCGAGCTCGTCGATTGTGCGCCGTGGCGGTGCCGACCGTAATCGCGACAAGCAGCAGACATCATCGCCCGGTGTGACCGAACGTATGCAGCAGCGCTTCACTACTCAGGAGACCTCTGATGCCGATAAGATGTGGATGCGTGTAATTTATCGCGACTTGAAGCTCGATAACCCCAAGAATACTCCGCTCTATTATCCGGAGGAGGTTGTCGACGGTCAGGAGAACCTGTTCCGCATTATCATGCGTTTGGTAGCGAATAACCAGATTTCGGTTTACGAATACCTCGATGGTAAGGAGATCTTTACCGACCAGTATAAAGTAAAGGTGTCGGATATGTTAGACCGTTTCCACGTGCTTTATACCCCGGCCAAGGGCTCTTCGGAAAAGAATCCTAAGTTTGAGATAGAGGAGAGCGACGTTCCCGCCAACGAAGTGCTTTCATATTTCGTGCTGGAAAAATGGCAGTTCGATTCTCGTTCGAATAAGACGCATCGCGACGTAGAGGCTATCTGCCCGGTGCTCCATCGTTCCGACGATTTCGGCGGTGAGGCTGTTCGCTACCCGATGTTCTGGGTGAAAATGGAGGATATTCGTCCCTACCTTACTCAGCAATATATCTTCATTAGCGACGAAAATAACCTGCCAAAGTATACCTATGCCGACTATTTCTCGCGCAACATGTATGACGGCGACATCTATAAGACTCGCAACTTGGCTAACAAGTCGATGATGCAGCTCTATCCCGATCCCGACGATCGTCAGCGCGCTCAGGACAGCATCCAGAACCGTCTGGAGCAGTTCGACAAGAAGCTTTGGGTTCCCTCGCGTGAGGAGGTGATTGCTGCTCGCGAAGCCCGTGAGGCTGCCGAGGAGGCAACCGACAAGAAGGCATCGGCTGAGGAGTCAATCGCATCGCGCGATGGCGACGATGACGCTGTTGAAGAGGAAGTATCGAAGGCAACCACCCGCTCAACCCGTGCGGCCCGCTCTTCATCTAAGTCGAGCAAGTCTTCATCAACGAAGTCTTCAACCAAAGCAAAGAAGAAGGTGTCGAAGCCGAAGGCTGCAAAAACAACATCTTCCTCGGCTGCGAAGTCGGTTCGTCGACGCAAATAAACGTAATCCTGCGGAAACTTAACTTTTTTAGGTTATGATATTGCAAAAAGGGCGCTCGTATGGGTGCCCTTTTTAAATTGTTTCAGCGCTATTGCTATTTGAAATTATAGGGCATTTCTGGCTTAAAGAATACATTTAAGATTGTGTGACTATTGTTAATCGGTGTTAAAATTGGTCATATTTGCCAACAAAATCGTCTCTAAGTATAGAATGTTATCAAAAAAAAGGCGAAAAATTTTGTAAATCTTTAAATGTTCTTTAACTTTGTACCAGCATATAACAAGAACATCTTATGAAAAAGGCAATTCTTTTGGCAGCGCTCGCTATGGGCGCTTGCGCAGCACAGGCTCAGGTTACTGACGCTGGTGCAAAATTCTCTGACAACTGGTCTGTAACCCTCAAGGGTGGCGGCGTATTCGCTGTTAACACTGTAGGTGGCGAAAGCTTCCTGAAGACCGGCCGCGGCATCGTTGGTGCTGAGGTTCGCAAGCAGGTTACTCCCGCTTTCGGTGTTGGTGTTGAAGGCGAATGGACTGTAAACACTTCTTCTTGGACCGGCCTGAAGTCAGCTAACGTATTCGATCACCAGTATGTTGGTGCTTTCGGTGCCCTCAACCTTATGAACCTCTTCGCAAGCTACACCGGCGCTCCCCGTGTATTCGAACTCGAAGCTGTTGCTGGTGCAGGTTGGTTGCACGCTTACTATCCCCACACCCAGTGCCCCGAACACGATGGTAACTCTTTCGCTACCAAGGTTGGTTTGAACTTCAACTTCAACCTCGGCGAAGCTAAGGCTTGGACATTCTCTATCAAGCCCGCTCTGTTGTGGAACATGAACGGCGATGTTACTGAAAACAACTTCAGCATCCTCGGTTACGATTCTCACTACAACGTTAACCACATGTACTTCGAACTCGAAGCTGGTATCACTTACCACTTCAAGAACTCTAACGGTACTCACTCTTTCGCACTTGTTAAGCCCTACGACCAGAACGAAATCGACGCTCTCAACGCTCAGATCAACGCTCTCCGTGGCGACCTCGAAGCTTGCGGTGCTAACAACGCAGCTCTCCAGGCTAAGATTGCTGACCTCCAGGCTCAGCTCGACGCTTGCCTCCGTCGTCCCGCTGCTGTTGAAAAGGTTGTTAAGGACCTCGACAACATCCGCTACGTATTCTTCAACTGCGGTTCTGCAACTGTACAGTCTAACCAACAGCCCAACATCGCTATGACAGCAAACGACCTCAAGGACAACAGCAACGCAACTGTTGACGTTAAGGGTTACGCTTCAAAGGATGGTTCAAAGGCATTCAACGAAAAGCTCGCTCAGAATCGTGCCGACGCTGTTAAGAAAGCTCTCGTTAACAAGTATGGCATCTCAGCTGACCGCGTTAACGCAGAAGGCCAGGGCATTGGTGAACTCTTCGATACCAATGATTGGAACCGTGTAGCTGTAATGACAGTTAACAAGTAATTTTATCTGATAATTGTTTCAAGCCATCCGGCTTGAGAAAGATATGAGGGCGCGCCGCAGGCGCGCCCTCTTTCTGTTTTTATCTCCCCCCACGGCATCCTTAATGGCATTTCTGTATATATTACCCCAACATTCTTAAGGGGTCTTTTTTTAATTCAAGGTTTTTCTCTGAAGTTTTAATGAATTCTTTAATTCTGGAAGGCTATTCTTAATTTTATAAATTCTCAATTGCGTTATGTTTTTACGACTTGCTCGCTGATAGAGCAAACCGTTTCTGTACTTGTTTATGTTCAGTTGCTCCGCTCGCTCGATAACGACTAATGTATCGAACCGCAGGATAAATGGCTTTATTATACTGATAAATAGAAAGATTCTATAGTAAGGATGTTATTTGGGCTTACAATTGTTTGTTAAGTTATAATGTTAAACTATGCTAAAAATAAATCGAAGTATTGAAATTAGTTGAAAATTTTTATTAAATTAGCGTGCATAAAATTTATGACAACTTTGCCCAATCATGCTAATTCCAATCATATATATCACTACAGTGCACATTTGCTTAAATATAAATATATCATGAAAAAAATCTTTACTCTCATCCTAGTCGCTATGGCTATCTCTCTCGGCGCTTCCGCCCAGGAGACCTCCTTGCGCGACCAGCTCGTCGGTATGTACGGCGGCACTTGTTTAGGTTACGCAAGTTACAGTGACCCCACTGCCAATGGTGTGTATTACTCAAACACCTACAACAGCGACATTCCTGCTGTTCTGATCTTCCCCGGTGAAGAAGATAACGAATTAATTATCTCTAATTTCTTCCCCAAAGCAGATGGCATTAACCTCGATGACATTTACTGCACGTTGACAGAAACCTCTGCCTATGCCGATTACGGCATCGTAGCTTACTTAAGCGTTGAGAACGACGTCCTCGGTTCCTTTACCAAGGGTGGCGTTGAGTATGACCTTGACCTCGTTGAGATGGACTATTCATGGGGCGTTTATGAACCTCCTTACACCTTCTGGGTTTACTCCGATGGTTCTATCGAAACCAATTGCTATGCTGACCTCCACTATAAGCAGGACTTCAGTGGTACAGTCTATGATATGTATCTCGACGTACGCTATGCAAAACTGACCCGTGCCGGCGACCTTCCGTATTTAAAGGAAGATGCAGATCTCGCTGATTCTCTTCTTGGCCTTTATGGCGGTAACGCACAGGGCTATGCTTCTTACTCTGACCCCACAGCCAATGGCACCTTTTACACTGAGGAATATAATACAGATGCTTGCCCTGCGGTAGAAATTACGGAAGGCGAAGAAGGCAACCAGATTGTTATGGCTAACTTCTTCCCCAAAGTAGATGGCATCACTCTTAACGATATCCATTGCTCTGTTTACGCAACTGATGATTATGCCGACTACGGCATTGTAGGTTACCTGAGCGTTGATGACGAAGTCCTCGGTTCCTTTACCAAGGGTGGCGTTGAGTACAACCTTGACCTCGTTGAGATGGACTATTCATGGGGCGTCAATGAACCTCCTTACATTTTCTGGGTTTATTCAGATGGTTCTATCGAAACTAACTGCTATGCTGATCTACATTATAAGCAGGACTTCAGTGGTATAGTCTACGATATGTATCTCGATGTACGCTATGCTAAACTTACTCCCGTTAACAGTGGCGTTCAAGGCATCGCAGCTGATATGACAACAGTCAATAACGCACCGGTGGAATACTTTAGTATAAACGGTATGCGCGTCAATGGAAATAACTTAGTTCCCGGCCTGTACATTAAACGTCAGGGCACACAGGTAACTAAAGTTATCGTCAAATAACCAATTAATCAATAGTATATGACCCCCAAATGGAGGTCATATACTATTTTACATTTATATACCCTTCAAACCCTCATCAGATGAGAGCGAAAATTTTTCTATTTATTTGTAGTTTGCTCCTGGCTGTCGCGGCTCAGGCGCAAACACGTACTGTAAAAGGTATAGTAATGGATAAGACTACTGAAGAGCCTGTTATAGGTGCTTCGGTAATAGTAAAAGGAACCACAATTGGTGATGCGACCAATATCGATGGCCAGTTCACTATTCACAATGTGCCAGCTTCTGCAAAAACACTTGTAGTAAGCTATGTCGGCATGAACACCAAGGAGGTTGCCATCCAGTCGGGCGAAATGCGCATCGAATTGGAAGAAACAAGTGCTCAACTTGATGAGGTAATGGTAGTTGCTTACGGTACGGCTAAGAAATCAGCCTTCACCGGATCTGCTGCCGTAATTAAGAGCGATGAAATCGCCGAAACTCAAGTATCAAATGCTCTTAATGCTATCGAAGGACGTGTTGCCGGCGTTCAGCTGACAAACTCCACCGGCCAACCCGGCTCAAACACACCGACCATTCGTATTCGTGGTATCTCCTCAATTTCTGCAGGCAACGCTCCGCTGATTATCGTAGATGGGGCTCCCTACAGCGGCGATGTTAGCAATATCTCGTCGACCGATATCGCATCTATGACAATCTTGAAAGACGCAGCTTCGAACGCCCTTTACGGTGCACGAGGCGCTAACGGTGTTATCCTTATCACAACAAAAAAAGGCACTAAAAACGAAGAAACAACGGTTACGCTCGACGCTAAGTGGGGTATGAACTCCAAGGCGATCCGTAACTACGATTATATCACCAATCCGGCTCAATACTACGAGACCTACTATGCTTCCCTTTACAATAACCGCATTGCCAGCGGGAAAACAGCTTCGGAGGCTCACCTTTGGGCAAACAGCAACCTGATTAACGGTGCTTACGGATTGGGCTACAACGCTTACAACGTTCCGCAAGGACAATATCTGATCGGTAGCAACGGTCGTTTGAACCCGAATGCAACTGTAGGTAATATCGTTAACTACAACGGTCAAGACTACATGATTATGCCTGATAACTGGCTCGACTACGCTTATAAGACAAGCCTCCGTCAGGAATACAACTTCAGCGTATCTTCCGGTACTCAGAAATCAAATTTCTATGCATCGGTTGGCTACCTGGATAATCAGGGTATCACAACCAACTCAGGCTTCAAACGTCTTACCGGTCGTTTGAGCGCCGACACTCAGGCCCTCTCCTGGTTAAAGGTTGGTGCTAACCTGTCGTACACCCATTTCGAAGCTAAGTCGACAAGCAGCGACGGCGAAACAGCTATGTCAAACAACGTGTTTGCCGTAGCTAACCAGATGGCGCCGATCTATCCGATGTATATCCGCGGCGTTGACGGTCAACCCCTGGTTAACTCCGACGGTATCACTCGTTATGACTACGGCGACGGCGAAAATGCCGGCTTGCAACGTCCGCAGTTCGCAATCTCCAATGCCGTTTCAGATGCACTTCTGAACGCCAACAAGTATAACGGCAACAGCGTAAACGCCGTTGGTTTCATCGAAATCAATCTTCCCTACGGATTCAAGTTCACATCGAACAACAACGTATCGGTTGACGAACGTCGCTACAACCAGACCGCTAACCCCTACTTCGGTTCGGCAGTTTCGAGCGGCGGTATGAACTACGTTTATCATTATCGCACTATGGACTATATGTTCCAGCAACTTATCAACTGGAATCAGTCGTATGGCGAAAACAACGTATCTGTCCTCTTAGGTCATGAAAATTACAACTATCGCTACACCACTCTCGGAGCAGGCAAGAGCGGTATTCTGAACACCGACAACATCGAACTCGACGGTGCAATCATCAACAACTACATCAGCTCAAACACAACCGACTATAACAACGAAGGTTGGCTGATGCGTGGCCAGTATGATTATGCAACCAAATATTTCGCATCCTTCTCCGTACGTCGCGACGGTTCTTCACGTTTCCATCCCGATCATCGTTGGGGCACATTCTGGAGCCTCGGTGGTGCTTGGAATGTAAACAAGGAATCTTGGTGGAATGTATCTTGGTTGGATATGTTTAAGATTAAGGCTTCTTATGGTGAACAAGGTAACGACAACATCGGTAACTTCCGCTATGTAGATACCTACACTCTGACCAACTCCGGTGGTAACGTCTCAGTAATCCCTTATATGAAGGGTAACGAGAACATCACTTGGGAAAAGAACGGTAACTTCAACGCCGGTGTTGAATTCGATATCCTCAACGGCCGCCTCTCAGGTAGCGTCGAAGCTTTCTATCGTCGCACCTCTGATATGCTGACCTCAGTATCGCTCCCCGGTTCATACGGTTGGACAAGCTACTATGCTAACATCGGTAACATGAAGAATGTCGGTGTTGAAATCGAACTGAATAGCAATATCATCAAGCATAAAGATTTCTCATGGGATGTCAACTTCAACATGACATGGTATAAGAACCGCATTACATCAATCTATGAGAACAACAAACGTCTGACCCTCGACGGCCATGAAGGTTACACCTCAGGTAACTATTTCTATGGCGAAGGTTGCGCGCTCTACTCCTTCTACATGCCTTCTTACGCCGGTGTTGACGAAGCTACCGGTCAGGCTCTCTACTACTACGATATCACTGATGCAGATGGCAATGTAACCGGCCGCGGCACAACCACCGACTACGGTAACAAAGCTACCTATTATCTCCAAGACAGTGCACTCCCCTCGGTATATGGTGGTTTCGGAACATCGCTCTCATATAAGGGATTTGACTTCTCGGTTAACTTCACCTATTCGATCGGTGGTAAGGTTTACGATAGCGACTACCAAGCTTCAATGATGTCGCCGACAACCTCTTCTCGCGGTTTCGCTTTCCACAAGGATATCCTCGATGCATGGACCCCGGAGAACACATCTACCAATGTGCCTCGTCTCTGCTTCGATGACCAGTATACCGCGTCGACCTCTGACCGCTTCCTTACTGATGCATCGTATCTCTCTTTGCAGAATGCCAACTTTGGCTACACTCTCCCGCGCAACATTTCGAAAAAGCTGATGCTTTCGAAGATTCGCCTATATGTATCTGCCGATAACATTTGGTTGTGGAGCAAACGTCGCGGCTTAGACCCGCGCCAGTCATTGACCGGCTCTACAACAGCTTCGGCTTATGCACCTATCCGTACCGTATCCGGTGGTATCAATATTGTATTCTAAGCTTCAGGAACGATGAAAACTCATTTCAAACATATATTACTTGCGGCAATTGCGATGCCGATGCTAACCGGCTGTCTTGACTCAGCCCTCTCAACGGATTACGTTACCGCAGATCAAATCTCAGACAGCTCGCTCGGTGGCGATGCCCTTTTCTGGGCGATGCCCTCAACGCTCAACTATGTTGGTACCATCCCCGTAAGCAACCAGGCTTACGACTATGGCTACGGCTCAATGATGCACATCCGCGACGTCATGACCGAGGATATGCCGAAGGTCAACACCGCCTACGAATGGTATACCGCTTGGATGACCAACACCGGCCTTGGCGACTATACCTCGTCGGCTCAGCTGGTTTGGTGGTACATGAACAAGCTGGTGCTCGTTACCAACAACTCTATCCAGTATTATAAGGAACATACCAACAACTATCGTTTGGGTGCGTCATACGCTTTCCGTGCCGCCGTTTATCTCGACCTGGCTCGTATGTATGAGTTCCTCCCCAATGATGGGACCTCTTCGCTAAACTCTTATGGCAACAATGTTGAAGGTTTGACGGTGCCTATCGTAACTGAGGAAACAACTCAAACAGAGGCTGTCAATAATCCGCGCGTAACTCGTGAAGCAATGTATGAGTTTATTCTTGCGGACCTTGACAAGGCTATCGAACTCTTGGCTGATGGTAGCAGTGAGAGCAAAACCGTGCCCGACTTAGCGGTTGCTTACGGTTTGAAAGCTCGCCTATATATGTGGGTTGAAGATTATGCTAATGCTCGCGATGCAGCTGCCTTAGCTATCGCACAGTCCGGTGCTACTCCTCTTACCGAAGACGAATGGCTCAACACCTCCAGCGGTTTCAACGACCTCTCGGTTTCCTCTTGGATGTGGGGCGCTCAGCAGACTACTGAAGACTCTTCCGTTCAGTCTTGCTACTACAACTGGACCTCATGGATGTGTAACGAAACAACCTTTGGCTACTGTAGCTATGGCACCGACGTTATGATTAATGCCGCGACTTATGATCGTATCGCCGATACCGACTTCCGTAAGCTCTCTTATATCGCGCCCTCCGACAGCCCGCTGTCAGGCAAGGAACCTCTCGTCGACGAATCGTTCCGCGACAAGTTTGATACATACTACTCACTGAAGTTCCGCCCGGCTCAGGGTAACTATTCCGACTATACTATCGGAGCCGTTTCTTGTTACCCGCTGATGCGTGTTGAGGAAATGTATCTGATTCAAGCCGAAGCAGCTGCTCATGTAAATGTAGCTGAAGGTCGCCGCCTGATTAACGAATTCATGACCCAATATCGCGACGCAAGCTACAATTGCTCTGCTACCTCAACCGACGATGTCGTTGAAGAAATCGTGTTCCAGAAGCGTATCGAACTCTGGGGCGAAGGTCAGTCGTTCTTCGATATCAAACGTCTGAACATGTCGGTTACTCGTTCTTACTCCGGTTCAAACTTCACCGGTAACACCCTGATGAACACTAACGGTCGCCCGGCATGGATGAACTTCGTAATTCTGAGCTGGGAAGGGGATAACAATGCTGCTGTTAAGCAATGGAACAACCCCTCGCCTGATAACTGCTATAACGTGATTGAAATTCAATAGCTATGACACAGAAATTCATAAAAGCCATTTTCCCGGCTATCGCTATATCACTGCTTTCAGTCGGCTGCTCCGACGATAAAAGCCATCCTGATTATGAACCGGTAGCAACGCCTACCAACAATCAGGTTTACTTTGATTATACCGAAAACCATTCCTTCACGGTTGATGAGGAAAATCCTACTGTTTCGGTTAAAGTATATCGTATCAACACCCAAGGTGATGCGTCTATTGCCTATACCGCAACTCAACCTGACGGGCAAGATAATGTGTTCCAGCTCCCTTCAACTATACAGTTTGCCGACGGCCAGAACACTGCCGACTTTACTATCGGTATTGACTTCAATACTATCCAAGCTCGTGAGGAATATACATTGACTCTTGCTATTGATGACGCGGAGGCTACGCTCTACGGCGATTCATCGTGTACCATATCTGTTCAATACTTTATGAGTGGCGATCCGATGCGTGATGCTGTCTGTGGTTTCTATGGTGGTGAAGCTTCAGGCGGTCAATATTGGTCGAATCCGTTCTACTATACATCATGGTCACAGACCTACGGTGCTGATGGCGTTAACCCGCTGCGTATCGTTCCGGGTGAAGGCACCAATGATGTACTTCTCCAGAATTTCCTCCCTGCAAACGATGCGATTGAACTTAGCGATATCGTTGGTACGATTACCACCTTCGACACCAAGCAAGACGCTATTGACTTCTGGGGCGCTGATAACTATCCTTCCAGCAACTGGAATAGCGACTATGACCTCTTAGGTTATATTACCTTCCCGGCTCAGGAATGCGGTACGATTACCCTGAACTATTATGGCACTTATACCTACAAGATGTACTTCGCTGCAGCGTGGTATACAGGTTCGTGGGCAACTTCTCCTACAGACGACCTCTATGTCTACATCGTTGGTAAGCGTAACAGCGACGCCGGTATCGCAGGTAAGAAGGCAGGCGACACAACCTATCAGGTTAAGCAGCTCGACTTCTACAGCGCCGGTTGGTGTATGATGTTCGGCTACGCTGAATATGGAGCATGGTATTATGCCGCTTACGGTGGTAATGTCGTTGACGTTATTGAATAATGAAAAACAAAAATTATATTCTTCCGATAATGGCAGCCGCTTGTGTGGCGGCTGCCACCTCGGCAGAATCGGTAGTGCTGAATTCTTACAAGGCAACTCCGGCAGTGGATATCAAGTTGCCGGCCATGAGCGACTCTACCGATAATGCCGGCAATAAGTTTACAGTAAAGCAGCTCCTTAAGAATCCTGCAAACCTTAACATCGCATCGCGTACCGACTTGCAGACGCTGACCGGTAGCGATTCGCTCGGCACCGTTGAGCTGCCTGTTGCCGGCGACAATAGTTTCTCAATTCTGGCTACGCGTATCCGTCCGGAGCGTTTCGTAAAGGGCAAGCTTGTTGTCAAGACTCCTGCCAACTACGAAGCCTTCAAGGATGGCAAACCTATTGGCCCTGATGGCGCTATTTCGCTGCAGGCTCAAGAGACGGCTGAAATCACCTTCAAGGTATTAGCAGCGGCTACCGATTCTACTCGCAATTTTAGTGCAGAATTCGTTCCGGATGCCGACTTCGCAGATGTGAAAGTTACGGCCGACCCCTCGATGAAGCATCGTTTTGCCCATCGTAACACGTATCAAGGCCTGCGCGTAAGATCCACTTCGCTGTCGCCCGACGGTAAGTATCTTATCACCAACTTCTCTGAAACCTATACTCCCGGAAATACCAACAGCTATCGCGAACTCTCGGAAGTTGCCACCGGCAAAACGCTGACTCGCAACATCCCCTCGGATGCTAAATGGCTTCGTCAAGGTAGCCGACTGTATTTCTTGGTGAAGGGTGACACAGGTTATAACCTGACCTTCATGGATGTGCCTTCAATGCATGAAACCGTTGTAGCTGAAAACCTCCCCGAAGGTTATACAATTATCTCTCCCGATGAATCGTTTGCCGTTTATTATGCGCCCGACGATGCCCCGAAGACAGAGGGCCCGCTACAGCGTTATGCTCGCCCCGACGACCGTATGCCCGGCAACCGTGACCGCAGCTTCTTGATGCGCTACGATTTCGCTACCGGCATCTCCACCCCGTTGGTTTATGGTGGCGACACCCCATACTCGATTGATATCACTCGCGATGGCAAGAAACTTGTCTATGGCTCAACCCATCAGACCCCTGCCAAGTTCCCGTTCTATCATACCGATATCATTGAACTCGATTTGACCACACTCAAGACCGATACACTCGTCCATAACGATCCATCGGTTAAGAGCATGATTTATTCCCCCGACGGCAAGAAACTGTTCGTTACCGGTGGCCCAATTGCCTTTAACGATCTCGGCAAAAACTGCAATGCTGAAATTGCTAACGACTACGATGTGCAGGGCTATATTTTCGATATTGCCTCGCGTAGCGCAAAGGCCGCCACTTTCGATTTCGCACCTTCGCTGAGCGGTCAGCCCCGTTGGAACACTGCCGACAATCAGATCTATTTCCAGGCTGAAAGCGGCTTCTGCAAGCTTCTGTATCGCCTGAATCCAGAGACACTGAAAATCGAGCAGCTCCCCACCGAAATTGACCGTATCACCGACTTCTCAATCTCTGAGAACGATGCCAACTGGGTAAGCTATAGCGGCGAAAGCACCGAATATGCCGGTAGGGCATATCTGCTTAACCTGCGTAAACATACCAACAAGCTTATTGCTGACCCCTTAGCACCGATGTTGGCAGATCTCAACCTCGGCAAGACCCAATCATGGTCGTTCACCGCAAAGGATAACACCGTTGTTGACGGCATCTTCTGCTTGCCCCCCGATTTCGACGAGAGCCAGAAATACCCGATGATCGTCTACTATTACGGCGGCACGCTCCCCACATATAAAGGTATGAGTAATCCCTATGTTGCCGAACTGTTTGCTTCGCGAGGCTATGTAGTTTACATGCCGAACCCGAGCGGCACCGTTGGCTACGGTCAGGATTATTCAGCGCGCCACGTCAATGCCTGGGGCGACTATACCGCCGATGAAATCATCGAAGGTGTACAGCAATTCTGCGCTGCTCACCCCTATGTCGACAGCAGCAAGGTGGGCTGTATCGGAGCCTCTTATGGCGGCTTTATGACGCAGTATCTGCTGACCCGCACCGACATTTTTGCTGCCGGTGTTTCCCATGCCGGTATCTCGAATATCTCTAGCTATTGGGGCGAAGGCTATTGGGGCTATAGCTATAGCACCGTAGCATCTGCCGGTCAATATCCCTGGAGCGATCCCAAGCAGTTCTCTCACGGCTCATTGCTGAATGCCGACAAGATTCACACCCCGCTGTTGCTGCTTCACGGCACCGTTGACACCAATGTGCCTATCGGTGAAAGTATCCAGCTGTTCAACGCGCTGAAGATTCTTGATCGACCGGTAGAATTTGTGACCGTCGACGGTGAAAACCATTATATTGCTGACCTTGACAAGCAAAGCAAATGGCACGCAACTATCATGGCATGGTTTGCTCGCTGGTTGCAGGACGATCCCCGTTGGTGGAACAACCTCTATCCCGATTCAGCTAAATAATCAGCTACGCGTTTTGCATATATATAATCTGCGACTTTCGTTTTTACATATCTGAATAGTATGCCGTGTTCGGCATTCTCAACATGAGGGCGTATCCATCCGGTTACGCCCTTATTATTTCACTGAAACCACGTAAAAGATTGTTCTTGCAAACGTACAATAATTTGTGTATTAGTTAAGAAAGTTGTAATTTTGCGATATATGATTTATCGCATTATAGTTGTAGCTACATTATGCTTGATGTTGGCGGGCTGTTCCCGCCAACACGATGAGCGCTTGCAGCAGCTGGCGTCTCAAGTCGATGATGCGCCGGCGGCCGTGATCGAAGCGCTGGATAGCCTTGACAGCTCCACGCTGTCGGAGGCTGACCGCCATTACCATGATCTTCTGTTGATAAAGGCTCGGGATAAGGCGTATGTCACCCATACTTCCGACAGCCTTATTCTCGACGTCATAAACTATTATGCAGATCATCAGCAAGATGACCTGTATGCCGAAGCGTTATATTACGGTGGGCGCGTTTACAGCGATATGGGCGATTACCCCGCTTCGCTTCAATACTTCCAATCAGCCCTCGACCTGCTCCCGGCCGACACCCCCAACCTCAAATTGCGAGGAAACGTTCTCAGCCAAACCGGCCGATTGCTTGACAACCTACGTCTATTTGAACAAGCAAGCCCATACATTGAGGAGGTTATTAAATTGGATTCTATCTGCAACGACTCTATCAACTGGATGTATGATTTGCAATTATTAGGAGCCATATACCACCACGAGCGCGACTACAATAAGGCGGAATCCTTTTTCATACATGCACGTCAGCTGGCCAATAGTATCTCCCCAATTGATACCATCCTGCATAATTCATATTTGGCGGAAATTAAATACGAAAAAGGTCAAATAGATTCAGCTTTGGTACTTTTAGGTTATGTCACACCTAAATTGGATTTACTAAAAGAGCCATTAACCTTAGCTTTTACATCCAATATTTATGTAGCGGCTAACCAACTTGATTCAGCGTATAAATACGCGAATAAGCTAATCTATGGACCACGATCATTGCATACAAAAACAGGATATCATACTCTCTTATCTTCTAACTTGATTAATCGCGTTCCGCAGGATTCTGTGGTGGCGTATGTGTTAGCTTATAGGGAACTAATGGAGTCTGACTTAAGCCAAAACGAAAGCCAGCAAGCTCTGCTCCAAAATTCCATGTACAATTATAGCGTTCATGAACGTGAACGTCAAAAGGCTGAGCAAGATAAGGCAGCTTTGCACAAATGGTTGTATGGTATATGTCTTATGGTTATGTTGTTGATGGTTGCATTATTAATTTTGCGTATTCGCTATAAAAATAAAGTTATCCAATTACATATTGCCTTAGAAAATATTAATCAGCTCACTGAAAAATTCAAGATCAAACTTCAGAATAGCCCAATTTACGTCAACTCCAATAATGTTTCAGAGTTGCGTGTGCAATTGAGGAATAAATTAATCGAACTTGCAACAAGTGATAAACAACCAACCTCGATAGAACCGGATATACTTTGTTCTTCGGCATATACATCCTTACGTAGCCATATTGATAACGGAAGTAGTATTACGAGGGACGATGCATTATGGGCCGAACTCGAAAATGTAATACTACAATGTTCTCCAAATTTCAAAACTAATTTACGACTACTAACCGGAGGCAAACTTTCTAGCTCAGATTATAAGACTGCACTTTTGATTAGATGTGGAATTACACCTTCAGAGATGGCTATATTGTTTGTAAAAAGCAAAGGAGCGATTTCATCACGTCGTGAATATCTGAGTTATAAGATATATGATAAAAAACTTGGAACTAAGATCATCGATAAGTTAATACGCTTATTATAAGATATATACACTGATTTATTAGTGCGGAAAAAGTGCG
>CAZKYD010000022.1:0-24084 GCA_964556875.1 uncultured Alistipes sp.
AAATGTGAGAAAAAGTGGCAAAAACAATAAAAATATCCCCGATAGGGTATAAAAGACATTGCAAGCATATCCTTTATACCCTATCGGGGCTAATTATTTGTTTGCATTCAGAATAGAATGGAGGGGATTTTCTGAATATAGAGCTGTATTAAGATTTTATGGTTGAGATCAAATCCATTGGGGATTATTTTTGGTCGGCGAGGAGGCGGGCAAGGTGGGCTACTCCGGCTGTGGCTGGTTCGGCCAGGACGGTTACACCGGCGGGCACTCTTGCGGGATTCGGGTCGATATAGTAGATGGGGATGCCTCGACGGACGTAGTTGAGGAGGGCTGCTGCCGGATAGACTACTAAGGAGGTGCCGATCACAACAAAGATGTCGGCTTCCATGGCGAGATTAATAGCCGGCTCGATATTGGGCACTGCCTCTTGGAAGAACACGATATGCGGGCGTACATGATGCCCTTCGATAACGGTTTCGGTGGAGGTCTCGAAATTCGGGTCGCCGGGCTTCAGCTCGAAGACTTTAGATTCATCGTCAACGGCACGCACTTTCATCAGTTCGCCGTGGAGATGGAGCACGTTGGTTGAGCCGGCACGTTCATGGAGGTTGTCGACATTCTGGGTGATAATCCTTACATCGAAGTCCTTCTCGAGGTCGACCAGCCCTTTATGGCCGGCATTCGGTTCGGCCGTCAAAAGTTCGTTGCGGCGCATATTGTAGAAATGATGGATAAGCTGCGGGTTGCGAAGATAGCCATCGTGAGAGGCTACTTCGTTAACGTCGTAGTCACACCATAATCCGTCAGAGTCGCGGAAAGTCTTGATACCACTCTCGGCACTCATGCCGGCGCCTGTAGAGATTACAAGTTTCTTTTTCATGGATATTGAATAATGTGTTGATTGCGGGGTTGGGAGTGCATTTGCTTAGCGGTAGGTCAGCGCGCTGCCGGCTATGAATGCAAGATAGTAGAAACAAAAATGGGTGAGCAATAGCAGGGTCAGGATTATCCAGGTCATTAAGGTGCGGCGTCCGTAGCACTGCCAGGCGATGAAGGCCGAGGCTAATACATAGAGCGGATAGAACCAGGTCAGGCTTTTGATGATCGTATCGCCGGAGCTGAGCAGGCTCCCTAACCAGGGGAACATGCATCCGGGAATCACAAAGAGGATAATCAAGCCGAGCATCCAGAGCGGCACTCGTCGCTGCTGCTTATTTGTTTCGTCTGCCATATCTTTTGCTATATCTGAGTTGTCAATATTTTCGAGATTCTTGTCAGCGTAAAAAGGGGGCCTGAAAGAATCAGGCTTTCTTTTTCGCGGCGAGATAGGCCTTTACGGTTTCGTGAATACCATCGCGAAGCGAGAAGCGGGTTTTGAAGCCGAAATCTTTCTGCGCTTCGGTCACATCGGCGTTCCAGTTGCGCTGCTTCATGATCTTGAATTTATCGCGATTCAGCGTTGAGGGTTTAGCGCGCAGGCGGCCGATTTTCTCGGCAACATATGAAGCAACCCACACCATCCACATCGGCAGGTGTACCGGAATTACGCACTTCGTACCTAATTCTTGGGCAACGATTTGGCGGAACTCTTTCTGAGTGTAGGAGCGTTCTTCCGAGATGATATATTTCTTGCCGACAACGTCAGCCATGAACGCATCATACATTGCGCTGACCAGGTCGTCAACATAGATGAAGGTCAGCATCTGCGGCTTGAAGCCTACTCCGAAATCGAAGTGGGAGTCGATTGACTGAATCATCATCAAGTAGTCCTTCTCGTGAGGGCCGTAAACGCCGGTGGGGCGGAAGATGATGTATGGGATGCCACTCTGATATTCGAGATACTGTTCAGCCTTAATTTTCGACAGGCCGTAGCGAGTGTTGGGATTGGGAATAGTCTGAGCGCTCAGCGGAGCATAGCCAACTTCGTCGCCGGGACCGAGGGCTGATAGCGAGCTCATGAACAGCAGGCGATGAGGCGTATGGTCGGTTTGCTTCAGGATCTCAACAAAGCGGCGCAGATATTCGAAATTGATATGGTTAAATTCCGGGAATGTGGCGGCCTTGGTTGCCCCGAGGTTGTAGATTATGTAGTCCCAGGTAGCGCAGGCTTCCACTGCCTGCTTCATCTGCTGAGGGTCGTCGTAGTCGAGTACAAGAAAGTCGAGTTGCGGATCCGAGAGATAGCGGCGCGAGGTAGATTCTCTAACGGCAGCGGTAACGTGCATGCCGCGCGCAATCCCCTCTTGACAGATGAATCCGCCGATAAAACCGCCGGCACCAACAACGAGGAGTCGTTTTCCGGCAAGAGAGATATGATTTTGTTCGCTCATTTCTTTGTTGAATTTCGCTTTTAGGGCGTTTGCGTTGATTTAGCTTTCAGGAGGAAGTTCGGTTATTTCTTGCGGTTGAAATCTTCGATAGCGTGCATATAGGTGTTCATGGTTTCTGAAGCCATATTTGCATCGCTGAACCGCTTGACATATTCTTGCCCTTCACGCGCTATTTTGTCGCGGGTTTCGGGGTAGTTAAGCATTTCGGTAACCACATATATCCATTCGTCGATTTTGTCGGGGTTGACAGCCGGAGCCGAGGGGCCGGCGGCTTCTTCCAAGCATGAGCCGGTAGCGACTACTACGGGGGTGCCGACGCTGAGGCTTTCGATTACGGGGATTCCAAACCCTTCGTAGCGCGAGGTGTAGGAGGAGCATACCGCACCGGCATAAAGCGCCGGGAGCTCGTTGAAAGCTACATTGTCGATAAACTTTACGCGGTCGTCAATCGAGTGGCTGTGGATATATTGGTCGATAGTTTTGGCGTAGGGTGTACGTCGGCCGATAATGAGGATATCTATTTCGGCGGAGATGCCACGCAAGCCTCTTACCGGCATTATCTGGTTCTTGCGAGTCTCAACGGTGCCAACCGTGATGATGTATGGCCTATGGATATTATATTTGGCTTTGACGCGGTCAATTTCTTCCTGCGACGGACGGGTGTGGAACTGGCTGTGACATCCCTGATAGATTACATCGATTTTGTCCTCCGGAATGTTGTAGAATTCGATAATATCGTTTTTCGTACATTCCGAGATGGCGATGATGCGGGTGGCCTCCTTTGCCGAACGCGCGAATTTGTGGTCGTAGATTTTACGATCAATCGGCTTATAACATTCGGGAAAACGGCGGAAAATCACGTCGTGGATAGTCAGCACGGTGGGGGCGTTAAGCTCGTTGATATTTATTGGGAGCTCGCCCGACAGGCCATGATATAGCCCGACCTTGTCCTTTTGGAGTTGGCGGGTAATGCCTGATGAGCGCCACACTGAGCCCAGGCTGCGCCCAATCATAGTGTCGGGGAAGCGCAGGTCGATATTTGGTTTTTCTAAGAGCGGTCGAAGACGAGGGTTGCTCTTCAATCTCGGCGCATAAAGATAGTAGCGATTTTCGGGATATTGTTGTGCGAGCACGTCGACCATCAGTCGGGAATAGTTTCCCAGGCCGGTCATGTTTTCAATGGCTCTTTTTCCGTCGAAACCGATAAGCATATAAGTGAGAGTATGAGTTGACGAGATAAGAGAGATTTAGGGGGAGAGAGTTGGAAGTGTCTGACGGGATTGGGGGCTTATTCCAAATCCAGGGGGATGGTGCGATAGATCGAGTTGTCGAGCGAGATGAGGGTCTCTGTTCCGGTAACACCGTGAATCATCTGGATCTTCTTGTTGAGAAGCTCCATCAGGTGCTCATTGTCGCGGACAAAGAGTTTGATAAGCATGGTGTAAGGGCCGGTAGTGAAGTGACATTCGATTACTTCGGGAATCTTCTCGAGTTCGGGCACTACATCCTTATACATAGCTCCGCGCTCCAGGTTCACACCAATATAGGTGCAAGTAGAGTAGCCGAGCAGTTTGGGGTTGACAGTGTATCCTGAGCCGGTAATAATGCCAAGCTCAATCATTCGCTGAATACGTTGATGGATAGCGGCGCGCGAAACGCCACATTCCAATGCGATATCTTTTGAGGGGATACGAGCATTGTGGATGACAATCGACAAAATTTGGCGGTCGAGACTGTCGATAACGGGAGCCTTATCCATAGGTGTATTTAAATAGGATTACTTTGGATTTGCATTGTAAGTATCTGCAAAATTAGCAAAAAAAATCCACTTTCGTGGCATTTTGCCACGAAAATCGCCGTATATGCCTACGAGTATTGCTAATATTAAGATTTTTTGGACAATTTAGCCGTGGATTAGGCGGAACGGAGGTCGGCAAGAATGATGGCAGCTCCGCGGGCAGGCGCGTTCGATTCGGTCAGTTGGCTGCGCATACGTTCATAGCCTTCGAGCATCTGTCGGCGGCCGCTGCGCCCTTTGAGGATTTGAGCTAACTGTTCGGTCATCTCCTCGGTGCAGCAATGGTGCATCAGCAGTTCGGGCACAACTTCGTTGGCGTAGCGCTTTCCGTTCAGTCCGTTTGCGATAAGGTTGGGGAGCGAAATATGGGGGCATTTCAGCACGTGGCTCATCAGGTTGTAGAACCATTTTTTGCCGGCTGAACGATAGCAGACTACTTGCGGAGTGTTGAGCAGGGCGCACTCTAATGTAGCAGTGCCGGAGGTTACCAACGCCACTTCCGCATGGGCCATCAGTTCAAATGTTGCGCCCGGGATAATCGGGATGTGCTGTAGGCGCGGGATGTTGAGGGAGCGGTAAAACTCCATCGGGAGGGCAGGCGCGGCGGCTACTATCGGTTGTAGTTGCGGGAAATTTTGGGCAGCTTCAACCATGAAGGGGAGATTCCCACGAATTTCGCCACGACGGCTACCAGGCACGAGGGCCAATAATGGACGATTCGGGTCGAGCCCGTAGCGCAGATTCAGCTCGGCGCGTGAGGGCATCGCCTGTTTCTTACGCTCTACTTCTTCAACCGAGGGGTTGCCGACATATTCAACGTTGAGATGCTTGTTCTTGAAATAATCTACTTCAAAGGGGAGAATCGAGAGAATCTTGTCGCAATAGCGACGCATATCTTTTACGCGCCATTCTTTCCAAGCCCATACCTTCGGCGAAATGTAATAGTAGACCGGAATGCCCAACGACTTCGCGAATTTCGCTAACTTTAGGTTGAACGAGGGGTAGTCGATGAGGATGAGTGCATCGGGGCGTTGAGCGGCGATGGCGTCTTTTGCTGTTTGGAGAATTTTGGCTATAGTTGGGAGATGACGAAGTACCTCGGCAAAACCCATATATGCCATTTCGCTGTAGTGCACTAATGGCTTACAGCCGGCTTGTGCCGCCATCAAATCCCCTCCGAGGAAAGTGAAGGTTGAGTCGGGGGCAGCTTTGCGCAGTTCCGCAATGAGGTCGGCGGCATGAAGGTCGCCGGATGCTTCGCCGGCTGAGAAAAAGAATTTCATCTTACTTTAATAAATTTTGGTAGAGATTCCCACTGGAAAGCGTCGGTAGCGAACAGCGAACCGTTGTCGATTCCGACAGTCCAGCTCTCCGGCATTTCGGCGCAAACTCGACGATAGCTCATCATGTTTGGGTCGTCGGCAGGGAGCGGTTCATCCACCGGGAAGATAGCAAAAACGGCAACCGAGCCATCGGCAATCCCATCGGTTATCTCCGGGGAGGCTTCCATATCGGCCATTAGCTGATGACAGTCGTTGCAGTCGGGATCAAAAAGGAGAAGATATATTTGAGCCTCAGGGTTGAGGCGCTCAATTTCGGTAAGGAAGGTTGTTGCAACTTCGTCGCGAGTGGTAAACGCGAAATCCTCACCGGGCACTTCTTCAATGGCGTCGGGCACTGATGCTCCGCCGCCGAGGGCAACTAACATCGCCATCAGTAGGGCTAAAATGCGGATTTTGATAGTTTGCAACATTCGATATTTCGTTGTAAAGTTCAAGAGTTGGATATCTGAGTTCTGACCAATCGGGATTACTTGTCGATTGGCGTTATCGGTAGCTTCATCCCCTCGTTGGCTAAGAGCGTGTTGGGGAATATGGCTTTGGCCTCCTTTAGATGTTGAGATTCATCTTTGTAGGCCTTGGAATAATGGCCGAGCAGCAACTGCCCGACGCCGGCTCCGGCGGCAATCTTGGCAGCCTGCGAGGCGGTAGAGTGGAACCGTTCGCGCGCCTTGACGGTAGAATCGTCGGCGTAGGTTGCCTCATGATAGAGGAGGTCAACCCCTTTTACAACATCAATCAGTGTGCGGTCGAAAAGCGTGTCGGAGCAGTAGGCATAGCTCGCCGAGGGGTCGGCATCGCGCGTCAAGCGCGAGTTGGCTATTACTTGGCCGTCGGAGGTAATGAAATCTGCCCCCTCCTTGATGCTCTTCATCTGCGAAACCGGAACGTTGTAGAACTTCACCATATCGGAGATAATATGGCGCTGCTTCGGCGTCTCACGTAAAAGGAATCCCACGGTCGGCACACGATGGCGCAACGGGAAACTTTCTACTATTAGACTCTTTGTTTCGAGAATGGTTTGACGCTCGTTGGGATTTATAATATTAAATTGGAGATCAAAGGAGCGCTCACGGCAGAAAAAGTCGACTATCTGTTGCAAGATTTCAGCACCTTCGGCGAAGGTGTGAATGGTCAGTGTGCCCCCCATTTGGTGGAGCGATAGGGTGGATAGAAGTCCGGGGAGCCCCAGGCAGTGATCGCCATGTAGATGCGAGATGAAAATATGGCGTAGGCGGGTGAAATTCAGCTTTTGCATCATGATGCTGCGTTGCGCACCTTCGCCGCAATCTATCATCAGCAATTCGCGATTGTGCTCTATCACCTGACAAGCCGGAAGATGTCGCTTCGACGGAGTTGCCGAGCCACACCCTAAGATGTTTAATACTAAATTGCTATTACCTGCCACGATGCTTAGATTTTCAGATTCTGATTATTTTAGGATGAATTTTACTGTGGGTATGAGCTTATTTACCGCTGCAGTATCCGCCAAGGCTTCCGCAGGGGGCATGTCGATGCTCATTGTTGCTGTTACTTTTGCTCCGGGGATTATCGCCTCAAGCAGTTCGGCGGTTGAGGGCACTTGCTTTAGTTGGCGATATTCGTCATAGGTGTAACGGGTAAAGACGCTTTGGGCAGTGATACCGATGGGGTTGAGAAGCCACCCCTGGTTAAGACTAACCACGGCTGCGTCGGCAGGGATGTCGGATGGGTCGGGAAAACTGATTAGCGATCCTTGGGCATCAACCTGAATGGGAACGTTGTCGGCATAGTTGCCGGAGGTTTTGTAGAGCGTAGTTTTCGGCATTGCCAATGGACGTGATGACATCCATACCCCCGACTGCTTAATCGGGGCTTGCACTACGGTTGTAGCGCCACCCTCCTCCACTTGGGTGCGCCCGGAGGAGCACCCAAGGGTAAGAGTAACGCCGGCAAAGGCCGGGATGAGAGTTTTTAGAGCGTTTGTCATTTAATGATTTTCGAAACGGTAGAGTTGCCGTCAGAGAGAATAACTTTAACGATATTCACCCCTGCAGGGAGTTTCGCCATTTCAATCGTTGCGCTTTGACCGTAGATCTGCTTTTCGGGAGCAATTTCGCGTCCGTCGAGCGAGTAAACCGATACGGATTCAATCTCCGAGGGAGCGGAAACCGTAATCAGATCGGCTGCGCGGTCAGCCTTGATTGATGTAGCGGTAATATCGTCAGCAACAGCATCAACCCCTGCAACTACACTCGTAATCTTAAGAGGAATTGAGGAAACCTCAAAGGCTCTTGATGCTGTTGAGTCCCAAATATAGCAAAGTTTTGCGTTATAAGCAACATTTTCTTCAGCAGAAGTGAACGCTCCGGCAATCTGGAATTTTACGGTTTCGCCGTTTGAAATTACGTAAACATCAGGAGCATAGATACTTGCGACAACTTTCTCTTTGCCGTTAGAAGTTTTTTCACCGGTGGTAATTGCTACAAAAATTTTGTCGGCATAGTATCCATCTAAGCAGGTAACCTCGCAGTCGAAGACCAAATTGTTGAAGTCAACAGTGTTGTCGGTTGTAACGAGTTTGAATGTCGGAACTCTGAACCATAATTCTCGGTCATAGGTGTTTACCGTAATGTCGGTTACGCCAACAACGCTGTTGTCGTTAGCCGAAACCAGGCAGAGATATGCATCCCCAGCATAAGATTCATAACCGGAGGCCATTGTCATATAGGAGAATGCCTCATCGGTGAAGGTGCTGTTGGCTGCTACGTTTACAACTACCGAACTACCGGTAGCTATCGGGGTGTAGCTATTCCCTTCGGCATCCGTATACACGGTGGTAGCGGTGGTTGAAGCGGCATTCGCACGGACATTTTCTGCAGAGCTTTCCTCGCTTTCGTCAGTGGTTGTCTCATCAGTATTTGTCTCGTCAGTGGTCGTGTCATCGGTATTTTTCACGCAGATGTATGGAATGAGGGTGTCGATTACCGAAGTAGCGTTGCTGTTGTTGACGGTATATGAATATTTGAAGGCCTTACTACGATATAACGGAGTGGTCACCTTGATGCCGTCTACCGAATATGAGCCTATTATCGGGGTTGTAACCGAGGTGATATTCAGATCGTCATCAACGGTAACGATAAGATAGTCGGTGGTGTTAAGCCAGTGGGCAAATTCAACCCAATCCTCTGTCTCATCTTTGCGGAATACAAGCGATACGCGATAAGTGCCGCTCTTTTCAAAGGTTACTAAATAATCAACTTCGGGGTATCCATAATTAAATTTAAAAGGTTTCTCTGTTGTATGAGTGTAATAACTTTTAAATTGGTAGGATACCTCATTTTGATCGTTAATCACCTTCAAACCGAAATCGCCGGTGATATCATCGGCGGTATAGTTATAGAAGAAATTATATTGGAAGTTGCTATTATATGATTTTTCAGTATAGAAGAGAAGATATTGTTTATTATAAGCCGGAAAGCTCATGTATTCCCCCATAATATTCCCATTAATGATGAACGGGCTGGCAGTGGGGACTTCCATGGTGGTATGGCCGGTTGGAACCAAGTTGAAGATAGCAGACTGGTTGTAGTTGTAGTCCTTTACGGTTACTCCACCAATACCTTGGTTATAGGGGATGAGGGCTGTAGTTCGGAAGTAGCCGTTGTAGTTTCCGTTCCAGCCCCAATTGAAATGGAAATAGCCGTCGCTTGAATAGCCGTCGCACAGGAATACGTGACCGTAGTTGGAGGTGTCGCGACCTTGGTAGACTACCGGGCCTACATTCTTAAGATGCTGATAGATGAGATCTTCCCATGTGGCGGAATCCATGGTGTTGCGGAGCAAGATCGAAGCATCCTTGTTGTAGCCGAAATATTCCTTCATCCCTGCCATCATAAGCTGATGATAACCGCCGGCACTTGACGCAGAATAGTAGTCAGTCTGCGAGGCATAGCCGCAAGCTTTCATCAGGAAGGCTACGGCGTCAGCTTCGTCGTCGGTGTATTTGTTGGAGGAATATGTATCGGTCATATTGCTCCAGTCGAATCGATATCCGTCGAGGGTGAGCGAGCGCTCGGTGCCGTTCGTGGTGTCGGTGCCGTAGTCGGTGTAGCTGATGGTGCCGGAGAGATCCCCCTGGGGATAGTTGTAATACTTCATCAGCTGAGCGGCAGCGGTTGCTACGCATCCGGTTGCGGCATTAGCGCCGTTGATTGTCGGGGTGGCAAGGTTGTAGGGCGCGTCTTGTCCCCATTTTGTTGTAATCATCGGCTCGATAGCTACACGAGTAGCAACATCGGCTGCGCGGTGAGCGCTTGACGAGTCGTCGGTTTGCGATTGTAGATACTCGATTTGGCTGACATATTCGTCGAGCCACCATTTCAGTTGTTCAGGCATTTCACCTTCGGCAGGTGAGTCAAGGTAGCCGAGAATCGGGGTGACGCGATCGTCGGCAGGAAGGAAGAATGTAGTATTGGCGCCTTGGAAGATGTAGAGGGCGTCGATGTTTTGGTTAGAGGAGAGAGTCTTTGTGCAGGTTAATTTGCCTGCCATACGCGCTTTCGCAGCGCAGGAACCATTAGAGAGTGCGATTCTGCTCAAGGCTTCTTCGGGAGTGACATGTTTTGCCGACATCCCGAAGACAGCCATAAGCAGCAACGCAGAGAGAAGATTTCTTTGCATTGTTTTGTGAGAATGACTGTATAAGTTAATTGTTAGTTAGTTATCTTATTTGGTTAATAATTAGTTCACTTAATTGATCGTTAGTTAGTTCACTTAATTGACTGTAAGTTAGCTTACTTGATGATTTTGGAAACAGTTAGTGATCCATTGGAGAGAGAAGCTTTTATGATGTTGACTCCGGCAGGGAGTTGCGCCATTTCTACAGTGGCGGTGCTGCCGTTGAGCGATACAGCCGGGGCATAGCGGCGGCCGTCGAGTCCGTAAATCTCAATTGAGGTGATTTCGCTCGGAGCGATGATCGCAATTATCCCGGCAGTGCGGTCGGCGGTGACAATGGTTGGGCTGTCGGTTGCGCTGATCGCTTCTACGCCTGAGACGGTGCCTCCGGTAGCGAAGTTGAGGGTAGCGATGGTGTAGGCAGAGCTTCCGTCAACGTAACGCAGCAGGGCGGCATATTTTGTGCCGGATTCGGCTTTATCGAATGAACCGGTAATGGTTGCAGTGTCGGTTTCCCCTTCGTTGAGCACAATCAGGTTAGCGGTGTTCAGCACACCCAGGGCAGCTGTTTGCTCGGCATCGGTGATAACTACATATAATTTACCGGCAAAATAACCTTCGGTACATTCTACTTTGCAGTTGAACGTCATATCCTCGGTGTCGACGTGTTGGAGGTTCTCGGCGTCGAGAGTAAACGAGGAGGCGGTGATGGTTGTAGCGGGGGCTTCTTCTATTTCAAGGGGGGCGTCGGCGATTTGGATAATATCTCCGGTGTTTTTGGAAATGAGGCAGAAATAGATGTCGTCGAAATCCAATTCGTCGAAGCTATCAAAAGTGGTAACACCTGAATATTCGAGTGACTCGCCCGGCGCAAGGTTTACAGCGATGCCTTCACCAGTGGTGACAATGGAGACGGGGTCATCCGCGCCGGCAACCTGTCGGTCGCGATAGGGCACCATCTCTTTTGCCGGCTCAGATAAGTCGAGTATCGAGCAGAGCGCGGGGAGGATGAAATCGGAGAGATAGCTGTTGCTTGTGTTGGTAACCTTGAAGGAGAATCGGTACGCCTTATCTTTGTAGAACACACTCGGAGATGTTACCGATTCAGCCTCGGCGGTGTTGATTGTCGGCGAGGTGATAGATGTAATCTTTCGGTCGCTATCTATTGTTACCGTGAAATAGTCGGTTTCGGCAAGTGCTTGGGTTGCGTCAAGCCATGTATCGCTCCCTGATTCCTGGAATTGGAAGGAGATGCGATATTCGCCTGCGCCACACTTTGAGAAGAGTTGCGTGGTAGAGTATGTGCGATATGGAGTGCCGCAGAGCGGATCGAGGTCGTTCACTTTTGTTGCATTCGAGGAATATGTCTCCACGTTTGTAGCGGTGTTGACTACCTTTACTCGGCGCAAGCCCGTGTAGCTTTGGTCGGAGCTGTTGTAGTAGCAGGCGATCTTAGTGGAGCTGCCGGCGGTGGTAGTGGTGATAATGAGGTTGCCGCCGGTGTCGAGGCGGCCTCGCAAGCTACCGTTAAGATGGATCGGGCAGAGGTTCGGCAGTGTGATCAGCTTTGCATCGGGGGATGTAAGATTAAACATCGCCGACTGGTTGTAGCTGTAGTGGCTGTCGTTGCCACCGGTTCCCGAGCCTTGAGGCTTGAGGGCTGAGGTCAGGAAGTAACCGTCATAGCTGCCGCTCCAACCCCAGTTGAAATGGAAATAGCCGTTATTATAACCGTCGCAAACAAAGGCGTGGCCTGAGATACCGTTGTTGCCGGAATAGAACACCGGTCCTACGGTTTGCAGGTTGTCGTAAAGGAGGTCTTCCCATTGGGCTAACTCGATGTCTTCGCGCGACAGCATTTTTGCGCTTGAGTTGTAGCCAAAATATTTCTTAGCCCCTGATAGGAAGTAGAGCGACTGCGTCCCGGAGCTTTCCGAGCTATATTTCATGTTGGCGGCGTAGCCGCAGGCTGCCATTAGGAAGGCAACGGCGTCGGCTTCGTCGTCGGTGTAGATGCCGCTATAGCTGGGGAGCATGTTCGACCAGTCGAACGAGCGGCCGGCGGTAGCGAGGGTGCGACTGACTTTCGAACGAGAGTCGTAGTAGGTGATGTCGGCGGTCATCGGCTCGGTGGGGTAGCGGTGATAGTTCATCACTTGGGCGCCGGCGGCGGCAACGCAGCCGGTCACTGAGGTGGCGTTGTAGGTGTTGTCGTATGGGCAAGCATTGTTGAAAGGCTCGGTTTGTGCCCATTTGGTTTTCAAGAGGGGGTAGATAGCTGTTTTGGTTTCGGTGGTAGCAGCTTTGCTCGCCCCGTCGGTTTCTTGTTTCTGAATTTCGGGATTCGCAATCAGATGTTCAATTTGGCTGACATATGCGTTGAGCCAATATCTGAACGATTCAGGCATCACGCCATTGATGTGGCTGTCGAAATAGCCGAGCAGCGGGGCAACGCGGTCATCGGCAGGGGCAACAACCGAACGGCCGTCGCCGGTGAAGATGTAGAGTGCTTCCTGGTTATCAGATGTGTGAAAGGTGTGTGTGCAGACCATGTCTGCGTTTACCCCGGCGGCTTTTTTCGCAGGGGTAGCTTCGGAGTTGCGTAGGCGTAGCAACGCTTCTTCGGGAGTAACGTGCTTCGCCGTTACTCCGAAGAAAGTTGTTAGGGTCAATGCGCATAGTAAAATAGATTTACGCATAAGATGTTAGATAAGATTGGTATAAGTTGGTTATGATTGGAGAAGAGGGAGAAGGGGCGGTTATTTAATGATTTTCGAGATAGCGGTTGAGTTATCGGAGAGGGTTACTTTGACGAGGGAGACTCCGGCGGGGAGCTGCGCCATGTTGATGGTGGCAGCGGTGCCGTTGATCGAAACTGCGGGAGCGAGTTTGCGGCCATCGAGTGCATACAACTGAATGGCGCGGATATCTGAAGCGGCAGAAACAGAAACCAGGCCTGCTGCGCGGTCAGCTACGATGTTTGTTGCGCCCTTATCTGCAGTCACTGCTGATAACCCTGAATTGGCTTTCGCCGTTTTGAAGGCTATGCCGTCGCATCCTTTCACCGGAGAGAGATCCTTATCCTCGATTGAGCAGAGGTAAGCGGTATATGCTGTCTCTGGTTCTGCTTCGGAGAATGAACCAATGATAGCGGCTGAATCAGTTTCGCCGGTGTTCGCGATAAACAACTCGTGGCTGGGGAAGTATGTAATCATGTCGTTGTCGCTGTCAAGGATGGCAACATACATGCGGCTTGCGAAGTAGCCTTCAGTACAAGTTACACCACAAGTGAACTCCATCAGATCGGGGTTGACACTCTCGGTCGACTGGTTGTCAAGTGTGAACTTGTCAACAGAGATGGTTGCTGTTCCCGTAGGATATGCAAATGAAACCGGGCTGTTGCTAACGGCAATAACCTTGTTGGTGTTCTGAGAAACAAGAATGAAATAAAGCTCAGCGTCTTGATCAATGTTGTGTGACGAGAAGAGGGTGGTGCCGGTGTAGCTGTATGTCTCGCCGGGAGCGATGTTCACAGCAACGGCTTCACCTTCGGCAACGGGGGTGTAGGTAGATGCTTTACGGCTTTTGCGTACAATCTTTGCAGACGATACTGCCGAGATTTTGCAAAGGTAGGGCACGATGTGGTCAGAAATATAGCTATCGCCGTTGTTCTTCAGAGAGTAGGAATAGCGGAACGACTGGTCGGCATAGAATACGCTCGGCAGAGTCAGCGATTCGCTCTCGGGAGTATCTACCCCCGGGGTGGTGATGGTGATATTCTTATCAGCATCAACGGTAGCTATAAAATGGTCGTTGATGGAATACGGAGCTTCAACTTCATCCCATTCGTCAGAACCCTCCTCTTTGAAAACGAATGAGATAACATATTCGCCACTCGAGGTAAAGGTGGTGGAGACGGGGAGATATATAGGTGTGCTACCTTCGTATGCATTCAGATCTTCAAAATCGGGGGATATGGTGACGAGCTTTGCGCTGTTAGTGGCGGTGTCGAGGATTCTTACTGCCAGTGTGCCGGAAACCGGTTGGTCGGACACATTGTAGACGATTGCTTCCTCGTCGTTTAAGCCGTTTGCAACCGTTGTGACAACCAGATAATCATTGTAAAGAATGCCGGTAAGTGCGCCACTCAGGTACATCGGGCAAAAATCGGGCACTTCGATAGTTGCAGCATCGGGCGTTGTAAAGTTAAATATCGCCATCTGCTCGTATGAATAGTTGCCGGAATTGCCACCAATGCCGGTGCCTTCGGGCTTGAGTGAGGTTGTCACGAAATATCCATTGTAGGCGCCATCCCAGCCCCAGTTAAAATGGAAATATCCGTCGGCATAGCCGTCGCACACAAAGGCATGACCCCCTTCTCCGTCGGTGCCGCAATAAAATAGCGGGCCTACGGTCTGAAGGTTCTTGTAAAGCAGGTCTTCCCACTGGTCTAATTCCATAAGGTCGCGGTTGAGGCCTACGGCTTTATCGTTGTAGCCGAAATATCGCTTAGCGCCGGTTAGGAAGTAGATTGAGGCGGTGCCTGATTCGTCGGAAGTGTATTCCATTTCGGAGGCGTAGCCGCAGGCTGCCATCAGGAAGGCGACGGCGTCGGCTTGGGCGTCGGTATAGTTGCCTTCAGTGTAGCGGTCGAGCATATTTGCCCAATCGAACTTCTTGCCGTCGAGCTTGAACGAACGAGAAATGCCATTTTCTTCATCTTGGCCGTAGTCCACGTAGGTGATAGTGCCGGAGAGAGCTGCAGTTGGATATTTGTAATAGTTCATCACCTGGGCGGCGGCAGTGGCAACGCAGCCGGTCACAGATGTCTCACCGGTCTCGGCGTCAGCCGGGCATTGATTGTTGTAGGGCTCTGACTGATTCCATTTTGTGGTAACCAGGGGGGCAATGGCAGCGCGAGTCGCGGTTGAGGCATAGCTCGGAGCTGCAGCGCTACCGGCGGTTTCGGGTTGCGACTGCAGGAATTCGATTTGACGCACATATTCGCCGAGCCACCATTTCAGTGGTGCGGGCATCTCCCCTTCGGTGGGGCCGTCGAAGTAGCCGAGAATCGGGGCTACGCGGTCGTCGGCAGGGAGTACGAGGGCGTTGTTGCCCCCTTTGAAAATATAAAGCGCATCAGAATTGTTGGCCGTGGTGAAAGTTTTCGTGCAGGTCATCTTTACAGCTGCCGGAGCTTTCGCAGAGCCGGATGCTGCAGCACGGGCCATGGCTTCCTCAGGGGTGACATGCTTTGCTGTCATCCCGAAGGCTGCCAAAATGGCTAAAGTGGAGAGGTAGACTTTCCTTTGCATTATTGCTTTTAGGTATGATTGGATTTAGTTAGAATCAATGAAAAGAGGGAGAGAGGAGAAGGAGGGGAGGTTGGCCTTTCAGGCCAAAACGGAACAGCTCCGCGATGAAGAATTTGACCCTCTGGTCAAAAACGGAACAGCTCCGCGATGGGGCGGTTATTTTACGATTTTCGAGATAGCGGTTGAGCCATCGGAGAGGGTTACTTTAACCAGGGAGACTCCGGCGGGGATTTGCGACATATCTATGGTGGCAGCAGCGCCGTTGAGCGAAACTGCTGGAGCGAGTTTGCGGCCATCGAGAGCATACAGCTGAACGGAGAGGATATCCGAAGCGGCGGAAACTGAAACCAAGCCGGCGGAGCGGTCAGCTACGATTCTCGTTCCTCCCTTGCCATCGTTCACTGCCGACAATCCCGTAATCGTCTTCGCGGTCTTGAACTTAATAGCGTCAGCATTTGCAACAGCCGTCAGAATATTGTTATCTACTGAACATAAGAAGGCGTAATATTCTGTCTCGGGTTCTGCATCCGAGAATGAGACTACAATAGTCCCGGCGTCGCTTTCGTTGGCATTTGCTATCAATAATTCTTGGCTGGCGGTGTATGTAACCAAGTTATCAGACTCGTCAAGAATTGCGACATAAACTCTATCTGCAAAGTAGCCTTCAGTACAAGTTATGTTGCAGGAGAACTTCATTAGGTCCGGGTTGATACTTTCTTTTGAATTGGAGTCGAGAGAAAATTGGTTAGCAGAGATTGTTGTTGTCGACGGAGCATCCTCAACGGTGACCGGTGAATCGCTGGCTGCGATAACTGTATTCGTGTTAGCAGAAACAAGCACAAAATATAGGTCAGAATTACTGGAATTGGAATAAGACGAGAATTGGGTGTTCCCTGTATAGCTAAATGTCTCACCGGGAGCAATATCCACAACGACAGCCTCGCCAATAGCTTTCGCTGAGAAAGAAGTCGCTTTTCTGCTGTTTAATGATACTATTCTTGCAGATGAGGATGTCGATATTGTACAAAGGTATGGGATGATATGATCAGAGATATAGCTATTACTGTTATTTTTCAAATTGAAGGTATAACGGAACGGCTTGTCTGTATAGAATACGCTGGGAATAGATGCTGATTCTAATTGAGGTGTGTCTGTTGAGTGGTTGGTAATTGTGCAATTGTTATTATCATCAACTGTCACACTAAATGAGTTTGAGTTGTTAGAGTCAACAGATAAATCTTTCAACTCGTCGGAACCTTCAACCTGGAATTTGAATGATATATTATATTCGCCACTGGAGCTGAATAGATAAGATGTCGGTGCGGATATATATCCCATACCGTTATAGGTTTCGAGTGTTACGCTGTCTGATACTTTGATATTTGTTACTACATTTGTAGCAGTATTTACTACCTGAAGTATCAGTAGGCCGGAAACTGGTTGATCTGAGATGTTGTAGATTATTGGAGAATTTGTATTAGTTCCAACGTTGTCAGTTGTAATTATTAGATTCTCACCGGAGATGATACCATAAAGGTTCCCATTAACACATAATGGGCACAAATCCGGCAAACTAATAGTCTCGGCATCAGGAGCTGTGAAGTTAAATATCGCCAATTGGCTATATGAATAGCATCCGGAATTGCCGCCAATGCCGGTGCCTGCGGGCTTGAGTGCTGTTGTGCGGAAGAATCCATCGTAATAGCCTCCCCAACCCCAATTAAAATGGAAATAGCCATCTGAATAGCCGTCGCAAACAAATGCATGGCCACTTGAACCATCTGTGCCACTATAAAATAGCGGGCCTACAGTCTTAAGGTTCTTGTAAAGCAGGTCTTCCCATTGGTCTAATGCAATCATATCTCGGTTGAGACCGACTGCTTTCTGGTTGTAGCCGAAATATTTCTTAGCCCCTTGCAGGAAGTAGATTGAGGCAGTGCCTGATTCGTCGGAGGTGTATTCCATTTCGGAGGCGTAGCCGCAGGCGGCCATTAGGAAGGCGACGGCGTCGGCTTGGTCGTCGGTATAGTTGCCTTCAGTGTAGCGGTCGAGCATATTTGCCCAATCGAATTTCTTGCCGTCGATGTTGAGCGAACGGGCTGTGCCGTTTGTGGTGTCTCGGCCGTAGTCGGTGTAATCAATGGTGCCTGATAGGGCATCGGTGGGGTATTTGTAATAGTTCATCACCTGGGCGGCGGCAGTGGCAACGCAACCGGTTACGGAGGTTTCGTTGGTAGTGGCGTCTACCGGGCATTGATTGTTGTAGGGTGCGGATTGATTCCATTTTGTGGTGAGCATCGGGGCGATGGCTTCGCGAGTCTCGGTCGAGGAGGCGTAGCTCGGAGCTGCAGCGCTACCGGAGGTCTCGGGCTGCGACTGCAGGAATTCGATTTGATTCACATACTCGCCGAGCCACCATTTCAGTTGCTCAGGCATTTCTCCTTCGGTAGGGCCGTCGAAGTAGCCGAGAATCGGGGCTATGCGGTCGTCGGCGGGGAGTACAAGGGCATTGTTGCCACCCTTAAAGATATACAGAGCGTCAACGTTGTTGGATGTGGTGAATGTCTTGGCACAGGTCATCTTTACAGCTGCCGGAGCTTTCGCAGAGCCGGATGCAGTTGCACGGGCCATAGCTTCTTCGGGGGTGACATGTTTCGCTGTCATCCCGAAGGCTGCCAAAATGGCTAATGCGGAGAGGTAGAATTTTTTTTGCATAAGGCTTAAAAAGGATTTTAAGGAAAAAGAGTTAGATGATGTCCTGCTGCATGGAGGGTTTAGTAGATGTTATTTCACGATCTTCGTGATGGTTGACGAGCCGTCGGAGAGGGTGACTTTTACGATATTTACCCCTGCAGGGAGCTCGGCCATCGATGTGGAGACTTCGGTGGTGCCGAGTTTTATATTGAGCCGGCGGTTACGCCCGTCGAGCGAATATACATTTACTGATGAGATTGCCGTGGACGCACTAATGGTGAGCCTGTCGGCATCGCGGTCGGCTTTTACGGTTACGGCGTTGCTATTGTCGGCAACTTTCGCAATGCCTGATTGCTCTTCGCAGATGGTGATAGCCTGGGTTGCGAGAATCTGGAATTGATTGTCGGAGAAGTAGCCGAGAGCGGCGTAATAGTCGTCACCTTCGGAGGCATCTTCATAGCTGCCGGTAATCTGGAAGTTCCGTGTAGATCCGGCACTAATGATCATCGTCTCATCGGTGCCGAAGTAGGTTAACAACTTAGTCATGTCAGCGTCGAAGATGCCGACGTAGAGCCGGTCGGAAAACTTGCCGTTGGTACATTTAACTCCGCAGTTGAACGTCATGTCCGTTTTGTTGACATTGTCGGCGTCGCCATCGTAGCTAAATGCCGTGGCTTCGATGGCAGTTTGGTCAGCACTAAGAATAGTGACACGAGTATAATCAAGTAGACGGTAATCGCTGTTGGCCAAGCAGAAATATACGGTTTCACCGGAATAGTCGGTGTCGGTGTTAAGCGTCATCGTTGAAGAGAGGCTATAATCCTTTGTCTCTCCGGCTGCGAGAGTGACGCTAATGTCATTCCCGTAGGCGATTATGCTTAGAGTGTTGTCGCTGTTAAGCACACAGAAGGCGGGGAATAGCACATCCGAAGCCTCGGTTGAACCGCTGTTGAAGGCGGTGAAGGAGTAGCTAAACTCCTTACCCCAATAAACGTCTGACGTAGCTTGCAGGTCTTTGGCTTCAACCGAGCCTTCTACCGGGGTGATTACGGATTCGATATTGCCCTTAGAATTGATTACCAGGTTTACGTAGTTTGTACACCCTTCCGAACATAGCGGGTCGAACCATTCATCATCGTCATAGAGCTGAGCCACAACGTAGAGGCGATATTCTCCTTGGGTAAAGTTATTGTAGGTGAAGGAGATGCTGTTACAGCCGTAATATTGGGGGAACTCGTCGTAGTCGGTAGCTAAGCTTTCGATAATCTGCTCGGCGTTGGTCGAGGTGTTGACAAGCTTAATCGAGAAGCGAACTTTGATAGTCTCTTCAGATCTGTTATATACGAATGGATAATTTGATCCGGCGTAATCGCTGGTGATAGATAGCGATTTATCCCCTGTGGCCGTAGCGGTCAGAGATCCGTAGAGCATTAGCGGCGACAACTCGGGCAGCTCGATGGTCGCTCCGCCGGGCTTTGTTAGGTTGGCAAGAATCTGCTGGTTATAGTTGAATCCGCCGGTATTGCCACCTGTGCCCTGTTCTGTTGGATTGAGTGCTGTCAGCAGGAAGTAGCCGTCGTAATATCCTCCCCAGCCCCAATTGAAGTGGAAATAGCCGTCGGAAGAATAGCCATCACATACGAAAGCGTGGCCTGATGTGCCGTCATCCCCCGACATGTAGATGGGGCCAACGGTCTGGATGTGGCGATAGATGATGTCTTCCCATTGATCGTAGGAGTAGTTTGATCGGTCAAGGCATTGAGCATCGTTGTTGTAGCCGAAGTAGTTCTTAAGGCCGGTGAGAAGATTGATGGTTTGTGTGCCGGATGCTTCGGGAGAGTAGTTCATCTTCGAGGCGTATCCGCACGCTTCCATTAGGAACGCCACGGCGTTGGCTTGAGTGGTGGTATAGCTGCCGTTGTAGCTGTTGCGCATATTGCTCCAGTCGAATGTCTTGCCGGAAAGAGAGAGGGAGCGGGTGGTGCCGCTGTCGTTGTAGGTGATTGTTCCTGACATTGACGACGATGGATATTCGAAATATTTCATAATCTGCGCTCCGGCGGTAGCAACGCAGCCGGTGACGCTTCGTTCGCCGTTGACCAGCGGGCAGAGATTATTGAAAGGTGTAGTCTGATTCCAGATTGTTGTCAGCTTTGGCGAGATGGGGGATAATGAGGCTCGCTGAGCCGATGAGTTCTTGGCGCCGGCAAGCACGTATTGCCCTGCAGATATTTCGGGCTGCGACTGCAGATATTCTATTTCGCGGACATATTCGCCGAGCCACCATTGCAGCTGCTCGGGCATTTCCCCTTCGGCTTCGCTGTCGACATAGCCGAGCACCGCACTGATGCGGTCGTCGGCGGGGAGGAACATCGCTCCGCCATTCCCCTTGAAAATGTAGACGGCATCAACTTTCGCTGAGGTTTGGAGAGTCTCAATGCAAGTCATCGACGCTAAAGCCGGTGCACGCATCCCGACAATGCTCTTCTCGGCAGCTACTCTTGTTATAGCTTCTTCGGGAGAGACATGCTTAGCATTGGCACTTAAAATAGTAATAAAAGCTAATGCGTGAAGTAAGAATAAGCGTCTCATTGTAAAGGGGGAAACTGATGATCTTTTATATATTATTGTATAATTGCCAAAGGTAGTAATTTTTAGATAAACCTGCAAACCTCTTGACTTTTATTTTGTTAAATGGCTAAATATGCTGTCCCTTTGGTCTAAAAAGTGGTATTTAATGCCTTTCTCTAAACTCCTTCCAGTGTGAAATAAAATTGATAATTTCGTATTTTGTCATACGTGTTAGAAGATTCGTATTGTATCTTTGTGGTGTAAAAACGTTTATTCATTCATTTACTGCTAATGAAGGGAGTGGGTGGTATTCGTATTAAATATTCTCTTTATTAATTCAGTCTCTTGATTGTTTCTAAATTTTTAAAAGAATATTCTGTATATATCGATTAATTGTCCTAATTTTAACAGAAATACATATGACTTACAACAAAATGTGTAATATCAGGCATCTTAACCTACATCTCTGTAGACCAGATTGCTGGGCAGAGAATGAGCTGCCCTTTATAGATCGGATTGAGGTATCTCCGCCAGTGCGACTAATCTCGTTTAAAGAGTGTAAAAAGTCCTCGGATTTTGAGGCTGGTGTTCATTTCTATATAGATGATGCCGACTTTGAACAAGTGTGGTCTAGACCGGAACGTTACGTAAACCTGCTGTCAAAGTTTGCATGTGTTATCATGCCTGATTTTTCAGTATATAATGACGTTGCAGTCCCCGTGCAACATTGGAATTTGTATCGAAGTCGAATCCTTGGTATGTTTTGGCAAAAGCAAGGTGTAAAGGTCGTTCCTACGATCCCTTTTGCTAGCTACGAATTCGATTGCTATGCAACAATTGGGTTACCCAAAGATTCGGTTATTGCTGTTAGTACTGTTGGTGCTACCAGAACTAGAGATCAGAGAGTATCTTTCCAAGCCGGTATTGATGTCGTTTGGTCTCATCTTCATCCTAAAACAATCTTTGTTTATGGAGATGCTTCAAAGTTTTCCTTTCATCAAATGCAAGTTTACTCATATGAACCATTTAAGATTCCAGCCAAAAAATGCAGCTAATAAAGCGCAATATCTGCAGATGCTGCAAGATGGCATTGTCGGAGAAAATCCGAATATGACTCGAGAACAATATGACTACGAAATTGAAGGTCACTTGATATATCAAGGCCCTGGTTTTGTCGTGTATAAATGGTATGGGAACGAGTTCTTTATTTCCAAAAGCTTGGAGGAGGACGGCGAATATGCATTTTATCTGCGAGAGATTGCCAGAACGAAGGTGTTAGTTGATCCAAATGGTGATATCCAAGTCTCTTGGGCAGAGGAATCGCCATGGCCGACTGTGCTTGAGTATATTGCTCGAGATGAATTCCCTATTGATTTCAAATTGTTTAAGGACTATGGGAGGAAATAGAGGTTGGTGGAACTTGCCTGAAGGTAATGATTCCGAAATAGAATACAAGTATAAATGGCGAGAAGTATACCAAGTAGCCGGGATTAAGGTCTTGGAGGGAAAGTTGAATAAGAATGATGCTCTGCCGAGATTCTCACATACCCCAGGAACGAAGTATTTCCGAAAAAATTCTAAGGGTAGAATTGTTCAACTTAGAATTTATAAAGGCCGCAACTCTTTTCTAGATATAGATTGGGGGCATGGACATGGCTCAATCCCTCGCGGTACACCGCATATTCAACGATGGAAATACGATGCACAAACCAAAACTGTTATTCGATTGGGTACTGAACGTCCTATGTCGGACTATATGTGGCGTAAATATGGGAATGCTATTATGCAAGCCGATCCTTCAGTTAAACGTAAAATAGATTAATATTTCAAATACAGCGTTCATCTTTGTGATGGAGGCTGTATTTTGTTCAGAATGTGGGTGTTACGTCTGTGCTTGTTAGTTGTGGACTTCAATTCCGAGATTGCAGGATGAGAATGAACATGACTCGTAAGCAGATTTCTGATCAAGCTGCTATCGGGATGACAACATTGTACAAGTTTGAAACCGGGAATGTCACCGATATTTCATTGACCACGCTAATAAAACTGATGCGATCGGTTGGGCTATACGATGCCTGGGAGCAGTTCTTGCCGGAACTGCCAGAGTCGCCATATCTTTACGACGATCATTTCAAGAACGCCAACGAATCCGACATCCAAAATCGGATCAGAATTTACGGTGAAAAATGAAAAAAGTGGGAGGGGATTAGAGAAAAAATTCGTTAATTCTTGTAAAGGTGACGGAGAATCATTAATTTTGTAGAATTATAGGAGACGCGGATGCGACTCCTCGGTGGCAACGTCGCGCTAATACAAGAGCGATTTGTTGGCCTACGTTATGTTATTCGCAGAAAAATATACAAAATCAACCTTAATAACAACACAACTCTAAATCAAAACACTTATGTGGTTAACATCCTCATCCATAGGTAGGAAGCTCGTCATGTCGTTGACCGGCTGTTTCCTAATCCTATTCGTGACGTTCCATGCGTTGATGAACGGAGTGGCGATTTTCTGGCCTACCGCCTACAACGTCATCTGTGAGTTCCTCGGCGCTAACTGGTATGCGCTCGTTGGTGGCATCGTTCTTGCCCTTGGCGTAATCCTCCACATCTGCTATGCTACATGGCTGACCATTCAGAACCGTAAGGCTCGCGGTAACTCTCCCTACGAAGTTACAGCTCGCCAGCCCCAGGTTGAATGGGCATCTAAGAACATGTTCGTTCTCGGCGTAGTAGTAGTTGCTTTCTTCGTACTCCACTTGATTCAATTCTGGAGCAAGATGCAGCTCGCTGAAATCACCGGCAACCTTGCAACCTGCCCCGTAACCGGCGAAACTCTTCCCCCCGCTGCCGGTACACTCTTCCTCCAGCAGGCATTCAGCTGCCCCTGGACCTTAGTTGTTTACGTAATCGCATTCGTAGCTCTCTGGTTCCACCTTACCCACGGTTTCTGGTCAATGTTCCAGACCTGCGGTTGGAACGGCAAGATCTGGATGAACCGCCTCAAGACTATCGGCAACGTTTGGTCTACCGTAGTTGTTGCGCTCTTCATCATCGAAGCTGTTGTCTTCACTATCAATGCTAAGAACGAAACTTACCTGAACTGCCCCGAACTTCAGAAGCAGTATTTTGAGATGTATATGCAGCTCGACGAAGCTAACGCTCCCGCCTGCCCCATGATGGGCCAGCCCTGCGACAAGCCCGGTTGCCCCGAAGGTCGTCCCGCTTGCGATAAGCCCGGCAAACCCGGCTGCGACAAGCCCTGCTGCAAGGATGGCAAGCCCGAAGGCAAGCCCGCTTGCGACTGCCCTTGCCCCGACTGCAAGCCCGGTGAACCCTGCGTTCCCGAATGTGACAAGCCCTGCTGCAAAGGTG
>CAZKYD010000023.1:0-24082 GCA_964556875.1 uncultured Alistipes sp.
ATTTTTTTGCGTCTGTCAGTGGCGGTTTGAGCATTTTTCTAGCATTTTGGCAAGATGTTTGTTAGAATGTTTGTTATATTTGCAAAAAGTTTACTCTACGAATGAAAAAGGACATCTTTTCCGATATAAAGGACAGAATATATAAAACTGTTGCCGAGGGGCGTCTGCGCGAAGCTTTCTCCCTTGCCCACTCTATTTCTGAAGGGAACATGGCTTGGGAAATCTCCGATGCGCTCAACGAAGCGGAGCAATCCTACCGCCGCTTGCTCTCATATGCCGTTTCCGGAGCCGACGATCCTGCGCGCGACGAAATGTGTAGCGACCTGGGCGAAACTATCCTGTCGATTACCGATCGTTTGGAACGCGATAATAACGCAAAGGATACGCCAACATTATATTATAATACGCTGCGTTATCCGGGGCTGAATCCTTCGGAGAATATTGCCACGAAGTTAGAGCAATACCGCAAGCAATGCTCCGAGCGCTCACTATTAGATTTTGTAGCGTCAGGCACCCATTCTAAAGAGTATCTTACAACCACTACTGAACGAGAACTCCTCGAGCGCACGATATTTAACCTGATTTGGATAACATTCCCATTATCTGCTGGGGATATCGAGGCAATTTCAACCGCCCTTAAATCAGGCATTTTGCCGAAATATGCCGTTGTGCTCTTTACCTGGGCGATAGTGTTGGGCGGACTGGAATTCTATGATCAACGCCGCTTAGAATTACTCTGCGACCTATATGACGATTCAGCTTCGGAAAGCTCGGCAGTAGCCTTAATCGGCATTCTGCTTGTAATGCATCGTTGGCGTAATCGCAAATTCTCGCGCCACCTGCGCGACCGTTTCGCTGCTGTTCGTGAGCTCCCATCGTGGCAGTTCGACCTGCGTACAGCCTATATGGAGCTTACTCGCACACGCGACACCGAACGCATCACCCACAAAATCAACGACGAAATTGTGGCGCAAATGAAAAATTTGTATCATAATTTCGACCGTAAAATTTCGTTAGATGGCAATATCGGAGCCATAACGCCTGAAGATCTTGAGGAAAATCCTGAATGGAAAGATATTCTCGACCAGTCAGGCCTTACTGACCGCCTAAAGGAGATGAGCGAACTGCAAGAAGAGGGTGGCGACATCATGATGGGGACATTTGCCCACATGAAGAGCGACTCGTTTTTCAATGATATTGCCAACTGGTTTATCCCCTTCCATAGCGAGCGAAGCGAATTTGCCGACAATTCCGGGCAGCAAAGCATCCGAACTATCGCCGGGATGTTTGAAAACTTGAAATTCCTCTGCGATAGCGATAAATATTCCCTGATGATGTCGTTGTCACACGTTCCGGCATCGCATCGCGATATGGCGCTCAATCAGTTAAATGCCCAGGCTGAGCAATTCAACGCCATGCAAGTCGGCGAAATGGATTTGTCGACGGATAATCGCAAGATGCAACTGCGACTGCAAATCCAGAATCTCTATCGCTTTTTCCATCTTTTCCGTCGGAAAGGCGAATTCTACAATCCCTTTGCTAAGGGGGTAAATCTCGCTACGGTTCCGAGCTTAATCGACGACGTTAAGGACGCTGAACTGCTGACACTTATCGCCGAGTTCTACTTCTCTCACGGCTATTGGGATGAAGCCTACGAGCTGTTCACCATTATTGATGCCATATCAGTGCCTACAGCGGCGCTCTATCAAAAGATGGGACATTCGCTGATGAAGCTTGGCAAAATCTCGCAAGCCATCGCCGACTTCGAAAAAGCCGACATGCTCGACTGCCAAAGCGCCTGGACCCTTACTCGAATGGTGCGCTGCTACTCGCTGCTTGGCAACTACAGCTCGGCTCTTAGTGCCGGTGAACGCCTGGAAGAGCTACGCCCTAACCAGCTAACTAACACCATGGCCATCGGGCGCGCACATCTCGCCTTAGGGAATTATTCTCAAGCGGTTAAAGCGTTCTATAAAGCCTTTTTCCTAGATGAAAAATCCGGGAAGGCAATTCGTCCGTTAGCGTGGAGTCTGCTAATGGATAAGCAGTTTGAGCAAAGCCGCAAGTACTACGAACGGATCATCTCCGAATTCGATCCCACACCGGAAGATTACCTCAACATGGGGCACCTCTCCTTAGCGACAGGCAACTATGCAGAAGCCCAAAACTTCTATCGCATTAGCCTACTATCGCGTCCGCAACCAACCGGCCATACCAACCCCGCCCCAACCGCTAACACCGAAAGCTTCATCGCCGACATGCAGACCGACAGTAAGTCGCTCATACATCTCGGCATAGCCCCCTCACTCATCCCCCTAATTACCGACGCTATCCTCTATTCCCTATAGCCCATAGAGAGTGATAAAATCGCGGTCAATGATTTAATTCTATATTAAATCCGACTACAACAACGTGAGAAATCTCACGAAGTAGAGTTGAAAATTGGAATATTCTTTTTATCTTTGCGAAAACAAGGAAAGAGTTTCATCCGCAACTTAGACCGCACAAAAAAACAGATATATGGATGAATATATCCTCTGATAATAATTTAACTCGAAATAGTATGGTTATTCAACGTTGGCAATCGGTTTGGTTGCTTGTAGCGGCAATATGTGTCGCCCTTTTCAGCTTTTTGCCAATGGCAGACGCTATCTACGAAGTTGCTCTCGGAGCAGACGGCACACCGATCGATCCCGTCAAGCCACTTCTGCCGATAGATTTCCCGATTTTAGCTACAGTTGCAGCTGTAGTGTTCTTATTGCTGGTGATTACCATCTTTATGTATCGCAACACAGCGCGCCAGAAAACCCTGATTAAAGTTAGCGTTATGCTGGCTGTAGTATTAGCTATCAGTGCTTTCTTAACCGTTAAGCAGATCGACACAACCATCGAATGGGAAAGCGGCTTGCTATTTCCGTTAGGCACTATCGCCTTTGCGTTACTCGCTCATCACTGCATCAATCAAGACGAAAAGCTGCTTAAAGCTGCTGATCGACTCCGTTAAATGGAATTTAAGCTAACATCTCAATACAAACCGACAGGCGACCAACCTGAGGCGATTGCCGATTTGGTTGCCGGAGTGAACGAGGGTTTGCCCGCACAGGTATTGCTTGGCGTTACCGGTTCGGGCAAGACTTTCACTATGGCTAATGTCATTCAAAGAGTGAAGCGCCCTACCCTCATTCTCAGTCATAATAAAACCCTTGCTGCCCAGCTCTACAGCGAGTTTAAGCAGTTCTTCCCTGAGAATTCCGTTCAATATTTCGTTTCTTACTATGATTACTACCAACCCGAGGCATATATCCCCTCGGTTGATAAATATATCGAGAAAGACCTCGCGATCAACGATGAAATCGAAAAATTGAGATTAGCTACCGTTTCAGCTCTGTTATCCGGCCGTCGCGACGTCATTGTAATCAGCTCGGTGTCATGCCTTTTTGGTATGGGTAACCCTGAGGATTTCAATTCAAACGTAATCGACATTACCGTTGGCGAACGCATCTCGCGCAATGCCTTTCTGCGCAAACTGGCAGAATCGCTTTATAGCCGCAACGAAGTTGAGCTTAATCGAGGCAACTTCCGCGTAAAGGGCGACACGGTTGATATCCGTCTTGCCTACGAAGAAATTATCCTGCGAGTAGTGTTTTGGGGCGATGAAATTGAATCTATATCAACCCTCCATCCCCTCGATAACACCCCGCTGGGCAATCATGACCAATTCCGCATCTATCCGGCAAACCTATTTGTAACGTCGAAAGAACGTCAGGCATCAGCCATCGCTCAGATGGAGCTCGACCTTGGCGACCAAGTAGGCTTTTTCAATAAAGAGGCAAAACTATTAGAGGCAAAACGCCTTTATGAGCGCACCACCTACGATATCGAAATGATACGCGAAGTGGGCCACTGCCCCGGCATTGAGAACTATAGCCGCTACTTTGATGGACGCGAACCGGGCATGCGCCCATTCTGCCTGCTCGATTATTTCCCGAAAGATTATCTGACCATTATCGACGAAAGCCATGTAACCGTGCCGCAAATTCGCGCGATGTATGGCGGCGACCTTTCTCGCAAGCAAAACTTGGTTGACTACGGCTTCCGCCTCCAGTCGGCGCTTGACAACCGTCCGCTCCGTTTTGAAGAATTTGAACGCCTCACCGGGCAAATCGTTTACGTCAGTGCCACACCTGCCGACTACGAACTGGAGAAGAGTGAAGGCGTTGTTGTAGAGCAAGTGATTCGTCCTACCGGCCTGCTCGACCCGGTAATCGAAGTAGAGCCCACGCTCCATCAAATCGACCATCTGCTGGAGCAAATTGAAATTCGCCGCGAACGAGGCGAACGCGTATTAGTCACAACCCTCACCAAGCGCATGGCCGAGGAGCTGAACGACTACTTCTTAAAACTGAAAATAAAAACCGCTTATATCCACTCCGATGTTGAAACGCTCGACCGCATCAAGATTCTCGACGACCTGCGTGCCGGCGTCTACGACGTGCTGATCGGAGTAAACCTGCTCCGCGAAGGCCTCGACCTTCCGGAAGTATCTCTCGTAGCAATCCTCGATGCCGACAAAGAAGGATTCCTACGTTCTCATCGCTCTCTGACGCAGACCGTTGGCCGCGCCGCTCGTAACCTTAATGGCACCGTCATAATGTATGCCGACAAAATCACCGACTCCATGCGCCTCACAATTGAAGAGACGCGCAGACGTCGCGAAAAACAGTTGGCCTACAACGAAGCCCACGGCATTACCCCGCAAGCCATTATCAAGACACGCAATGCGCTTGTCGGCCTCGACGCAGAAGACCTCATGCCAGCAGCCACACCCCAACGCTCCGGCCATCAACACGCTGCCGCCAAACAAGCAGCCAAAGTTACGGCACCGGCCATCCCATATGCCGAGGAATATACCTCGACCGTCAATATTGCTGCAGATCCTATAATTCCATATATGAACAAAGCCGAAATCCAACGTTACATCTCCCATATGAAGGGAGAAATGATGGAGGCTGCCAAGAAAATGGAATTTATGGAAGCTGCTCGTCTGCGCGATGAGATCATGAAAATGGAGAAAATTGAAGCCTCAATGAATTAATCTAATGAAGAATAACCGATTCTCAGCACCTAAAAAGGAGACGTCGCGCAACGGCCAATCCTCAAAGGGCTTGCCTAAGAAGGATTCACCGAAAAAGGAGACTCCCAAGAAGGAGCCGCATCAAGTTGGTGGCACGATTATCGACTATCCTCGTCGTCCGCTGACCGATTGGTTGCCAACATCCGTAAAAGAGATGAAGGCCCACGGATGGGACGAAGTGGATGTTGTTATATTCTCGGGCGACGCCTATGTTGACCACCCTTCATTCGCAGCTGCTGTTATCGGCCGAACATTAGTTGAAATCGGAGGCTATAAAGTTGCCATTGTGCCACAGCCTAACTGGCAGGACGACCTGCGCGACTTCCGCAAGTTTGGCCGCCCAAGGCTATTCTTCGGCGTTTCTGCCGGCGCAATGGACTCGATGGTAAACCATTATACAGCCGCGCGTCGCCGCCGTAGCGATGACGCCTACACCCCAGATGGACGTCACGGCATGCGCCCTGACTACCCCACCATTGTCTACTCGCAGATTCTGCGCAAGCTTTACCCGGATGTGCCGATTATCGCCGGCGGTATCGAAGCGTCATTGCGCCGCTTGTCACACTACGACTATTGGCAAGACCGCCTGCGCCCATCAATTCTGGTAGATGCCCCGGTAGATATGATTATCTACGGCATGGGGGAACAGCCTATGCTCGAACTTGCTCGCAGGCTAAACGACGGTGAGAAAATATCTGAGATTCATGATATTCCGCAGACCGTATTGTTTGAAACGCCCGAGCGAATGAATGAAATTATCGCAACATCAGCGAGCGAACATATCATTCTGAACTCTTGGCCCGACTGTCACCGCGAGAAAAAACTCCAAGCTGCTAACTTCAAGCATATTGAGCAACAGAGCAACCGCGTAACCGGAGCTACCCTATGGCAACAGGTGGATAATAAACGTGTTGTCCGCGTAAATCCGATGTATCCCCCGATGACAACCGAGCAGATCGACCGCTCATTCGACCTGGCCTACACACGTCTACCCCACCCCCGCTATTTGGGCAAACGCATCCCCGCGTTCGATATGATCCGCTTTTCCATCAACCTTCATAGAGGCTGTTTCGGAGGATGTGCATTCTGCACCATTTCAGCCCATCAAGGTAAATTTATCGCATCGCGCTCGAAAAAATCTATCATGCGCGAAGCAAAGCAAGTGGTTGATATGCCTGGATTTAAGGGATATATCTCCGACCTTGGCGGCCCATCGGCCAACATGTATATGATGGGAGGCAAAGACCGCAATATATGCGCCAAATGTTTGCGTCCGAGCTGTTTACATCCCAAGCCCTGCCCAAATCTCAATAACGACCATCGTCCGCTGCTCGATATCTATCATGCTGTCGACGCATTGCCGGGAGTTAAGAAATCGTTTATCGGTAGTGGCGTGCGCTACGACCTCTCGATGCATCGCACCGGGAATAAAGACACCGATGCCGCGGCTCGTCGCTACAACGAAGAACTGATTACCAGTCACGTTAGCGGTCGACTAAAAGTTGCGCCTGAACACACCGAAGACTCGGTGCTCGAAATTATGCGCAAGCCTTCGTTTGCCCAGTTTGAAGAGTTTAAACGCCTGTTCGACACTATCAACAAACGTAACGACCTGCGTCAGCAACTTATCCCCTACTTCATCTCCTCCCATCCCGGCTGTCATGAAATCGACATGGCTCAATTGGCGGTAAAGACCAAGCGCCTTGACTTTCATCTCGAGCAGGTGCAAGACTTTACCCCAACCCCCATGACCGTAGCCACCGAAATCTACTATACCGGCTACCACCCCTATACATTGGAGAAAATTTTCACGGCAACCACACCCGAAGAAAAGCTCGCCCAACGCCAATACTTCTTCTGGTATGACCGCACCTATAGAGTATCAATTACCAACTCCTTAAGGCGTCTCCACCGCCCCGATCTCATTAACGCTCTCTTCGCGCGTTAACCACGAATCATTAAAAGGCGCCCCAATTGATGCTTAATTATCATTTTTTGGATTCCAATTATATTGGAATCCATTTTTTTTAGTTATTTTTGTCGTCAAATGCAACGTTAGAGAGTTTCCAATGGATCCAATTGTATCTGTCATAGTACCCAATTATAATCATGCACCATATCTGCAGAAGAGGATTGACAGTGTCCTTGGTCAAACTTATAATGACATTGAACTCATATTGCTTGATGATTGCTCAACCGACAACAGTAGAGACATTCTGGAGTTTTACCGCTCCAACCCTAAAGTAGCTACCATTGTTTACAACGAAGTAAATTCAGGCACAACATTTGCCCAATGGAAGCGCGGTCTGAAATTAGCTCGCGGCAAATATGTATGGATTGCCGAAAGCGATGATTGCGCCGACCAAGATTTTCTTTCAACCTTAGTTCCACTGTTGGAGGAGAATCCAAAAGCTGTAATGGCATTCTCCGGTTCGCATATTATTGATAGTCTGGATAATATAATACCGGGGGCCGACTGGGACAAATTCAAAGGTCACCCGTGTGAAATTATTACGTATTCCAGCCAGCAGACTATTGGCAGGAAGTTACTACGCAACAACCTCATCTATAACGCTTCAATGGTTCTGTTTCGTCGAGATGCAGCGCCTGAGATTACCGAAAGATATCTCTCAATGCGTTTTTGTGGCGATTGGCTCTTTTGGGTGGAGTTAGCAAAGCGTGGCGATTCAATCGCTGTTTGTCGAAAGCTCAACTACTTCCGTCAACACCTTTGTAAAGTATCCAACTCAGCCTCTAAACAGGGCCTCACTTACACAGAAGGGCTCCCCATAGTCTGCAATATGGCCGACTATCTCAACCTTACATTACTCCAACGTAAGATGATAGCCGGACGTATCTGTAAACGTCTCCGGAAATTCCCCAATCTCTTAGAATCGTCGCCGGAGCTTAGAAAGCAACTTGAGTGCCTGATTTTAGGCAATAAACTATATCCTCCACTATTAATTCTCGAATATGAAGCCGACAGGATATTCCATTTCTCCGGGCTATCATGTTATTCTTAATCTTCTAAACTCTCGATAACGGTATTAACCCACTTTTATCCGTAGAATCAGAAACAACACTCTTCAACAATGACTATTTCTCTGATAATCTCAACATATAACTCACCGGCTCGGTTAAACGCCTGCTTACGCAGCGTTCTCCGCCAGAAGATGCCTCCGTTTGAGGTAGTTATAGCTGACGATGGTTCAACCGACAACACCGCTGATATAATCGAAGCGTTCCGTCGCGAAGCACGGTTCAGAGTAGAACATATTTGGCAAAAGAATGAAGGATTCCGCTTAGCCACAATCCGCAACAAAGCGATCGCACAAGCGAAGGGTGATTACATTGTCCAGATCGACGGCGACATAGTGCTCCACCCGAATTTTATCGCTGATCATAAAGCTATCGCTCGCCGCGGCCATTTTGTTTGTGGCAGTCGCGTGCTCCTTAGCCAAGAACTTACATCGCATATTTTAGCGAACCCGGATATCAAAATCTCCCCATGGACCAACGGCATCTCTAACCGTAAGAATGCCTTACGTTCACCCTTACTGTCAAAGGCGTGGAAATTAGTTTCATCTCGACTAAAATATCGAGGATGTAACATGGCGTTTTGGCGGAGCGATTTGCTGGCTGTAAACGGATATGACGAATGTTACCACGGCTGGGGATGTGAAGACCACGACCTGGTTGCCCGCCTGATGAACCATCGAATTTTACCGATTATGGCACGCCATCTTGCCGTATGCTACCACCTCTGGCATCCATCCTCAAAGACGGACGACAGCTTCAAACGTAACAACGAGCAACTGGAACTTACTCGTCGTGAATGTCTAATCCGCAGCAACGAAGGAATTGACAAGTATATCTACCAAAATGATTCCATGATTAACCATCTATAAATTATTGATAATGAAATACATTATTCATCACGATTATACTAAATATAGCGACCAACTTGCTGAAATTATTCGAGGAAACTATACCCCCGAAAAGATATTCTGCAATAAGCGAAACACGGTGGAACTGGTCAACGTTATGGGCACTCCTATGGTGGTAAAACGCTATAAGAAGGCTAACCTGCTGACCGGTCTAATCTATTCTTTTTTCAGAAAATCAAAAGCCCGCAGAGCCTATGAGCATGCTGTAGCTTTACACGAAGCCAATATCAGCACCCCTAAACCAATTGCCTACTACGAAAAGCGATGCTTCGGCATTTTCCGCTATGGCTACTTTATTTCGGAATTTTGTGAGCTACCCAGCGTCGACTCTATCTTTTATGATCCGAAAGCCGACCCTCAAGAGCATGAACGCTTAGCCGAAGCTATATCGCGCTACACATTAGAGCTACATCAAAAAGGAATTATCCCCCTCGATTACAACGCATCAAACATCCTGTTTGAAAAAGTAAACGGCGAATACAGATTTACTCTTATCGATATCAACCGAATGGCGTTCAAGGAGAACCCTGACATTAAAGAATCGATGCGAACATTCTTTCAGTTTGGCACATATCCCCCTGACTACTTTTCGCTCCTCACCTACTACGTTAACCAACGTGGCTTTGACTTCGAGACATCGCTATATTACGTAATACGTCACCGTCGCGACTACGACCATCTGCGCCGCTTCAAGCGTTTCTTCAGAAAGAAAAAGGACTAAGAGGAACTTCCCCCCTACAACATCGGATTACAACCGAATTACACGGGTATTACCATCATCGGCACATCTGCTTTGAACAGAATTTTATGGGCGATAGACGGGTTAAATACTCGCGCAAACACATTGCGCTTCTTATTCGGTACACAAATCATATTAATCGTTGACTCCTGCATAATATCGCGGAAATCATCAATTAGAGCCTGCAAGCGTAAAACGCGCAAGTCAAACGAACAGCGAGGGAAATGCTCGCGACAATACTGCAGCAAATTAAACTGCGCCTTACCCAGTCGCGCATCCTCCTTATCGTTCTTGCCCGGTAGATGAATCAAGACAACTTCAAGCGCCTGATCGGGGAATAGGCGATAAAGCGTGTCGAGCGCTATCATATCTTCCTGGTCAAAATTACAGATAAAGGCTACACTCTTCAGCTTTATTAAGCGATTAATATCTACATTCTCCGGGACGGTAAACGCCGGAATACGGCATGAATCCAACACCTCCGCCGTTACGCTGCCAATCAGTTCTGCCTCCTTCTTATCTGCTCCACGGGTGCCCATTACTACCATTTGAGGCTTACTCTTGCGCGTATACTCCAAAATAGCTTCTTCGGGAATGCCCTCTTCAATTTGCGTGGAGAATTTCACAGCCGGGATTTCCCCCTTTTTCATCCACCCCTTAACCTTCAGAGCGTAATCGTCCATCTGCTTTTTCGCCTCACGTTTCAATTTTCGCATGGCTACCATATCTGAAATTTCGTAGTCATACGAATCGGTAAGCTGAATGGCCGGAGGATTTGAAGGCGCCATATAGGCGTAGAGCATTACGATGTTATACCCTAATCGCGAGGCAACATGGAATGCAAGCCTTACAGCATTATCTGAATAGGATGAGAAATCGGTCGGCACTAACATCACCCCATCTTTACCCTCACCGCTATCTTTGGCGACATCAAAAATTTCGATATTCTCAACGATACGCAACGCCAGCGGCAAATCAGATTCCTTAATTCTGATTCGCACTCCGGCCGAAACCGTTGGAGAAGCAAGATTTACATTATTCAGCTCTACATAAATTCCCTCTTGCTCGAGCAGCGTCTTTATCGGCTGAGCTTTTTCGTAGGTATGAATGGCGAGAGTGATGAGTCTATTTGGAGTCACGGCAGTGGATTTTGCGTCACAAGTGTGAACGGTTTGGATATATAAAAACTATGATGCGAAAACCGCAAATCTGTCGGTTAAGCGCATCATAGTCATTGTTTTTTCTCTTAAGCGAAGAGCGCAAGGGGGTTATTTTACCTTATTCTGCTCTTCCTGAAGAATTTCTACAGCCATGTCATAGATGGTGGTGTCGTCGAGGACTACGATGCCTCCGTCGGGACCCGGTTCAATATGTAACCCGCAGTTCTTGCCGAATTCGTAGTTAGAGCCGCCGAAATAATTTCTAACGGTCTGAGGCGTTGTATTGAGTTTGTCGGCAATGCGGGCAACGGCGCCTACTGGGAGAGCATCCTTGATACGACGAAGGTCGTTGAATGAAATTGTCTTAGTCATGGGTGTATGAATTTGGGTTTGTAACTACGATTTAAGTGTAAGAATTATTTGTTGCCATAAATTTATACACTATATTCGTAAATTCCAAATATTTTTAATATGTTTTATAACATATTTTTCACTCTTCAATTATAACACCGCAAAAGTCAACAACTTAAATTCTTTCGACATCTGTAGCCTTCACCCACGCTCTTTCGCCGCGGCCGACTACAACTTCATACCACATCCCTTCGCCCGGATTGGCTATCGAATCGATAATCTCAACTTTTGTGCCTTCATGAAGCAAGAATGCCTGCTCTGATTGGCTACGCACTTCGCGAGGCGAAGTAGACAGTTGAGATGAAGGCGCCAAGATGATAGCCTGGCTGTTCGAATTCACTCTATCCGCAGCTGAGAACGCTACGATAGTTGAACCGATCGTGAAGACCAACACTATCAAGCCACCAAAGAATGCCGCTTTTTTGACAGCAATTCCCGACGCAAAGATATAGGTAGCCGCCCCACCGATAAACAAGGCGAACAGAATTAGCGACAGAACGGCCCATGTATTTGCTGTAAAGAGTCCTACCAAACGCTCCCAAAGGGAATACATGTATGAGCCGTTATCTATTTGCTTGTCGGTGATTTTCGAGTTTACAAATTCAAGATTTGCTCGAGCATCACTATTTGTAGGGTCAAGTTTCAAAGCGCGCTCGTAATTTACGATTGCTTTACCAAGATTTCCTTGACGATAGTAAGCATTTCCAAGATTATAGAATAGCGTAGAGGAGCTTCCGCCGGATTTCAGCGCCTGAAGATACAAGGCCTCGGCCTGAGCGTAGCTATCTTTGCTGTATGCCGAATCAGCCTGCGCTGCAAGTTCTTCAGCTGTAAACACTTTTGGTTCGGCAGCTTCCGGAGCGGGAGCTGCAAGGCTATCACCCTGCACTGCTGCTACCGATTCTACCGTCTCTGCGGCAGCAACGCTATCGGTTGTTTGGGCATTAACTGACGCCATTGAGGCGACCGTCAATAATATGCTGAAAAGTAGTTTCATTTTTTACTTGCGCTTGCTGATTTTACATTTCTCAAGTTCGTTGATGGTGGCAGTAGCTTCGTTATATACGGCTTCCACCGATGCATCCGACGAGGAGTCGGGGGTATAACGAGCCATTTCACACTCATCGAGCACGGCGATTAATCGACCTGCAATTTCAGGTTCAACGCCTCGGTCAAGAAGGGTCTGCGAAATATTATCGCGAGTAAGCTGCGAAACGGGGATTGAAAGCTTGTCGCCAAGATAGCCCCACATTGCTTTAAGCAGCGATTCGTAGAACTGTTCAGGTTTATGAGCCTTCATAAATCCGGCAGCCTCGCGCAGACGCTTATGAGCCACCTTGCTTGCACGTGCATTTCTGCGGCCTGCTACATCGGCGTTCAAACGCACCTGACGGCCATAAACCGCAACAGCGATAATCAGCAGCACTACCATGATAGCGGCAATCATCCAATACCACCAACTGTAGATAATCGGATTATGCTCTTTAGCGAGATGCTTGTCGCCGGTCTTAATATGTAGGATATCAGTGTGGCGCGCTTCGATATCTTGTTGTTCGGCGCTAACGGTTGTACCGCTACCCTTTGCGATATCCATCGTATAGCCGGGAGCCGTAAGGGTTATATAGCTGCGTTTAACGGGATCAAAGTAGACAAACTTCTGTTCGGGGATTTTGAACGTACCAACGCTCTGCGGCACCAAGGTATATTCAACCGCCATCGTACCGGTAACGGTTGAACCGCTGACGTGGGTCCGATAATCGGTTTTAGGGGTGAACTGCTCGAAATCCTCGGGGAGCTCGGGCTTAGGTTCGTGAACATATTTGATGTTACCCGTACCGGTAATAATATATTCCAATGAAGCAGCTTCGCCGGTCTTAAGTTTGTCGGGCGACAGACGGCTCTCGAAGGTAAACTGACCTACGGCATTGTCGAAGCCGGCCGGACGAGGTTCGGGAAGCGGGGTGATGTTGACCGAAGATGTAAATGGCTGCAGATGTACCGATTTTTCTACAGGACGAGCCGAAACGAACCAGCCATTGCTTACACGCTCTAACTGAACTACGCTCAAATCATATTTACCGGAATTGATAGTCAACTTACCCGACTTCTGCGGGAAGATAATACACTTCTTCAGCACGGCGGTAACATAATTCTGACCATTGTAATTCTCAACAGCGTTAAGAGCAGCCTGAGTATCCACTTCTTCGATAAGGAAGCCATCGAAGGTTGGTGGCGAAGTCATCATGAATGAGTTGATTCGCTGATACTTAGTATACAGTTTAATCGTACATTCAATAGCCTCCTGCTCATAAGCGTGGCTCTTATTCAGAATAATTCTTACGAAGATATCATCTTTAGAGATAGGCTTCGAGGTGTCGTCTTGCGACGACATATCGTCGACATGGACCCCTTGTGAGGGTTGGCTATATCCGTAGCCGTAACCGCCGCCACCCTGCTGTTGCTGAGATTGCGAAGCTTTGTCGGCAGGCAGAACGGTAAACTTAGTTGCCTGAGAAGTCAACTTTTTACCATCCACAACAATCGAGGCTGCCGGAATGGTATATGTGCCTTCTTTTTCAGCTCTATAGATGAATGTATATTCAACGGTGCTCGACGACGAGGCCTGCCCGTTAATAATCTGATAGCTCTGGGAGGTGCTGACACCGGGCTGTGGGCTAAACTGCTTACAGCCGCTGATAGCCGGAGCATTAAGGCTCGTACCCTCGCCATTCGTTAAGCGATATGTGACGGCAAAGCGATTTCCGGCAATCACATTGCGTGGCGGAATCACCTGAAATGATGTCTGTGCCATCATCGCAATGCAACTCACGAGAGTTACCGCTAATATGATAAACAACTTTTTCATCGTCGTTTCAATGATATCTCATTATTTAATATTTGCGACCAAATTTCTTCATATAAAGTCAAAAACCGAAAGGCCTAATGATTACCAAGGTTTCAGCACCGTACGTTGACGCGCCTGTTTTTCCTGACCTTGTTTCATCTGTTCAACCTTCATTCGGGTTGCAGATTCCTTATCATCCATTGCCTTAAGAATCTGAGCAGCGCTCTGTTCGCTCAAACCGCCCTGCTGCTGTTGCTTTTGCTGCTGGTCTTGGTTTTGCTGCTGTTGCTGCTGATTTTGATCCTGGTTCTGGTCTTTATTTTTGTCTTTGTTTTGATCCTGATTCTGGTCCTGCTGCTGTTGTTGCTGCTGGTCCTTATTCTGATCTTTATTTTGGTCTTGGTTCTGATCCTGATTTTGATTCTGGTTGTTATCCTTATTTTGGTCTTGCTGTTGTTTCTTCAGCTGGGCCAAACGTAGATTTTCGCGAGCCTGATTATTCTGCGGATTTCTTCGAAGTGCATTCTTATACATCTCAATCGCCGCAGCATAATTTTCAGATTTATATGCTACATTACCACGGTCGTAGAACGACTGCTCTGCCAATTCTACATCGGTCGACGAGGCGGTCTGCGACAGGATTTTATCAGCAGTCTGAATCAGCGAATCCCCCTTATTTGTCAGGTCTTCGCCACGTTGCTTAAGATAAGATGACGCAAGGTTAAACTGCGCTCTGCCGTTTTCAGGGTTCTCGCCGAGCGCTTTCTTAAAGCTAACCTCGGCCTCGGCATAACGCTGTTTATCAAAAAGATTCTTGCCATCTTTCATATAATTGCGTTCACGCTTAGTCGACGGACGGCTACCATCGGCCTGCTCCCCTTTCGACGAGCAGCTCGACAGCGCTACAGGCGCCACCAGCATTGATGCAATTGATAATATTTTTAAGAACTGTTTCATTTCGACAATTCTGCTAAATCTACGGTTTATGATTTAAGACCACGCTTGGCAGCAATACGCTGACGCGAGAAGAAGGTGAATTTCTTCAGCCATCCAATCTTGGTCGGGAGGATAAATGCGTCGATAAAGAGCAAAATCAGGGCAATCCAGATAAACAGGGGGAACTGCTCGGCACTTGCCTTATACGATACATGCTGCAAATCGCTCTTCTTAATTTTATCGAGCTGGTCAGTCAGGTTCGACAATGCTTTCGACGAAGATCCGTTGATATAAACACCGCCGCCGGCTTGAGCTATCTCTTTAGCCATCTGCTCGTTAAGAGCGGTGCTAACCGGTGCACCGGTTTCATCCTTAAGGAAGTCGCCGTTGCGATTTAGAGGTATCGGCGAACCCTTCAGCGAACCTACACCCATCACATCAACTTCAATGCCGAGGCTCTGAGCATATTTAGCCATTTCAACTGCATCCCCTTCATGGTTCTCACCATCAGTGATTACAATAATCGCCTTATTGATATCTTCATCGGGCGAGAAGGAGTTGATAGCCATATTAATAGCCGTTCCGATAGCCGTTCCTTGAGTCTGAACCATTGAGGTTGAGATTTCATCGAGATACATGCGAGCTGAAACGAAATCGGTGGTCAGCGGGAGCTGAGTGTATGCTTCGCCTGCGAAAACTATCAAGCCTACTTTATCGTTGCTGAGCTTATCGATAAGATTGCCCAACAGATATTTCGAGCGGTCGAGGCGTGAAATACCATGATTATCATCGGTCGACGATGCCAACATCGAGCGCGACACGTCGAATGCAATCATCACCTCAATGCCTTCAGTCGACTCAACTTCTTCCTTTTCGCCGGCACGCGGACGAGCTACAGCGATAATCAGCGAAGCCAGCGCCAAGAGTTGAAGTGTAATTTTAATTGCCGGCTTATAGGGAGAGGCTTCCGGCATCAGTTGCTCCAAGTGTTGAAGGTTACCGTAACGGCGCAGTTTATGTCTGCGAGCCACACGCGACCAATACCACAGCCCGAAAATCACCGGGATGAGCAATAGCAAATATAATAATGTGGGATATGCGAACGACATGGGATATTACGGAATAGTTCTGAGCCAAGTTTGGCGAATTACTAATTCAAGTAGCAAAAGCACAAGGCCAGCGAGAGCCCAAGGCAGGTAGCAATCCTCGGTGTGGGAGAAATGCTTTACGTCTAACTCGGTTTTCTCGAGCTGATCGATCTCGGTGAAGATGTTTTGCAGAACGCTATTACCGGTGGCGCGGAAATATTTACCACCGGTGGTGTTGGCAATCTGCTTCAAGGTGGCTTCATCGATAACCACCGGCTGCGACTGATATTCGATTCTGCCGAACATATTAATCATCGGGTATGGAGCCATACCGTTAGTGCCGACGCCAATCGTATAAACCTTTATGCCAAGTTTATGAGCGATTTCGGCAGCTGTAAGCGGGGCTACGATACCGGTGTTGTTCGAACCGTCGGTCAGCAGGATGATGCTTTTCGATTTTGCTTTGCCATCTTTGATACGGTTGATAGCCGTTGCCAAACCGTCGCCGATTGCGGTGCCGTCTTCAAGCATCTCGCGATTAAGCGCAGTTACATAATTAACCAATGTAGCACGATCAGTGGTCATCGGCACTCCGGTAAATGCTTCACCGGCAAACACTACCAAACCCATATTGTCGTTTTCACGACCATTAATAAAGTTGGCAGCTATCTTTTTGGCAGCCTCCAAACGATCGGGTTTGAAGTCGCGGGCGAGCATTGACGAGGAGATATCCAAAGCTATCACCATATCCGTGCCTTCGGTCTTTGATGTGCGCCATGCATCGCGGGTTTGAGGGCGTGCCAAACAAACTACGAGGCAGCATATCGCTAAAACTCGCAAAGCATACATCACATACAGGCCGTATTGACGCGCCGGACGTCCGAGTTTACTGAACGGGCCGGTGGTTGATATTTGCAGAGAAGGATGACTGTTATGCCGACGCCAGATCCACCACCCTATCATCGGGAGGCAGAGCAACATGAGCCATAACATTCCGGGATGAGCGAATTGCATCTTTATTTATTCTCTTGAGGTTCTTGGTTTGATTCGGGTTGTTCTTCAACCGGCTTTGTCTCTTCTACAAAGTTGACAGCCTCGGTTAAGGCGCGAACGTTGTCATCAGGAAGAGGTCGTACTTTCGCGAACTTAACGAAGTCGGCAATTTCGAGGATACGCTTCATTCGTTCATTCGGCATACGAGTAGTTTCGTTATCATGAAGAACACGTGTAATCTGTGAAGAGGTCATCTCCATAGCGTTGATTCCGAAACGGCCTTGGAGGTAATCACGCAGAATATCAATCAGTTGAGTATAATATTCTTTCTCGCGTCCATTCTGCCAAAGATTGCCTTCACGCAGCACTGAAAAGCGCTGCATAGCCAATTCGTAGGGGGGAACAGGCTTCTTCTTCGGCATCAAGGGCACTTCCACTTTCTTTGTCAAGATTAAGTAGCCACAGATACCGGCAGCTATCAGCAACAAGGCCACTAGTATCCACCCCCAATAATCAGTAATCCAATCGGGGAGGAAGTCATACCATTTGCTTTCAAACTCTAGGGCCGGCGAAATCGGATTGATATCCTGCAATTTGCTTACATCAACAGGATTAACTTTTAAGGTCAACGCCTCTGAACGCAAAGTGTCCGGACCGCTTACCATGATAAATGGCGGAATCGTGTAAACTCCGGAATCGAAAGCTTGCACGATCAGCGCTCTTTTCATCTCAATCAGGCCATTACCCAGGTCGGTAGTGTCGCCATAAACCCAGTCAATCGGTTCTACTTCTGCCGGCATTGCATTCTTATCAAAAAGAATTTGCGCGGGATTGGAAGCGGAATCAACGATGTCGAGGCGAATTGCGGTTTGATACCCCATCGTAATTTGTGAGGAGTCAACCGATGCTTTCACCGAGCGAGTTGCGGCAACAGCCTGACCGCCAAAAGTCAAGACTGAAAGGATGAATATGTTTATCAGCTTTTTAAGCATTTGACAAACTGCTTTTGTTGTAAGAAACTAAATTTGTAGGCTTTTAGGGCCTAACCTCCTTTACTGTGAGTTAGGAGTAAGAAGATTCTGTAGGCTATACGCGATTGCGGAATAGCCCCATGAGGGCGGTAACATAATCTTCGTCGGTAGCTACGGAGCAGGAATTTACGCGACAACGCTTAAAGGTGTCGCTCATAATCTGCTGACGTTCATACCACCAACGGTTATATAGACTACGCACTTTTTTCGACGAAGTATCAACCCACTGCTCAGCGCCGGTTTCCAAGTCCTGGACACGCATCAGGCCCACGTTGGGCAGCTGCGCATCGCGCTTGTCATAAACCTGCACGCCATAAACGTCGTGCTTATTAGAAGCAATGGATAACGCCTTATAATAGTCCTTCTCGTCAATGAAGTCGGAGATTACGAATGTTGTGCAACGTTTTTTCAGCGCATCGGTGAAGTAGCGTAACACTTTTGCGATATCCGTACCGCTATGTTCGGGAGTGAAATCGATTAGTTCGCGGATAATGAATAAGATATGCTTTTTGCCTTTCTTTGGCGGGATAAACTTCTCGATTTTATCCGAGAAGAAGATAACGCCAATTTTATCATTATTCTGGATTGCAGAAAACGCCAAGGTGGCAGCAATTTCAGCGATAATTTCTCGTTTTTCCTGTCCGACAGCTCCGAATAGGCGCGATCCGCTGACATCTACAAGCAACATAACCGTCAGCTCGCGTTCCTCTTCATAGATCTTTACATACGGACGATTATGACGAGCTGTTACATTCCAGTCGATATCACGAATATCATCGCCATACTGATACTCTCTAACTTCGGAGAAGGTCATGCCACGCCCCTTGAATGCCGAGTGATATTCACCGGCAAAAATATTCTGTGAAAGTCCGCGTGTCTTGATTTCGATACGCCTAACTTTCTTCAATAGTTCGTTGGCATCCATTCTTTTATAGGTTTGATCTATTATCAATCAGATTATCTACAAGGAATAGCGGTTTAGGGCACTACTACCTTGTCGAGGATTTCAGAGATAATCTCATCTGCCGAGATATTGTTAGCTTCGGCTTCGTAGGTAAGACCGATACGGTGACGCATTACGTCATGGCATACGGCGCGCACATCTTCGGGGATTACATAACCGCGCTGATGGAGGAAGGCGTAAGCCTTTGCCGCACGGGCCAGCGAGATGGATGCACGAGGAGATGCACCGAAGGCGATGATGCTCTGAAGTTCGGGCAGACCGCAGTCGGCCGGGAATCGAGTTGCGAAGACAATGTCTACGATGTAGCGTTCGATCTTCTCGTCGATGTAGATTTGTTCTACAACCTGCTGAGCGTCGAGGATATCTTCAGGCTTGAGCAGCGGAGTGACAGCTGCTTTCTTGTTTGACAGATTCTGACGGATAATCAGTTTTTCTTCTTCACGCGAAGGATAACCGATAACCACCTTCAAGAGGAAACGGTCAACCTGGGCTTCAGGAAGCGGATATGTGCCTTCCTGCTCGATAGGGTTCTGGGTAGCCATTACCAAGAAGGGATCATCGAGGGTGAAGGTATGATCGCCGATTGTCACCTGACGTTCCTGCATTGCTTCGAGCAGAGCGGCTTGAACCTTAGCGGGAGCACGGTTAATTTCATCGGCGAGGACGAAGTTTGCGAATATAGGGCCACGTTTTACCTGGAATTGTTCCGACTTTACGCTATAGACCATTGTACCGGTAACGTCGGCAGGAAGCAAGTCAGGGGTAAACTGGATTCGGCTATACTTAGCATCGATTAATTGTGATAGCGTTTTAATTGCCAAGGTCTTAGCCAGACCTGGAACGCCTTCGAGAAGAACATGTCCATTGGAGAGAAGGGCAATTAAGAGGGATTCTACGAGGTGCTTCTGACCGACGATTGTCTGGTCCATACCCTGTGTGATAAGACTTACAAAGTTGCTGCGGCTTGCCACGAGGTCGTTAAGCTCTCGGATATTTACCATATCACTCATAAGAATATATAGATTTTGTTATAACTTCTAAATGCAATATTTACTGTAAAAAACGTATAACCTGTTCAATTGGTTTACGCTGCAAAAGTATAGAAACATAACAGGTAAGCGTTAAAATAGATTGTTAAATTAACCTATCATTCGTTTACCTGTTTTAAGATTTAATCATTTTTAAGCAATGTGTCTACTGATTCAACACTCTATAAGCTTCTCGCTCAGCTTTTTTGAGCGATTCTGGATTAGATGAATCAATGCCATATTTTTCGGCCGGCGGAATAACGACCACCATACCGCTTTCCAAGCTATCCGGATCCTTAATTTTATCCTTATTTTCGAGATAAATATACACCCAAAATTTCGGGTTGCCATAATGCCTGCGAGCCATCACCGTCAAGAAATTGCCGGGCAATACGGTATCCGTGACTACAGCGGGAGCTGCCGGAGTAGCAACCACCGGTTGCGTTACCGTCGTCGCGCTATCAGCCGACGCATTATTGCCAACAGAATCAGTCACCTCAAACGGAACAATCTCCTCATCAACTAACGAACTTGGATCGTCAGATCTACTAATCAGGATTCCGTCTTCGAGGACCTTCACATTGGCCGGCAATCCATAGTTCATATATCGATACGCCAGGTAGCCACACACCAAGCCGAGCAAACAAGCCGCGATAGCCGTAACGACCAGAGTCAAAGTGGTGTGCCCTGCGCGATGCAAGGTGACGCTACTCTCCGGCTCCAAGACCACTGAAACAGGGGAATCATACGCCGAAGTTTTCTCGTCGGGTGCATCATCCGCTGCCGTTTCTTCTTCCGCCGGATGCGGTTCTGGTTCCGGCTCTAACGTCGGCTCAGGGTCAGGAGTTGGCTCCAAAACAAGTTCAGGTGCAGAGCACGGCTTAGGGTCCGAGGCTGGCGCTGCCTCTTGAACCGGTTCTGCAACAGGCTGTTGCGGCTGCGGTGCCGGCTCAGATTTATTCACTTTTAAGCGTTCGGGTACAGGGGGAGGCAAAATCATCGTCGGTTCCTGAGGTTGCGGTTCTTGCTGCTCTTGCGGTTCTTGTTGATCTTGAGATGGCTCTTGCGGCTCCGATTCAGCCGGTTCCTCGGGCTGTGGTTCAGTAGCAGGTCCACTCTTGAGCAATAGCACATCAGCCTTAAGATCCTCATCCGACAGCGACTCCGCCACTTCTACAGGCTCAAAAATCGTAAATGGCTTATTGATTTTATCTGCTAAGGCCGCCTCAGGCGCAAACTCAACAGTATGCTTTCCCTCGACATCCGTATTAACCTTAAACATCCCCAGCCCGGCGATTTTGACATATCCGTCAGCTTTCAAGCCCTGAGCTACAACTGTCATAAACTCGCGCAAGAATGCACTTGCAGCCTCATCGCCACAACCTACATGCTCAGCGAGCAATCCGGCAAGCGCACGCAACGAGATAGTTTGGCCACTCATGATTGATGGTCCTCCCCTACCTCATGCTTTAATCGTCCGCCGGCAACAAATTCCAGTTCAATAGCCGGAGGAAGCAACAGTCGATTGCCAGACGTTAAATCGCGCACAATCTTTTCGTCGTGCTTTACCCCGACAAACGAACCGAAGCCTGGAATTGCCACACGATTCAATTCTCCGCATTCCTTCGCAACCACGTCTACAAACCCCTCAACGAGCTTTTCTGCTGTCGACGATTCCAGATTTAGTCGCTTTGCGATTATATTTATAAACTGTTTGCTCTCCAAAATAATGAATGGTATCAGTTCAACAAAGCTGAAGGTTTCTTCATCAGCTTCTTATTGTATTCCGCAAAGTTAATGATAATCTCTGATATAACAATCCATTTCCATCTTATTTCCTATACATTTTTTCACAAACCTTAATTTAAAAATTAAACTTCCGCCACAAACATCCCAACAAGACAAATTCCACCATCTAACGCAAATTATTAGCTATCAATAGTTGCGTTTTCAACTATTATTACTATATTTGCGACATAATAGTTTAATTCATGGCTGTTACAGACATTTACTCATTAAGCGATATCGCCATTCAGCAACAGATTGGCAAAAAGTTGAAGTCAGCTAGACTACGACAGAACATTACCCAAGCACATTTGGCAACAGATGCGCAAGTGTCCTTATCGTCAATCAAGAAGATCGAAAAAGGCGAGATAAGTTCATTCGATGCCTTTATCCGAGTGTTACGTACATTGGGAAAACTGGACTTTATGTTGCCACTTGTAGAGGAAGAACAGATGAGCCCAAATGAATATTACGAATTTGTAAATGCCGCCAAGAAAAAGGTTAGGAAACGTGCCTCAAAGTCCAACTTAAACACCAATAAACAGGAGGAATCTGAATGGTAGATATAGCGCAAGTTAAGTTGTATGGCAACACCATCGGTACAGTTCGATGGGATAACAGATATGGAGTTGCACAGTTTGAATATACTGACAATTTTTTAGGGCAAGGCATTGAACCAGCCCCAATAATGATGCCGGTAAGAGAGGGTCGCATCTATTCGTTTGGAGCAATTGGTCGAGAAACATTCAAAGGACTGCCCGGGATGTTAGCAGACTCATTACCTGACACATACGGTAGAGCTTTATTTGACCGTTGGCTTGCTTTAACCGGACGCCAGAGTGGCAACGCAATTGAGACTTTATGTTTTTTAGGTAAACGCTGCATGGGAGCACTGGAATTCGAGCCAGCGATAGACTCTCCATACGATTTACACACAGAATTTGAAATTGATTCACTTGTCAATGTCGCATCTGAAGCTCTGGCTGCAAAAGAAAATTTTGGAGCGAATCTTACCAACGATAAAAAGGCCGCAATAGCAGAGATTATGCGACTTGGGACCTCGGCAGGTGGGCAACGAGCTAAAGCGATTATTGCATACAACAAGACAACCGGAGAGGTAATGTCCGGTCAAGTCGATGCACCTGCCGGATTTGACTACTACCTAATAAAACTCGATGGCGTAACGGCAGAGGCCGGTTTTAGGGAAACGCAAAATTTCGGCAGACTTGAATATTCATTTTATAAGTTAGTAAAAGAATGTGGTATCAACATGTCAGAATGCTCATTAATTGAAGAAAACGGTCGTGCCCACTTTCTAACAAAACGTTTTGACCGCAAAAACGGTACAAAGATACACATGCAAACACTATGCGCCGTTGCACACTATGACTATCGACTACTGCGTGTGTATTCCTACGAACAAGCTTTCAACGTGATGCGGTCACTACGACTTCCTTATTCACAAGCTCAAGAAATGTTCCGCAGAGTTGTATTTAACGTCATTGTACGCAATCAAGACGACCACACCAAAAACATATCATTTCTAATGGACAAGGCCGGACATTGGAGTCTGTCGCCTGCCTACGACATGGGATTTGCCTACAACCCTATCGGCGGATGGACTTCCCAACATCAAATGTCAATAAATGGCAAGTTCACTAACATCAACCGTAAAGATCTTATGGAGCTTGCAAAAAGCAATAACATCAAGGATGCAAATGAAATCATTGACAGGATCTCTACAGTAGCCGGTCAATGGGGGCAGATAGCGCGAGAGTGTGACGTCCCTAAACAAATGATTCGTCAGATTACTCCACACTTCCAATTACTATAAAATACCTTCCGCCAAGACCAGGCTTCAGAGTTGATATATATTACATGGTATAAAAAGTGGCGGAAAATTTTGGCAGTTTAAAATTTGTTCGTACCTTTGCAGCGTTAAAACAAGAACACAAGTTCTGTAGCGCAAGGCGATTTAGTGTAGTGGCCTAGCACGCCACCCTCTCACGGTGGAGACCTGG
>CAZKYD010000024.1:0-11767 GCA_964556875.1 uncultured Alistipes sp.
GAATTCTTTCGTTATGTTGGAATCGAACTGGGATTATTTCAGACGGATTTTGGCTACACGGCCGGGGATGGTTACGAGATAGTTGCCTGCAGCGAGGCCATTGATGCGGGTAACTTCGGCGGTGGTGGTAGCTTTGCGCACGAGGCGTCCGGTGAAGTCGTAGATTGAAACGGGCTGACCTGCTTCGGCATAAACTTCGATTGTGTTGTCAACAACTTTGATGTAGGCGTTGCTGTTGTTGGCAGCTACGTTCTGAACACCAGTGTTTTCGTCAACGTCGATGGCGTTTGTGCGGAGGATCAGATTCTCAAATTCGTCGTTATACATCAGGCATACAACTTCGTCGAATGCATCGTGGAAGGCGAATATGCCGAGGTCGTTGTAGTAGTCGGCATCTTCGGTGTCGGTGTCAGCGGTGAGCACGGTGTTTGTGAGGTTGTCATCGTCGTCATATTCGGGTTCACCAATGATCCAGTAGAATTCGGTTTCGGTGTCGCCAACGAAAGCTTGGTCGCTGAGGTCAACAACTCCATCCTTAAATTCTACGTCCATCGCAGCCTGGTTGCCGTAGTAGTAAACATTGGCATTGAAATCGGTGCCGAGCACAGGCAGGGTAGCGAAGGTAAATTCGTTGCCTACGAGTGAGAGCACTTTGAGCTGCTTGAGGGGAGACAGGTCGATAGTCTTCAGGCGGTTGTTGGCAAGTGTAGTCTGAGTAAGGTTGGGGACGTTTGTGAAGTCGAAGCTTGTCAGATTGTTGTTGTCAACATAGAGCGACCAGAGTTTGGGGCTGTAGCCGAGGGTAACATCGGAGATGTAGTTCTGGCTAAGGAAGAGCTGGCCGATGTTAGTGTTTTCGGGGAGCTCAACGGTTGTAAACTGGTTGTTAGCAAGGTTGAGGTAGCTGAGCAGAGGATATTTTTCGAAGTCGAAGTCCTCCAGTTTGTTGCCTTGCAGAATCAGTTCTGAAAGTTTGGGGCTTTCGGGCAGACCGATTTCTTCGAGTCCGGCGTTGGTAAGGTTGAAGCAGACAAGTTCGGTAAGCTTAGAGGCATCCATCGATTTGAGGGTTGCGTTGAGCAGAGAGAATACCGAGATGCCCGACTGTTCATCGTAAGAGTAGACCTTAACTACGGTGTTGGCCTTAGTTGTAGCCGTGAAAGAGCGGTAGGTTGTAGTCAGTTCATACTGAGTCAGCTGATCGTCGCCTGCCCAGTCAACGAATAGCGAGTTGTTGTCGGTAAGCGAAGTCAGGATGATAGTAGCGGTTTCGCCGTCGTTAGCGGTTTCGAAAGTTGCTACTACGTTGGTAGGCATTTCGGCAGCTTCGATCTGCGAGGTCTTGTAGACATTCTCGCCGGTGAATTGGGGGAATGCCGGGTTGGTCATTTCGCAGTAAATTTTGCCGATATCGGTGCGTAGGAATGAGAATACACCGGTGCTGGACGTCTTGTAGTCGGTGCCTTCGGTCAGCTCTTGTCCGGCAGCGTTTTTCCAAACGTAGGTGGTAGTTCCTTTGAGTGACTGAGCAGAAAGGTTAGCGCTGGGGCCCTTCTTCGGGAGCGAATAGTCGGCCTGGGGAGCGTAAACGTAGTTGCCGTCGGTGAAGTTAGCCGTTTCGGGGAGCGAAGCGAGTGTAAACTTATTGTCGTTGAGGATAAGGGTTGACAGCACGCTTTCAGAGGGGAGAGTGATATCTGCAAGCAGGTTGTGAGAAACGTTGAGGGTAGTCAGTGCAGAACATTCCGAAGAGTTGAAATAGTCGAAGTTGTTGTAAGAGATATCGATGTTTTCGATCTTGGTGTTCTTTGAGAGGGTCAGTTCTGAGAGTTTGTTGTGGCTGAGGTTGAGGTTTTCGATGGTGTAGTTCTCGTTCCAGCCGAAAGTGCTCATCTCGTTGTTAGAGAGGTCAACATTGATAAGCGCGTTTTTAGAGTAACCCTGGTTGTCGTTAGCACTGAGGGTAAAGCTTGAGAGGTGGTTGCCGTTGAGGGTAAGGTTTACCAGCGAGCGGTTCCACTGCAGGTCGAGGGCGTAGAGGTCGGTGTTGATGAGCGAGAGGGTGTGCATCGAGCGGAGCTGCGATGTGTCGATAGAGTAGAGGGTCAGGCCGTTGATAGCGAGAGCCGATAGGTCATCATTTTCATTAAGGTAGACCTTAATCTGGCCGGACCCGGTGCTGACACCGTTAACCGAAGTTTCTGAGCCGTCAGAACCTGAGGCTTTACATTCTGTAAGAGTGCCGTCGCCGAAGTCAACGTAGAAAGTTTTGGGCTCATCAGCGGTAGCACCGAACAGTCCAACATTGAATTTAACGGGGAGGCCGCTGTAAGCGCCTGTAGTCATAGAGAAAGCCAAGTTGGGCTTGCCAAATTCAGCTTCAGATTTGATTTTGAATTTCTGGGTGCGCAGGGGCACGTTTGCAGCGAAAGCCGAGTTGGTAAATTCCATGTAAACCGAGTCGGCAACAACGCCTGATTCGCTTCTTGCAACATCTAACAGGCTGATAAGGCCGTCGTCGTAGGAGTAGCAGTCATCGCTGATGACGAACGGGTCAAGGATATTGCTTTCGTTCACGCCATACATGATTCCGGTAGTGGTAGTTCCTTCGCGGTTCAGTTTGGAAGTGAAGTCGAGGATAGTTCCTTCGGGATAAGAACGGTCAACAATCATTTCGCGCTGAGCGTAGCCATATTCTGTCCAATTATCGTTGGGCTCGGGGAGGGTTACGAAGTCGAAATAGTTGTCGGAGATGTTTACGCAGAAAAGTTTGTCGTTGTTCGAGAGGTCGATGCTTGTCAGCAAGTTCTTACGAGCTGTCAGCGAACCGAGCTTCGTGTTTTTGGTAACGTCGAGAGTAGTGAAGTCGTTGCCGGTGCAGAACAGGTAGTAAAGTTCCGGACAGTAGGAGAGGTCAAGAGATTTAATCTTGTATTCCGAGTTGACTGACGACTCGTGAGAGCAGTATAATTGTGTCAGCACTGGGCTGTGTGAGAGATCAAGTTCGGTGATTCTGGTGTCGGAGATATTCAGAATAGAAAGGTTGGGGCAGGCGGAAACGTCGATTGTAGAGACGTTAGTGCCGTCGATTGAAAGTTTTACGAGGTCGGGGCATTTAGATGCGTCGATCGAATTGAGGTCGCCGGCGTTCCATGCGTCAAAGGAGTAGAGCGCAGGATAGTCGGTGAGGGTAAAATCGGAAGAAAGGTGGCCGACGTTGTTGATTTCGAGAATAGTTAGACCGCTCTTCGGTCCGATTTTGAGAGGAGATGTTCCAAAGGGGTTGTCGCTAACGTATAGAGCGCCAAGGCCGGTGTAGGATGTTAAATCCAGGCTTTTGAGCTCATTGTGGCTGAGATTAAGGTAAAAGAGCTCGGGAAGGGTGCCGAGATTGATTTCGTCGATGTAGCAGCCGGAGAAGTTGATCCAGTCAATCCAAGTGTTGTCGTCGCCATAGATTTTTACGAGACCATCTTCGCCAACGGTGCAATAGATGAGAGTACCGTTTTGAACTTCATCGCCTTCGTCGTCGGTCGATGAGGAAGCAGCTACGAGGTCATATTCATCTTCATTTCCATCGCCACAGTCAACGGTGATAGTTTGTCCAACGCCATTGCTTGAAGCACCGATAAGCAGTGAGAATTCATTGTCTTCGCCGTAGGTGTCGTAGATCGTAGTGTGAAACGTAATCAGCGGCTGTTGATTCTCAGCAAAGGCTGCAGTAAGGCTACCGCCTGCGATAACAGCCATTGATAAGAACAGTTGTCGGATTTTGTAATTCATAAAAAAGTAAAAAATATTTGATAAATGTAAGGGGCATATAAACCTCAAAAAGGTTAGGGACTGTTTTGTGAGTCCCTAACCTTATTGAGTTATATCCGAGGATAGAACGGAATTACGATTATTTTACAAGAACTTTCTTGCCATTTACGATGTAAACGCCTGCGGGGAGAGCCTTGAGCTGGCTGTCGTTAGCGTTGTTGAAGAGCTTAACGCCCTGGAGGTTGTAAACAGCGTTGGTCGTGTTAACCTTGTTGATGTTTACGCCTTCAACACCTGAATCGCCGAGTGAGAGTTCAACGTTGGTGTCAGCGTTAACGTTGAAGGTATAAACGCCGTCAACAGCTTCAACAGCTTCGCCGTTAACCTTTACAGAAGCTTCGCTTTCGAAAGTCTGGATGTCAACCTGAGTGCCGGTAAGAACTTTCAGACCTGCAACGAAGTTGTCAACATCAGTAACGAGGTCGGTAGTAACATTGAAACCTTCTTCAACGCCTTCTTCGCAGGTGAAGGTTACGTTATACCAAGAGGGGGTAGAACCGAGGTAGAATTTCAGTACTGAATTTTCATTGAGGTTGATTGAACCGATATAGAAACCGGAGTCAGAGCTGTAGTTAGGTGTAAGTTGTTCGCCATCGAGGTAATAGTCGAAGGGAGCAAGGTTTGTGCCATAGAAACCGGCCTGGAAGGGATTTTCAGAGTCGTCAAATTCGATGTATCCATAACCTTCGTGGAGGGCGATTTCCGTGCGAGTTGAGCGCTGGATATAAGCAGACCAGTTAGCATTGTCATAACCGCTGATGTAGTAAACGGCCTTATGGTCGCGTTCGATGGTGACAGTCTTGATCGTAAGAACCATTCCATCGGTTACGGTAACATAGGTGTTGGTGTAACCTTCGAAGTATTCTTTAGTTCCGTCAGAGATGCTGGTGATTTTGCAGTCAGTAGCAGCGTAGATAGTGATTTCGTCGTTTTGACCGGCAGTAAATTCAAATGTGTTATCACCGGCTTTAAGCTCGAGCTGTTCATTTGAATAATAACCTTCCGGACGAGTTACAAAAACTCGGGTAGGATCGTCAACGTTGATTGTTGCAGAGATGGTTTCATACTTTGTAGCGTCGATTGAAATAGTAGTATTTTCGTCTACCAGCTGGTAAGAGAAATCGCCGCTGTAGTAATAAGCGTCTTTGCCATTAACGTATACGCTGTTAATCTTGTAGTTCTCGGTATCGAAAGAGAACTTTACGATTTTACCCATCTTGGCGGTAAAGGAGTTGTCGGTAACGGTTACATCTTCGCCATCAATCTTAATGGCTGTCACAGCGCCTTCGCATCCTTCAGAGATTGAGTAGCTTGCAGTAACATCTTGATCGGGGAATTCGGCTTGAATTTCGATCTTGTCACCGTTGGTAAGCGTTAGGTACCATGATCCATAGTTATCTTCTACAACTTCATTGTTTAACCAAACTCTATAGAGCGTGGCGCTATAGTCTTTAGAATAAATATAGAGATACTTCTCTTTAGTTGTCATATATTTAACGTCACACCATTCACCGGCAGTTAGGTTCTCAATCGTGCGGTATGAAGGACTGAATTGAGCATCAACTAATTCAGGTTTATCAACTTTGAGCTGAATTGCACCATCATAAAGTTCGTCTTCAGAGCAGGTGGTAACAGTGAAAGTGTAGTCGTCGTAGATGTACAAGCTCCAATATGTACCCATATCGTTGAGATACAGATCGGCATTAACTTCTATGTTCTTTATACACCAACCATTTTTGCCAGCAACTCGAATGTTTTTATACTGGGGCACAACAACAGAGATTTCTCCATTAACGAGGTCAACTTTTTGTTCCTCGTAGTTGTCATCGTAGTAATAGATGTATGCAGCGTCATCGCGATCGCATACAAACTTGACGGTGTATTCGGTAGCAGCAGTCGCGCTGAAAGCTATTACCGAGAGTAACATCGTGCAAAGAATTGAGTAAATTTTCTTCATACGTTTTGAATTTTATGATAAGATTGGATAATTGACCTATTGAAAATAGAAAATTTTAGCGCTACATCATGAAATTACTTCAACATTCATTGCATAGAACACAGAATAGCGATAGAATTAAATCATATTTTCTCTAATATTATATAGATTTCATTGCAAAGTTATTAAAAAATAGTCTAAATTCAAATTTTTATTGTTAAAAATATACGGCTATGAGATTTTTTTAGACGTAAAGGTGATATAAAGGGGTATAATAAGGGAAAATGGGGGTTAAAACGCAACTAAGGCTGTCTCCCGACAGCCTTAGCATGTTTATCTTTAACCTTAAATCTAATACCATGAAAAAACACAGTGCAAATATAGTATTTATCAGTAAAACAGAATATTGAGAAGATAGTTCATAATAATCTGATGTTTTAAGATATTTTAACGCATAATTTCACCTTTTCTCGTTTAAAGTATCTAACTTTAACAAAAAATAAAACCAACCCCTCGGGTTCGCCGTTTTATGAAAGCTGAAGTTCGGTTTTGACTCAGTTTCGTAGCCTCTGAACCGTGTATAAGTAAAATAACATGAGAATTAGGATTCTTGTAATTGATGACGAAGAATCTTACTGCGAGATTCTAAAATATAACCTTGAGAAAGAAGGTTATGACGTTGATACTGCCGAATCGGCAGAAGAAGCGCTGAAACTCGACCTGTCTATCTATCATCTTATGATTATTGATATAATGATGGGCCGGCTGAGCGGCTTTGACTTTGCTAAACGGGTCAGAAACAATCCAATGACCGAAAATACGCCGATGATATTCTGCTCGGCGCTCAACGGCGAGGATGATACCGTAATGGGGTTGAACATCGGTGCAGACGATTATATTACGAAGCCATTCTCGATTGGGGAACTGATTGCCAGAGTGAGGGCCGTATTGCGCCGCACTCAAGCCTCGAAAATCTTCGAATATAACGCCTCGCAGAGCAACTACGAGCCGGATATCACCTTCCGGACGCTCCGCCTCGACCGCAATAATAAAATTTGCTACATAAACGGAAAAGAGATCGACCTGACCAAGAAAGAGTTTCAGCTAATGCTCTTCTTCTTAACCCATCGCGAGCGCATCTATTCGCGCGACGAAATCATGAATGAAGTGTGGGTAAATCAGGAAGTCACTAACCGTGCTATCGATACAAACATCACTCGCCTGCGCTCGAAAATCGGGTCGTATGGCGAAAATATAGTTACCCGCCAGGGATTCGGCTACGGCTTTAAGGCCGAAATCTGATATATCCGCTATGGCCGGGTAATGCGCTTATCTTTTTCTAATTAAAAAGTAGTAAACGGATGCGTAGACTACGGCTAAAATATCAGCTAAAGAGCTTTATGCTGGCCATGATTTGCTTATGGACGGTGGTAGGGCTATTTATGGCTATCGAGCTTTATAACTTTAGGCGTTATAGAGTAGCGGCCATTTCGAATAGTGTAGACCTCGCTATGAGTAATATCATCGATGGTCACAACGAAGGGCGCGATATGACCCCGTATCTCAACTTCCTCGACAACTATCTGGAGGGGACTCCGCTGCGCAAGATGACGATCACCATCTATGATGTTGAGACGCAAAAGCTACTCTACACTCATGGACCGCTGATAACCGAAGTGCCAAAAGAGGTTGCCGACGAAAAGTTGGAGCAGAAAGCCGACGGCTCATACCGCTTACGAGTTTATAACGTAAAACTTTCGGACGGCACTAAAATCTTCCTTTATACTCAAGGTTATGCGAAAGGAGGGGAAATTGTTATCCACGCATATCTGCCACAGTCGGCCGACGTTGATTCGGCGTTGACCGTGAGATATACCTTCTGGGTTACCTGTATCTTTACATTAATATTAGGAACGATTGTAGGGTGGATCTTCACCGCCCATCAGGCTAAGAACATCACCCTGCTACATGATTTTGCCGAACGTGCGGCCAACGACCGCCAGTTTATTCCGATGGGCGACTATCCGTCGGACGAAATCGGCGACATCTCCCGACAAATTGTGGCTATCTATAACTCGCGAATGCAAGCAAATCTGCGACGCGAGAAAGAGCACGTCATCGCCCTGAAAGCAACTCAAGAAAAGAATCAGCTCAAGCGCGAAATGACCAACAATGTTGCCCACGAGCTGAAAACTCCGATCGGAATAATCCACTCATATATAGAGATGATTCTCGCAAATCCGGATATGAGTGAAGCCGACCGTACCCACTTCCTGACGAAAGCGCAGGAAAACGTAGAGCGCATGATATCCATGATGGACGACCTCTCGAAGATTACCCGCCTCGAGGAGTCGAAAGACGCTATCACTATTTCTGATATAGATTTCCATGAATTGATATTCTCGGTTGCCGAAGACCTGGAGCAGTCGGGAGTGTTAGAGTCGATGGACTTCACATATAATATTCCTCACGACTGCCATGTTTATGGCAACGGCGAATTGCTGATAGGGGCACTGCTCAACTTGGCAAAGAATGCCGTACACTATTCACAGGGCACCGAAATCGGAGTGTCGCTTATCGGCAGGAATGATAACTACTATTCATTTACATTCTACGATAACGGAACCGGAGTTGATGAGGAACACCTTCCCCACCTGTTCGATCGCTTCTATCGCATTGATAAAGGACGCTCGCGCAAGCTGGGGGGCACCGGCTTGGGGTTGCCTATCGTTAAAAGCTCCATTAATAAAATGGGAGGCAGCATAACGGTGCGCAATCGCAAGGGGGGCGGACTGGAGTATATCTTTACCCTTCGCAGAGTGAAATAAATAGCGGAGAGTTACGTTATAATTCATAGAAAACTGAAGACGTTCAACAACCGTAAACAATCATAAATGACGAGACTCGGAGCTCCGAAATTGTGGTGGCTTTTGGTTGCGGTGGCTATTGCGGCCTCCGCATTTTCGTCATGCTCACCGAAGAAGAACACCGCGGCAACCCGTAAATATCAGGCCTTTATCACTCGCTATAATATCTATTATAACGGCGATACCCACTATAAAGAGACTCTGAAAGAGATGGAAAGCAGCTATGAAGACGACTATACCTCGTTGCTGTTAATCCACCCCGCTGTTGCCCGTAACAATAAAAAGTTGCCCCAGCCGAAAGGGAGCTACGACCGCTCTATAGAGAAAGCTCAGAAGGCTATTCAACTTCGTTCGATCAAAAAGAAGCCGAAAAAGAAAGCCGGAAAAACCACCCCCGAATATAAAGAATGGCTCAAACGCGAGGAGTATAACCCCTTCCTGCATAATGCTTGGATGATGATGGGACGTAGCCAATATATGAATGGCGACTTCCTCGGTGCTGCCTCTACATTCTATTATATATCGCGCCATTTCTCATGGCTGCCTACAACCGTCACTGAAGCGAAACTTTGGGAGGCTCATTCCTATCTGGCGATGGAATGGCTTTTCGAAGCGGAAACTATTCTCAACCGCATTAAGGCGGATAAAGAGTTAACTACCAAGACGCTGCGCGGATTGTATTACACCGGAGAGGCTGACCTGGCTATAAAACAGCAAGATTGGGACCGCGCCGGCGAAATGCTGCGGAAAGGGATTCCATGCCTGTCAGGCACGCAGAAAACACGTATGAACTTCCTGCTGGGACAGGTGTATGCGCGTGCAGGTAAGAAAAAACTTGCATATCAAGCCTTTAAGCAGGCGGGCAGCAGCTCGTCGGCTACCTATCGCACGAAGTTTAATGCGCGTATCAAGCAAAGCGAAGTGTTCACCGGCGAAGATATTTCGAGTGAGGTAAACGCTCTGAAGCGTATGACCCGCTATGACCGAAATAAGACCTATCTCGATCAGATTTATTACGCTATCGGCAACTTGTATCTCTCACGCCAAGACACGGTTAACGCTATCGAGAATTATGAGTTGGCGATTGAGAAATCAACAAACCCCGGTATGAACAAAGCGCTCTGCCAGTTGACCCTCGGTGGGCTCTACTACGATCGTCGTCAGTATTCCAAAGCGCAGCCTTGCTATTCCGAAGCGATCTCCGTAATTCCGGAAACATATCCCAATTATGCCACATTGAAACGTCGAAGCGATGTGCTCGACGAACTCGCCGTATATTCGCAGAACGTAGAATTGCAGGATTCACTGTTGCGCCTGTCGGCGATGTCGACCGAAGATCAGCTGAAAGTGATAAATAAAATTATCGACGAGCTGAAAGAAAAGGAGAAAAAGGAGGCAAAAGAAGCCGCCTTGCAGGAGTATATGGCGAATAAAGGTCAGAACGAGTTGACCGACCAAAACACTCAGACCTTCACAATGAACAACGGCGACGATTCATGGTACTTCTATAACTCAGCCACAAAGAACGCCGGCCGTACGGAATTCCAACGTAAGTGGGGTAACCGTAAACTCGAAGATGATTGGCGCCGCCGAAATAAGCAAACTTTCAACTTCAACGACTTCGGCTCAAACTCGGAGGAAGAGAGTGGAGAGGAAGGCGTCGGCGATAATACAGAGAAGAACGATTCGGTAGCGGCTCCCGATAAAGAAGCGCTGCAGCGAGAGAACGATCCCCATTATCCCGAATATTATCTGAAGCAGATTCCGAAAACCGATGAGGAGAAGAAAAATGCCAATGATATTATTCAGGAAGGACTATATAATATGGGTGTAATCCTCAAGGATAAGATGGAGGATTTCCCCTCGGCAGAAACTGAGTTTGAGACACTGCTGACGCGCTATCCCGACAATGAATATCGCCTGGACACCTACTATAACCTCTACTTGATGTATATGCGTATGGGCGATACGGCAAAAGCTGAGAAATATCGCCAGCTGATATTGAGCGATTTTGCCGAGTCGAAGTATGGCATCGCGTTGCAAGACCCCGATTATATCGGCTCGTTGCGCAGAATGCAGCAGGTTGAAGGACAACTCTATGACTCCGCTCTCGAAGCCTACTTTGAGAATGATAATAAGGGAGTGCACGCCGTATATAAGAAGGTGAGCAAGGATTATCCGCTGTCGAAGTTGATGCCGAAGTTTATGTTCCTCGAGGCGTTGACCTACGTTACGGATAATAAGCCCGAAGAGTTTAAGCAGACCTTGATGACGCTACTCGAGCGCTATCCGAATACCGACCTTACGGAATATGCATCGGCATATCTGAAAGGCCTGGCTCAAGGACGTAAGCTCCATCAAGCAACTTCGAATATGCGAGGTATGATTTGGGATACACGTCTCGGAAACGATTCTATCGCATCCGACACCACCAATCTCCATTTCGAACTCGATCCGAAACAAGCGCAATATCTCGTGATGCTTTATCCTATCGATGAGGTTAACCCGAATGTGCTGCTCTTTGAGGTGGCGCGTCATAACTTCTCCTCGTTCGTGGTGAAAGATTTTGATCTCGAACAAATGAACTTTGGACGCCTCGGACTCCTTATTATTAAAGGATTCTCAAATGTCAATGAGATCAACCATTATTTGCAGGTGCTGAACGCTTCTACACAGCTGAAACTGCCCGAGCAAGTAAGGCCGGTTGTGATTTCGGCTAAGAACTTTGAAACCCTGCTGACCGGTAGCGGCTCGTTTGAGGAATATTTCCAATATATGCGCGACAAGACTTACGACGACACCGAGGAGCGTGTCCTCCCGTCGGACTTCTTCGAGCATGAGCCGGAAGGGGTTGCCCCTGAAGGATTTGAGCCCTCGCAGGAACAGAACTTCGACGTAGGCGAACCTACCCCTCCCGAACAGCCCGAACCCCTTCCGGAAGAAATTCCGGAAGCGCCTGATGAAGCAGCCCCGGCAGTTCCGCAGCCCCAGTCCGAACCGGAAATGAAACCGGAGACTGAACCGGAAGCGACTCCCGAACCGGAAGAAGCCCCGGAACCTGAGGTCAAAGCTGAACCTGAAGAAATTCCTGAGGCTGAGCCGACGCCTGAGCAAGAGCCTGAAAAGGCTCCGGTTGAGGAGC
>CAZKYD010000024.1:11867-22568 GCA_964556875.1 uncultured Alistipes sp.
CCTGAGGCTGAGCCGACGCCTGAGCAAGAGCCTGAAAAGGCTCCGGTTGAGGAGCCTGCCAAGGAGCCAACCAAGGAGCCCGCTAAGGAACCCGCTAAAGAGCCTGCCAAAGAGCCGGTAAAAGAGCCTGAACAAACTACAACGACCGCCAAACCCATACTGCCGGATTATCCCGAAGGATCGGAAGGCGATGACCCGTTATTTGATTGATATAGCGATGAGCGAATTTAACATACTCTGGGCCGACGACGAAATAGACCTTCTGAAGCCCCATATCCTCTTCCTGAAATCGAAGGGTTATGAACCCGTCACGGTGAATAATGGCCGCGACGCGCTCGAGCTTGTTGCCTCCAAGCCGTTCGACCTTGTAATCCTGGATGAAAATATGCCGGGCCTTACCGGTCTGGAAACCTTGCAGAAAATCAAGGAAATCTCCCCTCAAACGCCGGTGATTATGATTACCAAGAGTGAGGAGGAGAATATCATGGATCAGGCTGTTGGCAATAAGATTGCCGATTATCTGATTAAGCCGGTAAATCCGATGCAGATTCTGATGTCGATAAAGCGCAATCTGCACAGCGAAAAACTCGTGAGCGAAACGGCTACCGATGCCTATCGCCGTGAGTTCCCCGATATTTCGCAGATGATCAATAATGCCGCAACGATCGACGATTGGTATGCCGTTTATGAAAAGCTGACCAATTGGGAGCTCCGTTTGGCATCGACAGATACCAATATGGACGAGTTGCTGAAAATGCAGAAACTCGAGGCTGACTCCACCTTCTATAAATTTGTGAAGCGCAATTATGAAGATTGGGTTATGACCGACGAGCATCCGCTGATGTCGCCGCATGTGTTTAAATCCGCGATTTTCCCACGTCTGGATAAAGGCGAAAAGCTATTCTTTATCGTAATTGATAATTTCCGACTCGACCTTTGGCTCTCTATTAAGCCTATTCTCGCTGAATTTTTCACTTTTGAGGAGTCGCTCTATACGTCGATATTGCCAACGGCAACGCAGTATGCTCGCAACGCAATTTTCTCGGGCTTAATGCCGATAGAGATTGCCAAGATGTTCCCCGACCTATGGGTTGATGAGGATGAGGACGAAGGGAAAAATCTGAACGAAAGCGAATTGGTGCAGACGCAGTTTGAGCGTTATCGTCGTCGCTGTAAATTCTCCTACAATAAGATTAACGATTCAGCCGGAGGCGAAAAGCTCTTGCGCGAGTTTGCAAATCTGAAGCAGAACGACCTGAATATCATAGTGCTGAACTTTATCGATATGCTCTCTCACGCGCGTACCGAAAGTAGGATGATTCGTGAGCTTGCGCGCACCGATGCTGCCTATCGTTCGTTGGCAGAATCGTGGTTCCGCCATTCCTCTGCCTTAGAGCTGTTCAAGCTGATATCTCAAAGTGGATGGAAGGTAATCTTGACCACCGACCATGGCACAATCCGCGTTGACAACCCCGTAAAGGTTGTCGGAGATAAGAACACTAACACTAATCTCCGCTATAAAGTAGGGAAAAACCTGGGGTATAACTCCAAGCAGGTTTATGAAATCAAGCGTCCGCAGCAATTTGGGTTGCCGTCGCCGAATGTGTCGTCAACTTATATCTTTGCCGGCAATAATGATTTCTTTGCCTATCCCAACAATTATAACTATTATGTACAATATTACGCCGATACATTTCAACACGGCGGCATCTCTCTGGAAGAGATGTTAATTCCCTTAGTAACTTTAACTCCAAGATAATGACACACCAAATTAAAATCAATTCTGCTGCTGATATCGCTGCTGCCGCAAAGGAATTTGTAGGTCTGATGGGCGATGAAACCGTCTATGCCTTTCACGGCGAGATGGGTGCAGGTAAGACAACCTTTATCCGTGCGCTTGTAGAACAGCTCGGTGTTGATCCAGAAGAAGCTAATTCACCCTCCTTCTCGATTATCAACGAATACCGTTCGGATACAACTGCCGAACTTATCTATCACTTCGATCTTTACCGCCTGGAATCGGTAGAGGAAGCGCTCGAAATCGGTGTGGAAGATTACTTCGACTCAGGTGCGCTCTGTCTGCTCGAATGGCCCGAACGCATCGAACCGCTCCTGCCGGATGATACCGTGGTAGTAAAAATCACCGTAGACCCCGCGGATAACAGTCGTTTGCTCAGCATCAATATCCCCGAATAATGATTCTGCGATTCAGCGAACTGCAATCAACTAATTCCTATCTGAAGGAAAACTATCAGGGCAAGCCCCAATTTACGGTCGTTATTGCCGATTTCCAGACTGCCGGGCGCGGTCAGCGCGGCAACTCGTGGGAGTCGGAAGGGGGAAAGAATCTGCTCTTTTCGATGCTTTTCTACCCAACGGTAGCAATAGCGCCGATGCAGCAGTTTCAGATTTCGAAAGCAGTTGCCGTCGGTGCGGTTGAGGCGCTTGAAGAACTGCTCCAAGGGGTTGAGCATCCGGAGGTCTGCATCAAATGGCCGAACGATATTTATATCGGTAATCGGAAAGTTGCCGGAATATTGATAGAAAATTCGCTGGCCGGAGCCGACAGGATTGACCATTCGGTAATCGGAATTGGGCTAAATGTTAATCAGCGCGAATTTCGCTCTAATGCCCCGAATCCGGGATCGTTGATTCAATATCTCGGCGAGGAGACCGACTTGGAGGCCCTGACCGTTAGTTTGCGCGACCATTTAGCAGCGCGGCTGATGGTGATGGCTGATGGCGAGCTCGACGCCAAATATAAATCGCTGCTATGGCGCCGCAGCGGGTTCCATCCCTATATATCACTGAAAGTTTCTGCAGCGCCGGCCCCGACAGCCGTTGCAGCCGGCGACGCCCCCGCGGATAATCGATTTGAGGCCGAAATCGTTGATGTTGCAGCTGATGGGCGCATTTTCATGCGCCTGCGCTCCGGGGCTATCAGCTCCTTCTATTTTAAGGAAATAACGCCGATTCTCGGCTAATTGGCCGCCCCCAGGCTCAGCATTTTCTCGCTTTGTCTCATTGCTTGCTTGGCTTTTTCCTTTCTTCAGCTTTTTTGCTTCGCTTTCTTTCTTTTCCGCTTTTTCTTCGCTTCGCTCAGCCACCACAACCCGCACCCGGGCACCACAACCACCGCACGGCTATCAAACCCTAATGAAAAAGGCAAGGGGCAAGGGGAAGAGACGGGAAGCAAGGCGGCGAGGGAGCTAAAGCTACTAAAGGAAGCTCGGGCTCGCAAGGGGGGGGAGAGACGGGAAGCAAGGCGGCGAGGGGCTCAGGAAGCAAGGCGGCGAGGGAGCTATTATATATAAAAAAACGGGGCGTCAATCGCGACGGCCCGTTTTCTGGGATAATGATGTATCTTTTATTTACTTTGCTCTAATACTATTACTGTTGTTGTAGACTGTGTTTCTAAAGGTATGGTTGATTCAAGTGCTATTAACTATCTTGGTTGTAATCGAATGGTTTCGATTACGTTGCAAAGGTAATTCCGAAATATTACACGAATGTTACAACTTTTGCACAATATTGCGACATTTCACGGTTTAACCTAATTTAACCCGACAATGCTAATTTGTAACTTAAATTAGAAATAATGTTAGTTGGGGAGGATTGTACTTAGCTCAAAATTGTTTAATTTTGCATATATAACAACGACAAAATTAATACCACATAAAAATAAGATGTCAAGTTCTATTCGTTTCTCCAATGTTGCCCTTGCCTCAGGTATCGCAATGATGATGCTTACAGGGTGTAGCAAGAAGCTTAGCCAGTTTCAAGCAGATTATTTTTCGGTGAATCCGAATCCTCTTGAAGTTGTAGGTGATAGAGTGCCTGCAACCGTAAGTGCCAGCATTCCAGCCAAGTTCTTTGTGAAGGATGCACAGGTAACCGTAACCCCGTATCTTTGCTACGATGGTGGCGAAGTAAGCTCTCAGCCCTACTCGTTCCAAGGGGAAAAGGTTCGTGGCAATTCACCCGTTATCAGCTATGATAATGGCGGAAGTGTTACAATTCCGGTAATGTATAATTACTCGCCTGAGATGCTGAAGTCAACTCTCCAGCTGGCATTCAATGTTACACAGGGAAGCAAGCAGTATGCTCTTCCTCGCGTAACAGTAGCTGAAGGTTGCGTTGCAACTTCCGATCTTGCCGATGCAAAATCTGTAAGTCCGGCTATCGCTCCCGACAAGTTCCAGCGCATTATCAACGAAAAATATAACGCCGACATTCACTTCCTGATTAACCAGGCAAATGTTCGCGACAACCAGAAGAACTCTTCAGAAATGACCTCGCTGAGCGATCAGCTGAAGGCTGCTTCCGGCGATTCCAAGCGTGAAATTGAAGAAATCAACATTTCTTCGTATGCATCGCCCGAAGGCTCGCTCGATTTCAATACCAAGCTTGCTGAAAAGCGCGAAGTTTCAACTACCGACTATATGAAGGGTCGCCTGAAGAAGGATAACGTTACCGAATTTGGCGAACTTACCGCCAACTTCACTCCTGAAGACTGGGAAGGCTTCCAGCAGCTCGTTGCTGCCAGCAACATCCAGGATAAGGAGCTTATCCTTAGCGTACTCTCAATGTATAAAGATCCCGAAGAACGTGAACGCGAAATCCGCAACCTTTCTTCAATCTTCGATCAGCTCGCTGATCAGATTCTGCCCCAGCTCCGTAAGAGCCGCATTACAGCATCAATCAACGTAATCGGTAAGAGCGACGAAGAAATCCTGGATTATTTAGCAAACAACCCCTCGCAGCTGTCGGTTGACGAAGTGCTGTATGCCGCTACTCTTTACGACAACAATGCCGATAAGATGACCGTTTACCGCAAGGCTTGCGAACTCTATCCCAACGACTATCGTTGCTTCAACAACCTCGGCATGACCCAGTATGTTGCCGGCGATTACGATTCAGCTCGTTCTAACTTCAATAAGGCTGCAAGCTTGAACGCTGCTGCCGGTGAACCTCAGATGAACCTCGGCCTTATTTCACTTATCAATAAGGACTACCGCATCGCCAACCAGAAGTTCGGTTCTGCTGCAGGCGTTGAAGAACTCAACGACGCTATGGGTACTTACTACCTGATGACCGGTGACGCTACTTCAGCTGTAAAGGCTTTCGGCCAGTCGAAGAGCAACAACGCAGCTCTCGCGCAGATCCTCACCAAGGACTATAGCAAGGCAAAATCAACTCTTGGCGCTATCGATAATCCCGATGCAACTACCTACTATCTGACAGCAGTGCTCGGTGCTCGCACCAACAACGACAGCATGGTTAACTCTAACCTCCGTCAGGCTGTAAAACTCGACAGCTCGCTCGCCACTCGTGCGGCTAACGACCTTGAGTTTAAGAACTTCAATCTTTCAGCAATTCTCTAATAGTTAGATACAAATATAGTTGGGGCGCTCCCCGCGGAGCGCCCTAATTTTTTTCTATATGGCAACAAATAACAGTTCGTCGGCACCTCGCCGACAATCCTCTACTCGCAACGGAGGTGCGCCTCGCCGCCGCTCGTCGGTAAAAACAACTTCAATGAGCTCGGGCGCTCGTTCGCTAGGCTACGCTCTGGTAGGCGTAGTGTTGGTTGTAATCGCCTATCTCGTTGCTACTGCAAAAGAGTCGTCGGAGACAGCCACTCCTGCGGGCTCTTCAACCTCCTGTCAGGCTGAAGAGCTGATGAAGGTTACGAATCCAAAGGGCTTGCGCGAGAAATTAATTACATACACCGGGATGACCGTTTCGTTTAATAGTGAAACGCATGAGCCGAACTGGGTGGCATGGGAGCTATTAGAGAGCGAAGTGAGTGGCGATTCAGAGCGCGAAGACTCCTTCTCGGTAGATGAAAAAATTAGTGGATGTGCAACCCCTGACGACTATCGCCACACCGGTTTCGACCGAGGCCACATGGCGCCTGCCGGAGATATGAAATGGGATCCGCAGGCTATGCGTGAGTCGTTTTATATGACGAATATCTGCCCGCAAGCTGCTGATTTGAATCGTGGTGCATGGAAGAAACTTGAGGAAAAATGCCGTCTGCGCGCTGAAGTCGACAGTGCGTTGATTATCATCTGCGGACCTATCTTTGATAAGTCGGGCCCATCGGCACGCATCGGTGGCACCGGTGTAGCCGTGCCGCAAAAGTTCTTCAAAGTAATTTTGGCACCGTTTGCCGCTACGCCATGGGCTATCGGCTTTATTATGCCCAACGATTATGTAGCAGGCGGTATGCAGAAAACTGCAGTTACTGTTGATGAGGTAGAAGCCTTGACCGGCTACGACTTCTTCGCGGCGTTGCCCGACTCGATTGAGAACGCAGTTGAGGCAAAATGCGATTTTAATGCCTTCTCTCGCATCCCTAAAAAATAGAGCTCGATAAACTATTGCGGGTGTTGCGCTGTTATAACTACAGAAATAACCAAATTCAAGTAGTATAACCATGGCAACACCCGTTAAATCTATTATAGGTACTCGCACCGAGAAAAACTTGGTGAAGGCCTATGTGGCCGAATCGATGGCCGTAACTCGCTATACCTATTACGCCAAGCAGGCAGATAAGGAGAATTTCTATCCGATAGGTCATGCGTTTCGCAAAATTGCCGAAAATGAACTCCATCATGGCAAGGTTTTCTTTAAGCTGCTGGATGGCGGCGTAATTAATATCTCGTTGGAGGTAGATGCCGGTATTATCGGCAATACGGAGTCGAATCTGATTACCGCGATGCATGAGGAGGAGATTGAAGGCGTACAGACCTATCTCAGCAATGCTCAGATAGCCTTAGAGGAAGGATTCCCCGATATCGCAATGCGTTTCCGCGCAATAGCGATGGTTGAACAGCATCATCGCGATAAGTTTAAGCGCTATCTGAAGCAGGTAATTGATGGCACGGTTTGGCACCGCGACCATCCGATAAAATGGCGTTGCCTTGTTTGTGGCAACATCTACGACGGCCTGGAGCCCCCGGCTATTTGCCCGGCTTGCAATCATCCGCGCGAGCATTATATCGCTCTCGATTTTGATTAACCGACGGCCGTTTGCTCAGCGTATCAGCATAGCCAGAGAATTAGAAAATCCGCAAAAGTAAGCATAATGAAAGCCGCCCGGGGCCTCAATCATGATGGCTCGGGCGGCTAATATTTTCAGAGCTACGTTAGCGAAATATTGGTGCTAACTTGCAATTTCGCTAAGTTGCGAAGTTGCGATTTCGCTAATTTGCGGGGATTATTTTTCGCGCATGAAGATTGAAACGGGAGTGCCGGAGAAGGCCCACGTTTCGCGGAGTTTGTTCTCGAGGAATCGACGATAAGGCTCCTTCACCCATTGCGGCAGGTTGCAGAAGAAGATAAACGTTGGCACCTGTGCGCCCTTGAGCTGAGTAACATACTTAATCTTGATGTACTTACCCTTGTTGGCAGGTGGGGGATAAGCGCCGATAGCTTCAAGCATTACCTTGTTGAGCTGCGATGTCGGCACATTGCGACGGCGGTTCTGGTAAACTTCAACAGCGGTTTCGATTACCTTGAAGATGCGTTGCTTCGTCAGCGCAGAGGTGAAGATAATCGGGAAGTCGGTGAAGGGGGCAAGCTTGTTGCGGATAGCTTGCTCGAAGTGCTTCTGAGCGGTTACAGATTTGTCTTCAGCGATGTCCCACTTGTTTACGCAGACAACCAAGCCTTTCTTATTCTTCTGAATGAGCGAGAAGATGTTGGCATCCTGGGCTTCGATACCACGCGTTGCATCAATCATCAGGATGCAGACGTCGGAGGCTTCAATAGCGCGGATGGAGCGGATTACAGAGTAGTATTCGATATCTTCGTTGACTTTCTGCTTCTTGCGGATGCCGGCAGTGTCGACAAGATAGAAGTCGAATCCATACTTGTTATAGCGGGTGTAGATGCTGTCGCGGGTGGTTCCGGCTATGTCGGTTACGATATGGCGGTCTTCGCCGATAAAGGCGTTGATGAGCGATGATTTACCGGCATTCGGGCGTCCGACGATGGTAAATTTGGGGAGCTCTTCGAGGTCGTCACCGTCGTTGGTGGGCTCGGGCAGTTTGCCGAGAATTTCGTCGAGGAGGTCGCCTGTGCCGTAGCCGCTAACGGCAGATACGGGATAGGGATCGCCCAAACCGAGAGAATAGAATTCGGGCACGTTATATAGCCAGTCGTTAGAATCGACTTTATTGGCAACAAGGAGCACCGGTTTCTTAGATTTGCGGAGGATTTCCGCAACGTGGTCATCGAGGTCGGTCACGCCGTTCATTGCGTCAACAACAAACAGCACTTCATCTGCTTGCTCGATGGCAACGGCAACTTGCTTATTGATTTCTTCTTCAAAGATGTCTTCGGAGTTGACAACCCAACCGCCGGTATCGACGATTGAGAATTCACGTCCGCCCCATTCTACTTTTCCGTATTGGCGGTCGCGGGTTGTGCCGGCAGTGCCGTCAACGATTGCCTGGCGAGATTCAGTCAGACGGTTGAATAGGGTAGATTTTCCTACGTTGGGTCGCCCGACAATTGCTACAAGCTGACTCATATATGATTGAAATAAAAATTTTTACAAAGATAATTTATTTTTGCCGAAGCCGCAAATTACTCGATGTAGCCGAAAGCTTTGAGTTTGTTTTCGCGGTTACGCCAGTTTGACTCAACTTTTACGAACATTTCGAGATAGACGCGCTTGCCGAAGAAGGTTTCAATGTCTTTTCGGGCGTCCATGCCGACGCGTTTCAATTTTGAGCCTCCTTTACCGATGAGGATACCTTTCTGGGAGTCGCGTTCAACATAGATGGCGGCCACGATATGGATGCCGTTGTCGCTCTCATCGAATTTCTCAACGAGCACTTCTACCGAGTAGGGCACTTCTTTATCGTAGTTCAGCAGGATTTTTTCACGTATAATTTCGGTCACGAAAAAGCGAGCCGGCTTGTCGGTCAGTGCGTCTTTGCCGAAATATGGAGGTGATTGGGGGAGCAACTCGATGATGTGGGCCATCAGGTTCTTGGTGTTGAAATGCTCTTTCGCCGAGAGGGGGAATATCTCAGCGTTGGGGAGGATGCTTTTCCAACGGGTAATGATGTCGTCGAGTTCGGAGTTTCCTTTTAGGAGGTCGATTTTGTTGATAACCAGGATTACCGGCATTTTTTGCTTTGCAACTTTTTCGAGGAAGTCGGCATTCTTGTCGGGGTTTTCAACAACGTCAGTAACGTAGAGCAAGATATCGGCATCGGTTAATGCCCCTTCAGAGAAGCTGAGCATGCTTTCTTGAAGTTTGTAGTTGGGCTTCAGGACGCCGGGGGTGTCGGAGAATACGATTTGATAGTCGGGTGTGTTTACGATACCCATAATGCGGTGGCGCGTGGTTTGCGCCTTTGAGGTGATAATACTGATGTGCTCACCAACGAGGTCGTTCATCAGTGTGGATTTTCCGACATTAGGGTTGCCGACAATGTTAACGAAACCGGCTTTATGGCCGGGTTTGATTTCCTGATTCCCTTTGAGGATAAATTCGAGCTTGGTGTCGTCGAATTGCTCTTGCGGAACAACTTCCAGAGCGTCGCTGCCGGGAATGGATGTAAAATCTGCCATTTAATAAGAGGTTAGGTGTTCCAAACTTAAACAAAAATAGCACCTAAAAAGATGCTATTTTGTAAAAATTTTTCAATAGTGGAGGGTAGATTTGTCGAAGCCTATGCTTCTAAAATCCGGGAATTGTGCGTTAAGATTAGATACCCCAAACGAGATACATAGAGCCCCATGTGAAGCCGGCGCCGAAGGCTGTCAAGATAATCTTGTCGCCTTTCTTGAGCTGAGCTTTATACTCATCCAAGCAGATGGGAATTGAGGCTGCAGAGGTGTTTCCGGTGTGCTGAATGTTAACCAGTACTTTCTCTTCGGGGATGTTGATACGTGAACCAACAGCTTCGATGATGCGCAGGTTGGCCTGATGAGGCACGAGGTAATCGATCGTTTCAGCGGTCAGACCATTGCGGTTCATAACGTCGACAGTAGCGGTGTACATGTCTGTAACGGCGTTCTTGTAGACGTTGCGGCCTTCCTGATAGAGGAAGTGCTTACCTGCGTCGAGGGTTTCTTGAGTTGTGGGTTCTGCAGAACCGCCACCCCACATTACGAGGTGCTCCAGGCCGCTACCATCAACATGGAATACGGCGTCCATTACTCCGACGTTTTCTTCAGTGGGCTCTACGAGTACGCAACCGGCGCCGTCGCCAAACAGGGGGCAGGTAGCGCGGTCGTTGTAGTTCACCATTGATGACATCTTTTCGGCGCAAACAACGATTATCTTTTTGCGAAGACCGCTCTTGATGTAAGCGGCTGCGTCTTCAAGGGCAACGATAAAACCTGCACAAGCGGCTTGGATGTCGTAAGCGTATGCTTTGTTGAGGCCTACGCCTTTGCAGATGATAGAAGCGGTTGAGGGGAAACGATAATCGGGGTTTGAAGTGGCGCAGATGACCAGTTCGATGTCCTCGGGTTTTGTGCCTGTGTCGGCGAGCAGTTTTTCAACGGCTTTGATGCCAAGGAACGATGAGCCTTCTTTTGATTTGAGGATTCGGCGTTCCTTAATACCTACGGGGGTAGTAATCCATTCGTCGTTGGTGTCGACCATTTTCGACAGCATTTCGTTATCGAGGATGTCATCCGGTAGATACGAGGCGATCCCGGTAATTGTAG
>CAZKYD010000025.1:0-22337 GCA_964556875.1 uncultured Alistipes sp.
TTTTCTTTACTCATAATGGTTTAGAAAAACAGTTTATGTTGAATTTGACGTATTTCAGTGTGTTTCGAAGCTAAAAGCTCCGTGTGTTTGGGAACCTAAAATCCTCCTATCGGAATTGCTTATTAGGCATAGACTCCTTAATTATCTTGCAAAGATACAAAAAATCCATGAAACACACCTATTAAATATACAACAACCCCAACAATTTCCGGATTTCGCAACAACCGCAAATCGAAATGCGACAAATCTCTCAATTCTTTCCCTCCAAATCTCTTTTTATGCTTGATTTTTGCTTGAATTTTTCCTTCTTTTCCCTCAATAGTTGCTTTTGATATTATTTTGATTTATCTTTGCAATCAAAATGATATCATTATGGAAACAGCTGTTCAGAAAAGAGCTACCATGTTCCGATTCGACCCGGAATTAGTTGATCGCCTAAAAGAATTAGCGCGCAAAGAGCATCGTAGTCTAAATAATTTTGTAGAATGCGTGCTGCTGGATATAGCTTATAATCGCCCCAATAAAGAGACTATGAGCGCAATTGCTGAAGCTCGAAGCGGGAAATTGCGCAACACCCCCGCCGTCGACCTCTCCTCCCCTGAAGCAATGTTCAAATCAATGGAAAAATAGTGATTTTTGCTCGATTTTTGCTAATTTTGCAGTTGCGACAAAATGGAAGGGGACGGCAAAGCCCCTCTATTTAGGAAATTTAAAGCTATGAACGACTTAAAAGTCGACAACAACGAAGGCAATGATGTGCCTTTAGACTCTTTAGCCTCGGCATTCCTAACTCCGGCAAGGAACAAGGCTCTCAAACGAGCTATAGAGTTGGCATACAACGGAAATGATGTAACCCTCGGGGGCCTGGCAGGTTCCTCCGTGGCGATGCTTTTTGCGTCGTTAGCGCTGAGCAACGCCGCCGATAAAGAGGAAAAACCGCTGCCGATGTTGCTCGTTGCCGACACAATGGACGATGCCGGATATCTCTACAACGACCTCTCAAAACTCCTTGGCGATAAGGCTGTTATGATCTTCCCGTCGGGTTATCGACGCGACATCAAATATGGCCAAATCGATCCTCCTCAGCAGATTCTGCGAACCGAAACCTTAGCCCATTGGGCCACCGACGCAGAGTTGCGCTATATCGTCAGCTATCCCGAAGCGCTGGCCGAGAAAGTAGCCTCCCGCGAAAAGCTCACCGATAAGACTATCACCTTCACCGTTGGCGAAGAAATCGACCAACAGCAGATACGCAAATGGCTTATCGACAACGGCTTTCTGCCGGTCGACTACGTCTACGAGCCGGGGCATTTCGCCATCCGTGGCTCTATCGTAGATATTTTCGGCTACTCCGGCGAGCTCCCCTACCGTATCGACCTCTTCGGCGACGAAATAGAATCAATCCGTACATTTAATATTGAGACTCAGCTCTCCGAAGAGAAAATCCAGTCGGTAGCAATCACCGCTAACGTAAATTCGGAAGAAGACACTGCCGGTTCGCTTCTCGACTTCATCCCAAAGGAGACGCTCATCGCCACATCGGGACACGCCCACCTGCTGGGACGAATTGAAGCTATCGCCAACGAGACCTTCTCAGCCTCGGCGCAAGTAGCCGGCGAAGGGGACACTCAGGCCATGAAGCAGCTGGTCAACTACGACCGCTTCGCCGATAGTTTCCACCACTTCCCGACAATGGAATTTACCGCTGCCACCCCCGGCAAAGCAACGCCATCGTCGCTCAACTTTGAATGTTCGCCGCAAGGCTTATATCATAAAAATTTCGACCTCATCTCCGATTCCTTCACGAAATTCCTCGGAGAGGGCTACAAAATATTCATCCTCACCGATTCGCAAAAACAGGCCCTACGCCTGCACGCCATCTTTGAGGAGCGTGGCGACAAAATCAGCTTCACCCCCGCCTCGGCAACCCTACATGAAGGGTTTGTTGACCACAAACTGAAACGTTGCCTATTCACCGACCACCAGATTTTCGACCGCTTCCATAAGTATTCGCTCAAGAGCGACCGTGCCCGTTCCGGCAAGCTGGCCCTCTCGCTGAAAGAGCTGTCGGCAATCGAACCGGGCGACTATGTTGTCCACGTAGACCACGGTGTTGGCAAATTCGGCGGCCTGCTACGCACACAGGTCAACGGCACAACCCAGGAGATGATCAAACTCATCTACAAGAACAACGACTGCATCTTCGTCTCCATCCACGCCCTCCACAAGCTCGCCAAGTATCGCGGCAAAGAGGGTGTTGAGCCCACCATCAACAAGCTCGGCTCAGGCGCATGGAACCGAATGAAGGAGAAGACCAAGAGCAAACTGAAGGATATTGCTCGCGACCTCATCCGCCTTTACGCCGCCCGAAAAGAGGAGCAAGGATTCAGCTTCTCTCCCGACAGCTATATGCAACACGAGCTGGAAGCCTCGTTTATCTACGAAGACACCCCCGACCAGCTGACGGCCACGCGCGATGTAAAAGCCGACATGGAAAGTCCGCGCCCGATGGACCGCCTCATCTGTGGCGATGTCGGCTTCGGCAAAACCGAAATTGCTATCCGTGCCGCCTTCAAAGCCGCAACTGACGGCAAGCAAGTAGCTGTATTAGTGCCCACTACCGTCCTCGCTTATCAGCATTTCAACACCTTCCGCGACCGTCTTAAAGACTTCCCCGTAAGAGTAGATTATCTCTCACGCGCTCGCACCGCGAAACAGGTGAAAGAGATTCTCCGCGACCTTGCCGATGGCAAAATCGACATCCTTGTCGGCACCCACCGCATCGTCGGTAAAGATGTGAAATTCAAAGATCTAGGCTTACTCGTTATCGACGAAGAGCAGAAGTTCGGTGTGGCCGTCAAGGAGAAACTCAAACAGATGAAAGTAAGTGTCGACACCCTTACGATGTCGGCAACCCCCATACCGCGCACCCTGCAGTTCTCGCTGATGGGCGCCCGCGACCTCTCCGCCATTACCACCCCACCGCCAAATCGCTATCCCATTCTAACCTCCGTCAACACCCTCACCGACGACCTGCTTGCCGAAGCCCTCAACTTCGAGATGTCGCGCAACGGACAGGTTTTCATTATCAACAACCGCATCGAAGGGCTGTTCCAGTTAGAAGATATGGTAAAACGCGTGGTGCCGGATGCACGCACAATCGTAGCCCACGGCCAAATGCCCCCCGAAAAGTTGGAGCAAGCCATTATCGACTTCACCAACCACGACTACGACGTAATGCTCGCCACAACCATCGTTGAGAGTGGCATCGATATGCCAAACGTCAATACGATGATTATCAATAACGCCCAAAACTTCGGCCTGTCTGAGCTGCATCAGCTGCGCGGACGCGTAGGGCGAAGTAATCGCAAAGCCTTCTGCTACCTGATGGTGCCGCCCGGCAATCCGCTGACCCCCATCGCTCGCCGACGCTTGCAAGCCATCGAAGGATTCTCCGACCTCGGTTCAGGCATCCATATTGCCATGCAAGACCTCGACATCCGTGGTGCCGGCAACCTTCTCGGCGCCGAGCAGAGCGGCTTCATCGCCGACCTCGGCTACGAAACATATCAGAAAATTCTGAAAGAAGCCGTCACTGAGCTGCGAACCGAAGAGTTTGCCGACACGTTTACGAAAGAGGAGCATGGCGACGAAGCAGAAACAGAATATGTTGCCGACTGCGTTATCGAGAGCGACCTCGAACTGCTGTTGCCCGCATGGTATGTGCCGCAAGAGAGCGAACGTATCGCCCTATACCGCGAACTCGACTCGATGGAGCGCGAAATGGATATCCAGGAATTCCGCTCACGCCTAATCGACCGCTTCGGCAAGATTCCCCCGGAGACCGCCGAACTGACGCGAGTGCCCCGTCTGCGCCGCTTAGCGCGCCAACTCGGCATCGAGAAAGTAGCCCTCAAGCAAGGCCAGATGTACACCTACTTTGTTGGCGAGGAGAACGCCGCCTACTATCAGTCGCCAATGTTCGGGAAGATGCTCGACTATCTCCAGAGCCATTACACCACGGTGAAAATCCGCCAAAACGGCGAAAAGCGTTCCTTCGTATTCGCCAATGTGCCGAATGTAGAGACCGCTGTCGCTATCCTCAACGAAATCCTCAGCTAAGCCCTAAGCTTACTTTCTCTCTCCCTCTCCCCATGTCCCGATTTTTCTTCCTCTCCCCCTCCAAGCATTTTAGACCCCACAATTAGAAACCCCAAAAATCAAAAATATGGAAAAGATTCAACCCGGAAAGTATGTAGAGCTCGGATACGACCTCTACGCAGTTGAACCCAACGGAACCGAAAAGCTCGTTCACCAAACCGACGCCTCTGACCCCGAAAAGATCATCTTCGGAGTAACACGCGGCATGATTGAACCCCTCGAGAAAGCTATCGAAGGTCTGGAAAAAGATGGCAAATTCAACGTTACAGCCACTGCCGACGAAGCCTTCGGTCCCTACGATCCCGAACAGATTGTAACCCTCGACAAAGAGCTCTTCTTAATCGACGACAAATTCGATGACGAACACATTAAAGTCGGCGAATATGTGCCGATGATGACCGCCGACGGTTTCCGCATCAACGGTCTCGTTAAAGAAGTTACCGACAGCTCGGTAAAAATGGACTTCAACCACCCCCTCGCCGGCAAAGCTGTGCGCTTCGACGGCAAGATTCTGACCGTTCGCGATGCTACCCCCGAAGAGCTCAAGCCCGCCGGTGGCTGCTGCGGCGGTGGCTGTGGCGACAACTGTAGCTGCGAAGGCGGCTGTGAAGGTGGTTGCCAATAATGCGGATTTAACTTAATTTTCAACTCTTTGTTAGAGGGGTTGTTATAAAATTATGTAATTTCGCATTACAAAACTAATTCGGAAGATGAGAAAACTACCACTTCTGCTAATGGGCGCAGCTGCAGCTTCGATATTAGTCTCAGCTGCAACCCGTAGCTCTAAGAACGACATATCCCGCAATCTCGACATATTCACCGCTGTCTACAAGAACCTCCAGACCAGTTATGTTGACTCCATCGACGCTGATAAGTCGATGAAGACAGCTATCACGGCCATGCTCGACGAGATCGACCCCTACACGGAGTATATCCCCGAAAGCGAACAAGAGGAATTTATGACAATCTCTACCGGCGAATATGGCGGCATCGGCTCCTATATCGGGTCGCGCGGCGGGAAAGTGTTTATCTCCGAGCCCCGCGAAGGGAGCCCGGCAGCCCGTGTCGGACTGAAACCGGGTGATGTTTTCATTACCATCGATGGCGACACCGTCACCAAACTTGAATACGATGTAATTTCCAAGAAATTGCGCGGCCAGGCAGGTACAAAGGTGACAATGACCGTGAATCGTCCCTACGGTTCAGTTGCCCATTCCGATACAACTCTTGCCTTTGAAATTACCCGTGAAAAAATCGATGTCGACCCGGTGCCCTATTATGGGGTAGTCCGGGACGATATCGGTTACATCCAGCTGACAACATTCAACGAGAAATCGTTCCAGAAAGTACGCGATGCATTGGTCGACCTCAAACAGAACCCCAATGTAAAATCAATCGTACTGGATATGCGCAGCAATGGCGGCGGCCTGCTCGAAAGCGCTGTGCAGATTGTAGGTCTATTCGTGCCGAAAGGCACCGAGGTAATCCGCCAACGCGGCAAAGGAGTCCTCAACGAAAAGATTTACAAAACCACTCATAACCCGGTTGATGCCAACATTCCCCTGGCGATATTAGTCAACGGATCGTCAGCCTCAGCGGCTGAAATCGTAACCGGTGCGCTTCAAGACCTCGACAGAGCGGTAATCGTAGGCGAACGCTCCTTCGGAAAGGGACTTGTGCAATCAACCCGCTCTCTACCCTACAACGGGCTGATGAAGGTAACTATCGCAAAATATTACCTTCCCTCAGGCCGACTCATTCAGGCTATCGACTATAGCCATCGCAACCCCGACGGCTCGGTAGCTCGTATCCCCGATTCACTGACAACCGTATGGCATACACGCGCCGGACGTGAAGTTCGCGACGGCGGTGGTATCACCCCCGATATTAAAGTAGAATATCCCGAGGGGAACCGCCTGGTTTTCAATATTGTGCGCGACGGCTGGAACTTCGACTTCGCCAACAAATATGTTGCCGAGAACCCCGTAGCGCCCGCTGCTGAAGATTTTGAAATCACCGACACCATCTTCGCGCAGTTCAAATCATTTATCGACCCCGATAAATTCAAATACGATAGAGCCTGCGAGGTAGTCCTCGACCAGCTCGAAAAATCGGCAAAAACCGAAGGATATCTCAACGACTCAGTGCAGAGCCAGATTGACATCCTGCGAAAAATGCTACAGCACAATCTCGAGCACGACCTCGACCAGAATCGCGCCGTAATTTCTACGTATCTCGCGCCGGAACTGTCGATGCGCTATCATGGCCAACGAGGCTCGATTATCCAAACGCTCAAGACCGACGAAGATCTCGATTCAGCCGCAATTGTGCTCCATGATGCCCCCCGTTACAAGCGGATTTTAGGCAAAAAATAAATCTGTAATAAACCAACCTTAATGAACGAAAATAACTTCAAAGCCGATTTTCTCCGTCGCGTCAAGGAGAATAAGCCTACCCGTTGGGTGCGTTTCGGATTAGTAATGGTGATTTACCTCCTCTGGGTTCTCTGGATGGGGAATCCATGGCTACTGCTCGGAGCCATCCTGCTTTTCGATATCTATATTACAGGCTATATCCCCTTCACATGGTGGAAACGTTCAACCAACCAGACGGTGAAAGGAATTATGTCGTGGGTAGATGCTATCGTCTATGCGTTAGTGTTGGTTTACTTCGTGTTCGCCTTCATCGGGCAGAACTATCAAATCCCCTCCTCCTCGCTTGAAAAGACCCTCTTGACAGGCGACTATCTGTTTGTCGACAAAACAGCCTACGGACCGCGTGTGCCGATGACTCCGGTATATTTCCCGCTGGTCCATAACGAACTCCCCTTCGGATTAGGGAAAAGCTATCTCGACACCCCCTCGAATGAATATCATCGTCTGAAAGGACGCAGAAATATTGAAGCCGGCGACATCGTTGTCTTCAACTTCCCTGCCGGCGACACCGTAATGTCGAAAGTTTCTAATCCCGACTATTACACCCTTAAGCGCTGGAAAGGGGAAAACATGCTGAACCACGAAAGCCAGGAATTCGGTCATAAAATCTACCGCCCGGTTGACCGTCGCGAAAACTATGTTAAGCGTTGCGTAGGCCTTCCCGGTCAACGTCTGAAAATCGTCGACGGAGTTATCTATATCGATGGCGAGCCGTTTGAAATCGTGCCCGAAAATGTGCAGTTCAACTATTTCTATCAGGTAAACGGAGGCGCACTGACCGACGAAGAATTCGAGCAGATGGGTGTGCCGGTGCTTGACCGTGGCATGGCTGAGCTCGACCAGGTTACCCCCGAGCAACTCGAGCGCTTGGGCTACAAGGTAAATCCCGACGGCTCTATTCCCCCCATCTACGTATCGCCCATGACAAAGGCTATGGTAGAAGCCGCCGAAGCCTCGCCCCGTATCGGCAAAATCGAGCGTCAGCAGGCTGTGCCTGAAAACGTTTACGCCCTATTCCCCGAAAAGCTGTCGGCCGAATGGACTCGCGCCAACTATGGTGGCGACAACGGCTTGCTGATTCCCAAGAAGGGGATGGTAATGAAGATGAACCAAGCTGCATGGGACATCTACGAGCGCTGCATCCGCGTTTACGAAAACAATCCTACCGCTGAATTCCGCGACGGCAGACTCTATATCGACGGCCAGCCGCAAGACTCGTATCGCTTCCGAATGGACTATTACTTCATGATGGGCGACAACCGCGACAACTCGCTCGACTCGCGCTACTGGGGTTTCGTACCCGAGGACCACATTGTCGGCACCCCCATCAGAGTGCTTATCTCCTTCGACCAAGACAAGAGCCTGCTTGACGGCAAAATCCGTTGGAACCGCGTCTTTAAAGATGCCAACCCCGATAAGAAATAATGGAGCTGCGCCAATGTTTCGGTTCGATTGACTACTGGACTCGCCGCTTTGCCGGCAGCCGGGTAGATGACGACGCCCTATTCGACAAACGTCGGAAAGAGGTGCATCGCTACACAATCGCCGATGTCAATGGGCCTTTGACCTTGACAGTGCCCATCGTAAAGCCCCACGGCTTACAAAACGCCGGATGGAAAGATGTCCGGTTGAGCGACCACGGCCAATGGTGGCACGTTCATCGCATTTCGCTCGAATCGGCCTACGGACGCACCCCCTTCTTCGAATTTTATATCGACCGATTTCTGCCGTTTTTGTCGAAAGACGCCATTGACCGCTTCCCCTCAATCATTGCTTACAACCAAGCTATCGACCGCGAAATAAGCAGCATACTCCTATTCGACGAAGAGAAAATCAAGGTTGCCGACCAGACGACAACAGTCAATCTTGAGGAACGCCCCTATTGGCAGCCACGCCAAGATAAGTTCGGGTTTCTGCCCAACCTTTCAATTCTCGACCTGATTTTCTGTCTCGGCCCTGAAGCAGCACTGTTTTTTGAACGATAACAAGCCCCAACCCCGACGATGCTTTCCCTGCGAATTGCCCTACGCTATCTGCTCTCCCGAAAGAGCCACGGAGCCGTAAATATTATCTCTGCGGTTTCGATGGCAGGTGTGGCAGTAGCAGCAGCCGCTATGATTATCGTGCTGTCGGTGTTCAACGGGTTTTCGCAATTAATAGAAAAGAAAACCGCCAATTTCAATCCGCCGCTATTGGTAAAACCGATCGCCGGCGCTACCATCGCCAATGCCGATTCAATGGCCTTCGCTATTCAGCAACGCGAGGATATCGCCATAGCGTCGCCGATGATTGATGAGCAGGCCTTTGCGGTTGCCGTTGGAGGGCAAATGCCCCTTACGTTGCGCGCCATGACCGACGAAGCAATCTCCCGGGCCGGGTTATCGAAAATCCTTGTTGACGGTGAGATTGTAAAACACCCGGGCGTTTTAGCCAACAAATGGGCGCTAATATCGGTAGGGGTAGCGATGAAGCTAAATCTGCGTCCCAACGCCGCTCAGCGCCAGCAAGTTGATGGCCCGGTAACAGATATCCTTCAGATCTACGAGCCACGACGAGTAGGGCGCATCAATCCTGCCAACCCAACAACCGCCTTCCGCGGCGACTCACTGATAGTTGACGGCGTATATCAAGTTGAACAAGAAGAGCAAGACCGCGACATGATAATTATGTCGCTTTCGGCGGCTCGCGACCTGCTCGACTATACAACCGAAGCAACCGGGATAGCCCTCTATCCTGCCGACTCGCTCATTCGCACCGATTCCCGCCAATTGGAGTCGTTGAAAAAAGATGTCATAGCGCAACTGCCCGAAGGTGTGCGCATCCTAACCTCGATGGAACAGGAAGCCGAATCGCATCGCATGATTGCCATCGAAAAATGGATTACCTTCTTAATGTTGCTCTTTATATTAGCCGTTGCCTCGTTTAATATCATCTCAACCCTATCACTGATGGTTGTTGAGAAAGAGAAAAACATGGGCGTATTGGCAGCTATGGGCGCCGAAAAAAGTCTCATCCGCAAGATTTTTGCCAACCAAGGCTGGTTGGTAACCACCATCGGCGGCTCAATCGGCATGGTTATCGGCAGCCTCCTCACTTTGGGGCAACAACACTTCGGCTGGATAAAGCTCAGCTCAGCCAACCCGGCGTTGATGACCATTGATCATTATCCCGTCTGCCTCAACGTTAGCGATTTAATCATTGTGTTCATCTCTATCCTGCTGACCTCACTGATTATCGCCTACATCGGCTCACGCATCGCCGGGAAATCAGTTTCCATGAAAAGTTAACGCGCTCTCCTAAGAATTCAGATATGCTTACAGTAACTCGCTACACCCCCGATATGGCCGACGCCTGGAACAACTTCGTTGCAGGATGCCGTAACGCCACGTTTCTTCATAACAGAAACTACATGGACTATCATCGCGAGCGTTTCACCGATGCCTCTCTGATTATTCGCGACGAAAAGCAGCATATCGTAGCCCTTTTGCCGGCAAACATCGCCGACGACCGCATCGTCTCGCATGGAGGACTCACATATGGAGGCTTGCTGATTAACAACCATGCCGATGCAATGACGGTTTGCCAAGCCTTCGACGCTATTATTGAATTCTATCGCCAACTCGGCATCAAAGAATTTATCTATAAACCGGTGCCGGATATATATGCAAAAGTTCCTTCCGACGAAGAGCTTTATGCGCTATTTCTCCACTCTGCCCAACTCGATGTAGTCAATATCTCCTCTACAATCGCGCTCAACGACTCCCCGGGATATAACGAAAATACTCGCCGAAATATCCGCAGAGCCCGCAAAGAGGGGGTGACAATCGTGCCATCCGACGATTTGGCTACATTCCATGATATTCTCTCCACCCTGCTAAAGTCACGTTTCAACACCTCACCGGTCCATACCCTCGCCGAGCTCCAACATCTCGCCGGACTATTCCCCGACAATATCCGCCTGCTCATGGCGATGAAGGATGGGAAAGCCGTAGCCGGCAGTCTGCTATATATTACCGACACGGTTGTCCATGCCCAATATATTGCAGCTACCGAAGAGGGGAAAACGTGTGACGCCCTTTCATTACTCTTCGACCACGCAATTAGCGAAGCCCGAACTCAAGGGAAACGCTACTTCGACTTCGGAACCTGCAATGAGAATCGCGGACAATACCTCAACGAAGGCCTTATCCGACAGAAAAACGGATTCGGTGGACGAGGAATCGCCTACCCATCTTTTACTATAAAAATCTAACATCCCCCGCCCCCACTGACGTTTTATTTGGTCATTTGCTCGGAAAGGGTTAATTTTGCGCTCAATAAATTTTGTCACTGATGACTAAAGAATATGACTATCTCGTTATAGGAAGCGGCATCGCCGGTATGAGCTTTGCCTTAAAAGTGGCTTCTCCGGAGCATCGAGTTGCTTTGGTTTGCAAATCTAAGCTTGAAGAAGCTAACACTGCCCTCGCGCAAGGGGGCGTTGCTTCCGTTACTAATCTTGAAGTTGACGACTTTGATAAACACATTCATGACACTATGGTTGCCGGCGACTGGCTGAGTGATCCGGCTGCTGTTGAGAAAGTTGTCAAAGAAGCTCCCGGTCAGATTCGCCAGCTGATTGAATGGGGCGTTAACTTCGACAAGAAGGACGACGGCTCATTCGACCTCCATCGCGAAGGTGGACACTCTGAATTCCGCATTCTGCACCATGCCGACAACACCGGCTTTGAAATTCAGGAGAGCCTTATCGCCGCTGTTCATCAAAACCCCTACATCGACGTTTTGGAAGACCACTTTGCCGTTGAAATTATTACACAACACCATCTCGGCAAGTTGGTAACCCGTCGCACCCCCGACATCACCTGCTATGGCGCCTATGTCCTGTCGCCCGAAGGCTCGGTTGATACCTATCTCGCAAAAGTAACCCTGATGGCTACCGGCGGTACAGGCGCTGTTTACCTCACCACCACCAACCCCTTGGTTGCTACCGGCGACGGTATCGCAATGGTCTACCGTGCTAAAGGCACCGTGAAGGATATGGAATTTATCCAGTTCCACCCCACCGCCCTTTTCCACCCCGGCGACCGCCCCTCATTCCTCATCACCGAGGCTATGCGCGGCTACGGAGCTATCCTCCGCAACCTCAAGGGAGAACGCTTTATGGAGCGCTACGATGAACGTCTCGAACTCGCACCTCGCGATGTTGTAGCCCGCGCCATCGACTCTGAAATGAAACTCCACGGTGACGACCATGTATTCCTCGATGTTACCCACAAAGACCCCGAAGAAACTCGCCACCATTTCCCCAATATCTACAAGAAATGTCTCTCGCTGGGCATTGATATCACAAAGGACTACATCCCCGTAGCGCCTGCTGCCCACTATCTCTGCGGCGGTATCAAGGTAGACCTCAACGGCGAATCAAGCATCAAGCGCCTCTATGCCGTTGGCGAATGTTCTTGCACCGGCCTGCATGGCGGTAACCGCCTGGCATCGAACTCCCTGATCGAAGCCGTTGTTTATGCCGATGCAGCTGCCAAACACGCCTCCCAGATGATCGACGGCTACAGCTTCCGCACCGACGTCCCCTCTTGGAACGACGACGGCACCCGTCACCCCGAAGAGATGGTGCTCATCACACAGAGCATCCGCGAAGTAAACCAAATCATGGGCAGCTACGTTGGTATCGTACGTTCCAACCTTCGCCTCGACCGTGCTTGGAACCGCCTCGACATCCTCTATGAGGAGACCGAACGCCTCTTCAAATGTTCAAAAGTTTCACGCGAAATCTGCGAGCTCCGCAACATTATCAATGTTGGCTATCTGATTATGCGCCAGGCTAAAGAACGCAAAGAATCGCGTGGCCTCCACTACACCCTTGATTATCCCCCAACTCCTCACGACGGCAACAAATAATCCTTCCGAGGAGTCTCCATCTATTCGCTTTCCATTTACATTCATAACTAATCAAGTATGAATCGTCTACGGTATATAGTCGCCCTACTGCTTTGTCTGCTAACAATTAGCGGAGGGAGACTATATGCCCAGGAGCGAATAAAAGCATCAGCAGCTGTGGCAGCCGAGCCCTCGCTACCACCACTACAAGATATTGAAAATCCGGGCAGCGGAATGCAGAAAGTGTTCCGTGGAAAATATCATACGGTTACGGCCGAAGGGGATACCGTATTGGTGCTGGTCTTCAATGAAATTACCGTCTATCCCCCTTTCAAATTCAAGAATAAGAAGCAAGAGGAGTTCTATTGGCGCACAGTTCGCGACGTTAAGAAGACACTCCCCTACGCCAAACTGATCTGCGAGACGCTGATCGAAACCTACGAATACATCGAGACTTTCCCCACTCAAAAAGAGCGCGAGAAATATCTCAAAGATATGGAAAGCGCCGTGTTTGAGCAATATAAACCCGTCTTAAAGAAATTCACTAAAGGGCAAGCAAAAATGCTTGTCAAACTTATCCAACGCGAAACTAACCAGAGCGGCTACGACATCCTTAAAGCCTTCCTCGGCTCATTCCGCGCAACCTTTTGGCAAGGGTTTGGCCGCCTTTTCGGCGTAAATATTAAAGGGAAATTCACCCCCGCCACTAATGCCGACGACGCCATCATCGAGCGCGTCTGCACCCTCGTTGAGCAAGGTCAGCTCTAATCTCACGTGCGTAACGGAGTTGCTCTCCCAGGTTTAGCATGATTTAATTTCCGCATTTGACCAATAATTCAGCATTTTTTACTACTTTTGCAACGAAGATTGCATTGCTATAAGAGTTTTGTGACTACAACTTTTACAAAGATCTTGGCCTATCTAAGCTTTCATTTAGAACGATTACATTATAACTTTTACATAAACATCATTCATTATCACTTATGGCACGACATTTAATTGCCTGCTTAATCGCCATTGCTATGTCGACGCTCTGCTCATATGCCCAATTGGGATATAGCGGTCGACAAAACTACGACGGCGAGCATAAAAACGAGGTCAGCGGATACATCGTTGGCGGTCATAACTCCGTTACCGGCACCTTCGTCGGCCCTTCACTATTCTATACTCGCCACTTCACCGAGCGTTGGGATCTACAAGGCGCTGCCGATATCCCCATCGGCAAGAGTCGCTATGGCGTGTTTGCCCGCGGTTCTTATTGCTGGCCCTTCAAATGGTTTAATGTCTACATCGCCGGCAAGGTAATGTATAACCGTTACCAATCCTTCAAGACCAACGAATATGCATCAGCCTTGACCGTGTCGTGGGAATCGAACTACTTTAGAATCACTATCGGACAATCGCTCGTAAGCTACAACCTGCTCAGCACAACCTATACCGAACCGCTCAACCCGGTGTTAGGCTTGGAAGCGAACATCCGTCCGCGTTTGCATCCATGGAATATCGGATTATTTATCCGCAACTACGATGATTTCTATTTTGAACACTGGAACATCAACTGGGGTATCAACTTCAATGCACGCCTCACCTCTAAGTTGCCGATGCGACTGTTCGGCGAATTCAACCTGCGCCCGGCCGGCAGTTTAAGCCAGTTGGCTAACAAGTATGAAACCTCGCTGAAAGTCGGTCTGAAATACGGATTCTAAACTATCTATTTAACGCTTATACTACAATGACCCACCATAACACCAAAATAGCCACATTGGCAACCCTGAGCGCACTGCTCTGCCTGATTTTCTCGTCGTGTGAGAAAGTCAGCATGTCGGGTGTACTTATCGGCGGCTCCGGCACTAACGACCGCGTAGAGATGTCAGTCGCCTATTATCAGAACTATATGGAAGATGAAATCGACGCTACAGCCCCCGGCGATTACTCGTTTATCGTTGGTAGCGATAGCCACGTAGCTCACGATTCTTGCCGCATCGCCGAAATGTGTCAGATTGCCCTCGACCATGGAGATATGTTTATCGCCCACTGCGGCGACATCGCCGACACTAAAGCCGAATACTACATTCGCTTAGGCAAAACTCTCGACGCTTTCAAGGAAAAGTATGTAGAAAAATACTTTATCGACAACGGCGACGGAACATATACCGACCCTGAAGAGCCCGACATACCCGCCCAGACCTATGAGGAAATCGTAACCCCATTCTTCGTTGCCGTTGGTAACCACGACGTTACCCACAACGGTTGGGCGCTCTTCTCCGAGCTATTCCATTCCTCATTCTTCGAATTTACCGTAAAGGTTGGCGACACAGACTACTACGACCATTACATCTTCCTCGACTCTGCGAACGGCACCCTCGGCAGCTATCAGGTTGACCTGCTCGACAGCAATATGCTGATGAATCCCGATCAGAAGATTCGCCACCGCTTCGTATTTACCCACACGAACTTCTTCCGCCCCGTAACCAACGAATTCTCCTCAACTTACGCCCGCGAAGAACTCTATTATATGCTGAACAAGTTCTCGGAATGGAACTGCGACATTGTGTTTGCCGGCCATGTTCATAAATTCGACGACCGCGAGTTTGGCAATGTCCGCTACATCACCCTCGACTCAATGAGCGAGCGCAACTCTCCGGAGCCAGGCGACTACCTCGAACGCGTAACCTGCCATACCGATGGCACCCTGACCGTTGAGCGCGTCCACATGAACTATGTAGCGCCCTAACCCCGCTCCCCCATAAAAAAGCAAGGCCGCCCATCCGACGGCCTTGCTTTTTTTAATCGGTGGAAATGGGGGAACGTTAGTGGGATTTGATGGAAAATTTGTATCTTTGCAAGTTAAACATCAGAATAGAAATTTATGTCAGAAAATATAAATACCCCTAACGAAGAAAAACCGAAGAAGCCCACGGTGTTAGATGCCGAAGATATCGGCAATATGGTGCCCTTCTTCGGCCGTCATCAAAAGCTTACAAACTGGCTTATCAAGTTTCTCGAACTCGATAAGGTGAACAAAGTGCACGCCGACAACTGCCACACTCCCGGACCGCAATTTGTACGCGGGCTGCTCCATGATTTCGATATCACGGTAGAGGCGGAGAATGGCGATGTGTTGCGCAATCTTCCCGAAGGGGCATTTATCACAGTCAGCAACCACCACTTCGGCGCCCTCGACGGCATTATCTTGGTAGACCTCATTGCCCGCCGTCGCCCCGAGTATAAGGTGATGGTTAACATGTTCTTGAACTATATTTGGGCCATGCGTCCCAACTTTATAGCCGTTGATGCCATGGCATCTGACGACCCCAAGAAGAAAGCCGTCTCGATGGCCGGTATCAAGGAAGTAATCAAGATGGTTCGCTCAGGCAAACCGGTCGGCTTTTTCCCTGCCGGCGCGGTTGGTAAGGTAAACTGGCGTGGCCGTCTGAAAGACCGCGAGTGGCAGGACTCTATCATCCGCCTTGCCCAGCAGCTGAAAGTGCCGGTAGTGCCCATCTTCTTCCACGGCAGCCAGTCATGGTTCTTCAACTTCCTCGGCATAGTGTGCTGGCAAGCCCGCACCCTGTGTCACCCCCACGAAGTTTTCAACAAACTTCATTCAACCTTCACCGTCACCGTTGGCGACCCCATCTCAGTTGAGGAGCAGAAACTCCATATGGGTTCTACAAAAGAATATGGCGACTTCCTTCGCGAAAAGACCTACAGCTTGCGCGACAACAAAGAAATTCGCAACAGGCCCCACCTGATTATCACGCCCGACGGCAAAGAAACGCTCAAATAGCAGACTTCTGAAAATTTAATATATGGACGAATCGCGCATTCAACAAGCTAAAGCCCGTTTGGGCATCATTGGCAACGCTCCCGCCTTAACAAGAGCGATAGGGAGAGCATTGCGTGTGGCTCCAATCGACCTTTCTGTACTCATCACGGGCGAAAGTGGCTCAGGTAAGGAATTTTTCCCTCGCATTATCCACCAATTTTCGCCTCGCAAACATGCGAAATATATCGCTGTAAACTGCGGTGCTATCCCCGAAGGCACTATCGACTCCGAACTTTTCGGTCACGAAAAGGGAGCCTTCACCGGAGCTATCACCGACCGTAAAGGTTACTTTGAAGAAGCCAATGGCGGCACAATCTTCCTCGACGAAGTTGCCGAACTGCCATTGACAACTCAGGCGCGCCTACTGCGCGTACTCGAGACCGGCGAATTCCTGAAAGTAGGCTCTTCGCAGGTACAAAAGACGAATATCCGCGTAGTTGCCGCCACCAATGTCGACATGGTGAAGGCCGTAGCCGATGGTCGCTTCCGCGAAGACCTATTCTACCGCCTATCTACCGTTCAAATTACCATCCCGCCATTGCGCGACCGCGATAACGACATCTTGCTGCTCACCCGCAAATTCTCTACAGATTTTGCCAACAAGAACCAGACGCCGTTAATCACATTTACCGACAGCGCCAACGAACGCCTGATTTCCTACCGCTGGCCCGGCAATGTTCGTCAGCTGAAGAACATTATCGAGCAGATGGCGCTCTTCGAAGCCGGCGAGGTCATCACCCCGGAAACGCTTAAAGGGTATTTGCCCGAGATTTCCGACCCCATCATGCCGGCTGTACACCAGCCCGGCCAGTTGCCCGTGCTCCCCTCCCGGGATAACAACCACGCCTACGAGCGCGAACGCGACATGATATTCTCGATGATCTTCAGCATGAAGAAAGAAATTTCGGAGCTGCGTGAAGAGATCGAACAACTACGCCAAAACGTCGGCTCGGGAATGCCGAAACATCTGATGAATATACATTCCTCGATTTCCGACATCAAATATCAAGATAGCCACCAGTTCGCCAGCCCGGATGTTATCGATGCCACCCCAACAGAATCCAGCGTGGTCTTCACGCCCGCCGAGGAGATGGAATCGCATACCTCAACCCTCTCGGAGAAGGAAAACATCCGCCTGACCCTGGAGCGAAACTCCGGCCGACGCAAAGCCGCCGCCAAAGAGCTAAACATATCCGAGCGCACCCTCTATCGCAAGATTAAAGAGTACGGACTCGAATAATTTCGAAACAAATATTGCAGGAGAATGAAGAAGTTTTTGCTTTTCATAATAATGATGATCGGCCTTGGTATAAACCAAAGTTGCAGAATCAGCTACAAGTTTAACGGCTCTGCCTTGGATTATACCATCTACAAGACTATCCACATCGGCGAATTCCCGATTCGTGCGTCGCTGGTCTATGCGCCGCTTCAGCAGACTTTTGAAAACGAACTGACCGACTACATCAACCGCAATACCCGCTTGAAGACCACCGATGGAGCCGCCGACCTCGAAATGGAAGGAGAAATCACCGGTTATAGCCTGACACCGCAAGCGGTCACCGAAGACGCCTACGCCTCTATGACCCGCTTGACCATCACCGTCCGCGTGAAATATACCGACACTAAGAAGGAAAACAACGATATCGACCAGACATTCTCGGCATATCGCGACTTCGACGCCTCGCAGATGCTGACCGACGTGCAAGACGAGCTCTGCTCTCAAATCGCCAAGGAACTCGTAGAGCTGGTTTTCAACGCTACGCTGGGTAACTGGTAATAGGATATTTTAATAATTACGAAACAATGAACAGCGACCAAGAAAAGCTCAATCAACTGCTTGAACGCCTCGGCAACCCCGAAGCCGCTCCATTGTCGGCCGACGACTTGCAATGGATTGAGGATTTCAGGCAACGCTATCCATTTTTCCCGCTCCCCGCAGCCGGAAATTCTTCCGCCTCACCCTCCATCCAAGAGGTGGTGACCGCCCCAACCCCCGAAGCCCTGGCTCGCCTGCATGGCGAAAAAGAGGCCTCACGCTTCGACAATTTCTATCCCCCCGAAAAAGGGCCGGAAACCCCATCGACGAATACGGCTATCGACGACTTCCTGACCACCTACGGCAACCGCACACAGGAGGAAGACCAGCTGCTCGAACGCCTAATCTTCAATCCCGTTCCCGACTATTCGCAGCAGCTCGCCCTCGAAGAAGAGCAGTCGCTCCCCGGAGCCGACGACGCTGCCGACAACTCGCAAGACAGCCTGCTCAACAAGTTTATCCTCTCTCACCACTCCTCCGGCGAAAGCCAACCTACCGCCGAAGAAAAACAGCCCGCAGCAAAACCCGCCGAACAAAAACAGGCGCCTGCCGACGGCCTGCTTTCCGAGTCGCTCGCTAAAATTTATATAAAAACTCACCGTTATGAGCTCGCTTACGAAATTCTTTCCGATTTAAGTTTGCGATTTCCGGAAAAAAGTAGTTACTTTGCAGACCAATTACGGTTTCTGCAAAAACTTATACTTAATGAGCAGCACCGTAAAGCTGACAACCATAGAAAAATCAATCCTAATCCCTAATTTTCGTTTGCGAAAATAGTAATTACGCGATATGTATATTTTAACTATTGTATTAACCGTTCTCATCTCTGTTCTCCTCATTATCGTGGTGCTGGTACAGAAATCTAAGGGTGGAGGTCTTTCTTCATCTTTCGCAGGTTCTAACCAGATCATGGGTGTTCGCCGTACTAACGATTTCATCGAAAAAGCCACTTGGACTCTCGCTGCTATCATCGGCCTGCTCTCTATCCTCTCAGTTTTCGTTATGCCTCGCGTTGTAACCGGCGCTCGCGTTAAGCCCGCTACTGAAATGCAGGTTATCAAAGGCACTGAGACCACCGCTCCCGCTGCTGCTCCCGTAGCTGCTAAGGAAGAAGGAGAAGCTGCTACTGCTCCTGCAGCAAAGGAAGAAGCTCCCGCTGCAGAAACCACAACAGAAAACTAAAGTCCGACTCCCGGACAACAGAATATAGGGAGCGCTCACAAGGCGCTCCCTTAACTGCATAATAAGACTTCGGATGAAACCTGAATTTATAGAGATGCTCCGCCGCATCGGCGACCCTCGACTAACCGGATTGGCAGAAACTATGGAGACTACCGCGCCCGAAGTCTCTATCCGCCTCAACCATCGCAAGGCTATAGATACCGCTCAGAATCAGGCGGCTAACGCAGCGGTTGACTGGTGGCCCGCCGGCTACTACCTGGCCGAGCGCCCGAAATTCACATTCGATCCGAAGCTTCATCAGGGGCGCTATTATGTTCAGGACGCCTCCTCAATGATTATCGCCGCGGTAGCGAAAGCTATCGCCGGGCGGCTTGCCGAAGAGACGGCATCGACTCAATCCGGTTCTGCCTTCAACAGCAACAACGCTATCCCGCTATTATGGCTCGACGCTTGCGCAGCTCCCGGAGGGAAAACTACCGCCGCCCTCGACGGGCTCCCCGACGGCTCGCTGGTCGTAGCAAATGAATATGACTACTCCCGAGCCGAAATTCTGAAAGAGAATGTAGCGAAATGGGGGGCTCCGGCAACGGTGATTACCCGTGGCGACACCTCGCAGTATCGCAAGCTAAAAGCTACGTTCGACGTTATCGCAATTGATGCCCCCTGCTCCGGCGAGGGGATGATGCGCAAGGATCAGACCGCCCGCGACCAGTGGACTCCGGCGTTGGTTGAGGAATGTGCCGAACGTCAGCGCGAAATTATAGAGAACCTCTGGCCAGCATTGCGCCCCGGAGGGTTCCTCGTTTACTCTACCTGCACTTTCAACACCGTTGAAGATGAAGAGATGGCAGCCTGGATTCGCGACGAGTTTGAAGCTGAATCGGTCGACTTGAAAGCGTTGCTCAGCCCTCTCGACGGCGTAACCACAGCCGGCATCGACGATGAAATAGTCATTGACGGCGTTGCGCCAACCTACGCCATGCGCTTTATTCCCGGCAGAACTCGTGGCGAGGGGCTGTTTATCGCCCTGCTCCGCAAGGCCGGTGACTTCAGTCCGGCTATCGCGAATTGCGCCTCCAAACCCGACAAACAGAAGAAAGGGAAACCGCAAAATAAGCCTACGGCTAACGCCTCAGCCATTAACCTTTGCAAGAGTTGGATAGCCCGCGATAGCCGCAACGATTATGACGTTTTGCAAAGCGACGAAGGTCTGCGAATTTTTCCACACCAATGGAGCGCGTTGCTGCCGGGGTTCCTGAGCAAACTGCAAGTGATTTCGGCCGGCGTTGAAGCTGCCACGGTAAAGGGAAAAGACATCATCCCCAACCAGGAACTTGCCCTCGCTACGCTCCTCTCCCCCGAGGCATTCCCCGCAGTAGACCTCTCCGAGAAAGACGCACTATTATATCTCTCGCGCGAAGCCGTTCAGCTCCCCGACGATGCCCAACGTGGCATAATTCTGCTTCGCTACGACGGCTATCCTCTCGGCTTCGTCAAGAACCTCGGCAACCGTGCCAACAACCTTTACCCTAAAGAATGGAGAATACGAAACTATCCCGCAAACTAACCTTTTCCGAAGCGCTATGCCGCTATTTCCGCGACTGCTGGGAGATTATTAAACTCGGGCTGCCGGTCTTGGTGTCGCAAATCGGAATGATAGTGGTTGGTTTTGCCGATAACATAATGGTAGGACATTACAGCACCGACGCCTTAGCATCGGCGTCGTTTGTCAACAACCTCTTCAACCTGCCGATTTTCTGCGCCATGGGCTTCTCCTATGGCCTCACCCCAATAATCGGAGCATTGTTCACACAAGGGAACCACGACCGCATCGGTAAAACCGTTCGTGCCGGAGTCGCCATCAATCTATTGGTCAGCCTGTTGCTGATCGTAGTAATGGGTATCGTCTACATCCTCCTCCCGAAATTAGGGCAACCAGAAGAACTGCTCCCGATAATCCGTCCTTACTTCTTAATCTACATGATCGGGATGGTGCCGATCTGCCTCTTCAACGTCTTTGCGCAATGGAGCTACGGCATCCGCAACACCGCCATGCCGATGTGGATAATGTTAGCGGCAAATGTCATCAATGTTGCCGGCAACTACATCTTGATATTCGGCCATTTCGGTGCTCCGGAATTAGGATTGACCGGTGCGGGACTCGCCACCTTTACCTCGCGCATCTTCTCTGCCCTGGTAATAGCTTACTACTTTTTCCACAGCAAAGCCTATCGCAGCTACTCCGCCGGATATCACAACGGCCATCCCGGCAGCGATGTCTATCGCCAAGTAGTCAAAATGTCATGGCCAATCGCCCTGCAAATGTCGTTCGAGACTGCCTGCTTCTCCGGTTGCGCAATCATGTGTGGCTGGTTAGGCGCAATTGAAATGGCAGCCTACCAGATCATCATCATTGTAGGCACCCTCGGCTTCTGCATCTATTACGCCATGGCTACCGGAGTCTCCGTACTTGTCGCCAACGAAGCCGGGCTCAACAACCCCGCCGGGATGCGACGCCACGCCTTTGCCGGGTATGGCGTCATCATGGCCTGCTGCCTGATGTCAAGTCTATTTTTCAGCCTCGGCTCGGAACATGTCATGAAAATCTTTACCGACGATCCGGCTGTCCTTGCCGCCGCCGTCGGCGTCATCTTCCCATTAGTGCTATATCAAGTTGGCGACGCCACACAAATCAACTTCGCCAGCTGTCTACGAGGCAGCGGCAACGTCAAGCCTATGATGTGGATAGCCTTTGTCAGCTACATGATTATCGGCATCCCCTCCTCCTATCTGCTCGCCTTTACCCTCAAATTAGGGCTCTTCGGCATCGTCCTGAGCTTCTCCTGCTCCCTCTTCATCGCCGCCGCCCTCTTCCTCTACTTCTTCCTCACCACCCTCCGCTCCCCCGCCCTCGAAGAGGCTGGCAGTAAAAGATAATATCCTCTAATATCAGCCCAAGATCCAGGGAGCGACCATGCATCTGGATACGGCCGTCCTCTCCGAGGCCGGGTTGATATAG
>CAZKYD010000026.1:0-22103 GCA_964556875.1 uncultured Alistipes sp.
GATAAAAGATCCTTGAAATCGGAAATGTCATAAGAGGAATCCCTGATGGCTGCCTATGATGAACGCCTTCAAATATGGAGCACCCCCTCACGGAGGTTTGGCCTACGGTCTCGACCGCTGGGTAAGCCTTTTCGCAGGCTTGGATTCTATCCGCGACTGCATCGCATTCCCGAAGAACAACTCCGGCCGCGACGTAATGCTCGACGCTCCTGCGCCCCTCGACCAGAAGCAGCTCGACGAACTGCAGCTCGCTCTCGACCTCAAAGAAAAAGCATAATTGCCCAATATGACCAACCGACAAATTACTGACGCTATTGAAGAGTTTGCCCCACTTTCCCTTCAGGAATCGTGGGACAACTCCGGTTGGCAGGTCGGCAACCCCGATGAAGAATGTCGAGGCGTATTGACATGTGTCGACGTCACAGCTGATATCCTCAACGAAGCTCGCGAAAAAGGTTGCAACCTCATCATCGCTCACCATCCCGTAATGTTCAAAGGGGTGAAGCAGCTGACCGGACGCGACCGCGTAGAACGTTGCATCGCTATCGCCCTGCGCAACGGCATCTCGATCTACTCCTCGCACACCGCTACCGACTGCGCCCCCCACGGCGTTTCATGGGAGATGGCCCGCATGCTCGGTCTCAACAACGTCGAAGGACTCGACCCCTCAGGCCTCGGAGCTATCGGCAATCTGCCCCAGCCGATGTCATGGCGCGAATTTGTCGCAAAAGTCAAAGCCACCTTTGGCGCCGAATATCTGAAATGTTCCCGACTGCCTCGCGAAAATTGGCAGATAACGAGAGTCGGCATGTGTGGCGGTTCAGCCGCCGAATTTATGCCGCAAGCTATCGAGCGCGGTGCGCAAGCATATATCACCGCTGACTGTAAGCTAAACCAATTTCTCGACCTCACCGACGACATTCTTTTGATAGATTCCGGACATTTTGAGACCGAACAATGCACAAAAGAGATATTTTATCGCGTGATTTCTGAAAAATTTCCTAACTTTGCAGTCTGTAAATCAACCGTTGAGAGAAATCCCGTACAATTTCTCTAACTTCGGCATGATATATTGGGGAGAAATTCCTTCCTAACTTTGTAATTTTTTCCATCTTTTAGCATGGCCACTGATAAAAATAAATCTGAAAACCTTTCCGTCGAAAGCCGTCTGAACTCTCTCTACAAGCTTCAGACTGTACTGACTGAAATCGACCGCATCAAGACTATCCGCGGCGAACTCCCCCTCGAAGTGAAAGATCTTGAAGACAATCTCGAAGGTCTCCGTACTCGTATCTCTAACTACAAGGCCGACATCGAGAACCTCAAGCAGAAACTCGCTCAGGAAAAGGAGAAAATTGCCGAATCGCAGAGCAAAATCGCTCGCTACAAAGAGCAACTCGACAACGTGCGCAACAACCGCGAATTCGACCTGCTCTCAAAAGAAGTGGAATTTCAGACGCTCGAAATCGAACTTTGCGAAAAGCATCTCATGGAATATAACCGTAGCATCGAGATGCGTACAATCGACATCAAAAACACTCAGGAAAAAATCTCCGATTCTGAGCACATCCTCGCTGAAAAACGCGCTGAACTCGAAGAAATCGTTAGCGAAACTCGCCAAGACGAAGAACGCCTCCGCCAGCAAGCTAAGGACCTCGAGCCCCAAATCGATGCCCGCACACTGACCGCCTTCAAGCGTATCCGCAAGAACGCCCGCAACGGCCTCGGTGTTGTTTACATCCAGCGTAACGCCTGCGGTGGTTGCTTCAACCGCATTCCCCCGCAAAAGCAGCTTGAAATCAAGATGCGCAAGAAAATCATCGTATGCGAATACTGCGGACGTATCCTCATCGATCCCGCAATCGCAGGCGTTGAAGAATAAATTACTCCCCCGCTAACCGGCGCCATCTAATCGGCAGTAGGTTACGGCAAAAGCATTCACGGAGGTGAATCCGGGCGCTCTCAAGCGCTCAGATTCCTCTCCGTTTGCTTTTTTATCCGAACTCCCTCACTCCAAAACCCCTCTACTCGCTCCATCTTCTCATGACTCGCTCCATCATCTTATTATGCCTTCAGCTACTCATCTTCATCACCTCCACCCCGCTTAAGGCTGCAAATCTCGACAAGCAATCAGACCTCACTTCCCCCTTTCTCAACATCCAAGTTGACTCCCTCATCATGGAAATATGCAGGCAAGAAGGCACCTCGCATATCGGCGGAATATGGCGCACATCGGTCGACGGCGGCACTATCGGCATCGTTCCGGCAAAAGCCTGGCAACGAGCAACATCAGCCACCATCCCCGGGCAGACCATCACTCAAGCTGACCAATGGGTAATGATTCTTATCGATTCACCATCCCCCACCCTACAACCCGGCACGATTATGGGATATTTCACCTCGGCAGCCAAGCCCGACAATTATAACGCCGTAATATTCACCAAGCAGCATAAATCCCGACTCTCATCACCTCACCGATTTACGCTCCATCTCTCCGACGACGGCCACCTAACGATGCGCGCAATTCATAAAGGCGTGCAGATAAATCCCTGGCGATTCCTGCCTTACATGATTCGCGGCGCTTTCAAATATCGCAACGAAACCCCGCAAGATGCAGATGGCTTCATCAAGCTAACTCCAGCCCCTCGCAATCCCCAGAATCCACGCTATCTATAATCCCCATCCCTCCCGCTAAATGAATCGCATTAGCCAAAAAATCATCATCCTCGCTATAGCCGCGCTGACGTTCTCTGCGATGTTTGCCGACCGAGTAGTGACCACACGTAAAAACCTTAAAGTCAACGCCCCTACCTCCGCGAACCTCTCCCCTGCCGATGCCACAGCCGACTCACTCATCGCGCCGACTAACGCCGTGCGTTTCTGCGGCTACGAGAAAACGCTGAGCGCCACTCGCGAGACCATCTTTATTGAAAACCTTACTGACTCCATCATTCAGCAAATCGCCTTCACAATCAACTATCTCGACAGTTCAAACCGCCAAATTCATTCCAGGAAAGTAAAGCGCGACATCGAAATACCGGCGCAACAAACTCGCCGATTAGACATCCCCTCCTGGGACACTCAAAAATCATATTATTACATCCACGGCAAACGTCCACGCAAATCTGCAACGCCCTATAATATCTCAATCTCAGCGGATACACTAATTATCAACGCTAAATAAGCGATTTAAGCAAATTTATCGTGACTAAAAGGGGATATTACGTCAATAAGTTGTAACTTTGCAAATTATGGAGAATATTATAGACCGTGAAACTACCGACAGGCTACGGACTCTGCTGAATTGTGCAGCAAGAGTGGTGATTACCTGCCATATATCCCCCGATGGAGACGCCATAGGTTCCTCTCTCGGGCTTTGCAAGGTGTTGCGCAACGCCGGCAAGGATGTCAAGGTGATTACCCCCGACACCCCTCCAAAATATCTGATGTTCCTGCCCGGAGCAGAAAACATCGTTGTCTACACACGTCATGAACCCCACGCAAAAAAGATGTTCGCTGATGCCGACCTGATTTTCTGCTTGGACTATAACGACTCAAAACGTATCGACCTCGTAGCGCCGGCACTGTTAGCCGCAAGAGCGCCGAAAGTGATGATCGACCATCATCTCTACCCGGATAGCTTCCCCGACCTGATTATTTCCCACCCGGAGATATCTTCAACCTCGGCCCTGGTCTACCGCGTTCTGACCTCCGTAGGTATGGCTCGCTTCATCGATATAGATGTCGCCACTGCCCTCTACACCGGAATGATGACCGACACCGGCAATTTCTCCTACAACTCCAACGACCCGGAACTATATCGCATCGTAGCTCGCCTGATCGAGAAAGGAATCGACAAAGATGCCATCTACAAGATGGTTTACTTCAATAATTCCGTCAACCGATTGAAGCTCAACGGCTACGCGATGTGTAACAATTTCGACTACTTCCCGGCGCACCGTGCAGCAATGATTACGCTGACGCGCGATGAGCTCAACGAGTATCACTACCAAAAAGGTGATACCGAAGACCTCGTGAACCGTCCGCTAACCTGCCCGGATATCACCTACTCAATCTTTCTGCGCGAAGAAACCGACTACATTAAAATTTCAACCCGCAGTAAAGGTGATTTCCCCGTCAACAAACTCTGCTCGGAATATTTCAACGGCGGAGGCCACCTCAACGCTGCCGGCGGAGAATTTTATGGCACTCTTCAAGAAGCCATTCAGCGCTTTATGGAGGCCATGCCGATATTCGACAAATATCTACCTCAACCGTAAATTTTTCTTCCTAAACCGAAGATCTATCTCTCACAACTTTAGATAACAACTACCACAATTAATAATGAAGGTATTCAAATTTTTGACTTTCTCTTGCGCAGTTGCCATCGCTCTTGGTTGCAGCTCATGCAGTGACTCAGAAAGCTACGCAGATCTGCTCAGTGATGAAACTAAAGCAGTCAACGCATTTCTTGCTGATCACATTGTAATTCTTGACGTGCCCGCCGACTCTGTTTTCGAAATTGGCGAAGACGCTCCTTACTATCGAATGGACTCTGACGGCAATGTTTTCATGCAAGTGCTCGACCCGGGTACATCTGAAAAACCTGAATCAGATGCTCAAGTATTCTTCCGTTTTACTCGCTATAGCCTTAGCGAATATTTATCGACAGGAGAGCTCGGCGACGGATCGGGCAACGCTGAAGATATCAGCCTCGGCTCAGCCTCGTTCCGCTTCGGCAACTACACCTTGTCGTCATCCTCAAGCTGGGGTTCAGGTCTGCAAGTGCCCTTGAGCTATCTTGGCTACAACTGCCATGTAAACCTCATTATCAAATCGCAGTACGGCCTTACCAGCGAAATCGCCAACGTAATTCCTTACCTTTATGATGTCCGCTACATGAAAGCGGTCAGCGAATAACCAATCAATTATATGTCACTTATAAAATCTATTTCCGGCATCCGCGGCACAATCGGCGGACATTCCGGTGAAGGGCTTAGCCCTGTAGACGTGGTTAAATTTACCGCTGCCTACGCAACTTTAATCAGAAAAACTACTACTCGCACCGGCAACACCATCGTTGTTGGTCGCGACGCTCGTTTATCAGGTAAAATGGTTGACTCCTTGGTCAGCGCTACTCTCTGCGCCATGGGATTCGACGTTATCAATATCGGCTTGGCCAGCACCCCTACCACCGAAGTTGCCGTTGTTGGCGAAAAAGCTTGTGGTGGTATCATCCTGACGGCTTCTCATAACCCCGTACAGTGGAATGCCCTGAAGCTTCTCAACGAAAAAGGTGAATTCCTCAACGACGCTGAAGGTAAGGAAGTGCTCCGCATCGCCGAAGCTGAAGAATTCGAATTTGTCGATGTCATGAGCCTCGGCCATGAAATGGTAAACACAACTTGGAATCAGCGCCATATACAGCAAGTGCTCGACTTGGACTTAGTAGATGTTGACGCCATTCGCAACGCCAACTTCACGGTTGCCGTTGATGCAGTAAACTCGGTTGGCGGTATCGTCATTCCCCAACTTCTGCGTGCTCTCGGCGTTAAGAATATCATTGAGCTCAACTGTGAAGCAAACGGCAAGTTTGCCCACACTCCCGAGCCCATCCCCGAAAACCTCACCCAGATTGCCGACCTTATGAAGACCGGCAAGGCTGATGTAGGTTTTGTAGTAGACCCCGACGTTGACCGCCTGGCTATCGTAATGGAAAACGGCGAAATGTTTGTCGAGGAATACACCCTCGTAGCAGTTGCCGACTACGTTCTGCGCCACACTCCCGGCTCAACCGTTTCCAACCTCAGCTCCTCACGCGCTCTTCGCGACGTAACCGAAGCCGCCGGATGCAGCTATCAGCCCGCAGCCGTTGGCGAAGTTAACGTTGTTACCAAGATGAAAGAAACCGGCGCCGTTATCGGTGGCGAAGGTAATGGCGGTGTGATCTACCCCGCAGCCCACTATGGTCGCGACGCACTGGTTGGTGTAGCTCTGTTCCTCACCCTTTTGGCAAAGAGCGGCAAGACCGTATCGCAGCTGAAGGCCGGCTATCCCGCTTATGCAATCGCCAAGAACAAAGTGCAGCTCACCCCTGAAATCAACGTTGACGCTATCCTCGAAGCGATGAAAGAACGCTACAAGAGCGAAAAAATCACCGACATCGACGGCGTAAAGATTGACTTCCCCGAATCATGGGTTCACCTGCGCAAATCCAACACCGAGCCGATTATCCGCATCTATGCCGAAGCCCACACGATGGAAGAAGCCGACGCCCTGGCTAACGACATCAAGGGGGTAATCGCCTCTATCTGCAAGTAAGCCGGTTCGCCGGTTCCCCAAAAACAAAGTGTGACGCATGAAACGCTATTTGTCGACATTTCTTACAGCTCTTTGCCTAATGGTTTCGGCCCATATCGCCGTAGCGCAATATGCTATGCCGAAAGTTTCCGTGGCAATCATGCGTAGTGAAGCGCGACATGCAGCCGAGCAAGTGTCACAAGTGGTGATGGGTACTCCTCTGAAAGTTCTGTCCAAGCAATCTGACTGGTGGCGCATAGAGTCGCCGGAAGGTTACACAGGATATATCCGTAATAACACTCTCCAAGGCTACACCTCGGCAGCCTTGGAGAGTTGGAAATCCTCCGAACGAGGAGTTGTAATCTCCGACCAAACCATCTACGTCTACAACCTTCCTGACATCAACTCCCAGCGAGTTAGCGACATTGTTGGCGGTTCGATTCTCCAAATTGATTCCAACAGCAACAGCTCAGAATCAGCCGATTCTCCCCTACCTACAGCCTTGAATGAAGAAATGGTAGCCGTGACGTTGCCTGACGGACGAAAAGGATATGTAGAATCGAAATATATCATGCCGATTCAGCAATGGGCCGAGCAGGATTGGATGCCGGAAAAGCTGCCGGAATATGCCTGCCGACTTATGGGCACGCCCTACGTTTGGGGAGGCACCTCGCTGAAAGGGATAGATTGTTCCGGCCTTACCCAGATTAGCGCCTATCAACAAGGAATAATGCTTCCGCGCGACGCTTCGCAGCAAGTCAACGTAGGCTCAGGAATTTCCATAACCGACTATAACCAATTCCGCCCCGGCGACCTACTCTTCTTCGGGAATAAACGAACCGGGCGCATTACTCATGTAGCCATCTCGATGGGTGGACCGACCTACATCCACTGTTCGGCAAGAGTGCGCATCAGTTCGCTTGATCCGACGTCGCCAATCTATGAGGACTCCGGATTGCTTGCGGCACGACGCCTCGACTCAGCCACCGCCGCCGGTCTCTCGCTCCGCGCAAATCCGCTCTACTTCTAATCAGTAATCATCACAACAGTATGCAGTTCATCACACAACAACATAGCCTCAAGTTATATCGACGAGTATCTATCCTACTTGTCAGTCTGATATTCGCAATCGTCGCATTGCAAGCTCAATCAGTTGATACAGTTGAATCTCAGCTATCTGCTGCCAACGAACTGCGCATTAAAGATTCTAAAAGTTCAATCAAACCCCTCTACGACGTATTCCTAACCGCCAACTCAAAACGCTATTCCCCTCAATGCGCTAAAGCCTTAGCTTATCTTGGCTGGGCACTTTATGACAGCAAATATCCCGATTTAGGGTTACAGATTTTTGAGTATGCCCGGGGATATTCGGATAATAACGACACTCAACTCCGCGACCTCATCTCCTTAGGGATGGGCGCCTGCTACTCCTCGTTAGAGGCATACGACAAAGGCGAAGAGCTCCTTCTCGCCAGCCTCAAACAGAGCAAATCCGACAACAACAAGCAGGAATCGATGATGATTTACGCCTTCCTCGGCGATCTCTATTCCAACTGCGCAAAAGACAATAAAGCGCGCGAATCCTTTGAACATAGTATTCAAATCGCACGCGAAATTAAGGATAGCCTCTTTGAAAGTGCCTTAATTTGCAATCTTGGAGCCTTCGATTCAAAAATTGAAGACGCTGAGCAACATTATAATCAGTCGATTAATCTCTGCGTAAAAATCGACAATAAGGCAACCGAATGTTATGCCTATTGCAACCTCGCAGAGGCCTACTATAATCATGGCGAATATGGGAAAGCTCTCCATTCCCTGGATATGGCCGAACGCCTACTCCCCTATATGACCCAAACGGATAAAATCGGCTCGCATCTCCACGAAATTTATGGCAAAATCTATTCCGCCCAGAAAGATTATGCCTCCGCTTACAATCATATCGTCACAGCCAACACCCTGAAACAATCGCAATATAACCAGCTCTCCATCGAGCGCGAGGCCTACAGCTTGATAGTCAAAGATGTAGTTAAGCAATGCGAAATCTACAACCTCTCCACTCAAGAAATCCGCTACAAAAACACCTATCAACTGCTGATAGCTATTATTATCGCCTTAACGCTCTTAATTTCAGGCTATATCTACTTCCATCGCAAGACAAAACAGCAGGCTAAACGCCTGGCTGATCAAAGCAACAAAATTGATTCGCTGACAGCTACCCAGAAAGAGCAAGAATCGGAAATTACTGATAACCACCGCGTGATGAACTATCTTTATGGTTATTATAGTTCGCGCAACATCCTTTTGGAAAAAATCTCGCAGATGGTAAAAGACGCATATAAAATGCCCTCTGCCCAACTTAATCCGCATCTTCGGAATATCAACAACTTGATTATTCAAAGCTACAGCAACGAAAAGTCGAACGAGCTATTTGCCGATTTAGCCAACGAATATAAACTCTTTACTGACCGCCTACTGGCTAAATTCCCCGCCCTCTCAAAAACCGATATTCAATTGGCAATCTACTACAGAATGGGGCTCTCAACTCGCGATATTGCCCGCCTTACCGGGAAGCAACCGCAAACCGTCACCATGGCCCGATATCGCCTGCGCAAAGAGATAAATCTGCCCGAAGATCAGGACTTAACCATATACTTTAACGCAATCTAACAACTCTTCTATACAAATGTTTAAATGTAAACATTTGTAATAGCTTATCTATTTGGCAATCAGCATTATACAAAATACTTTGTAAACCTAAAACAGCTCATTATATGAGTTTGGTAAACCACTCTTAAGAGGCTTAAATTTGTTTACATTCAAATAATGGAGATATATTTGCGTCCAAACAAATTTCTCAAAGTGCATATGAAAAAGTATTTGCTATCAGTATTAGCAAGTTTGTTGCTAATCAGTTCTGGTGGATCGGTCTATGCAAAATCCACGACTAAGCAAGCCCCTCAAAAGGCTAATATGTCGCAGTTGACCGATAAAATGATGTTCAACAATTGGAAGAAAAACCATGGCGCTCGCCCCAAATCTGCTGTTAATAAATTGGGAGCTGCTGCAATGCTGCAACCAACAGTTGACCTCACTAACTCTTTCTCAATCTCAGATCCTAAACGCGCAGAGGCTGCTCGCGTACAATCTTTCAAAGGCGCTCTTCTCGGGGCGTATAGCTGGGACGAGGATTATCCCCCCTACGGCGTTTACAGCTTTGAAGCTAAAGATCCGACATCTTTCACACGCCTATTCGTAAAATACGATTGTCCTCCTAACGGTGGTGCCTTCTTTGCCGACAACAAGTTCTATTTTACATCCTATGTTGAAGATGACTGGGGTTGGGATTATAGCGTAACAACCTATGTTGTCAACACCGACACATGGAAAACAGAAACCTCATACGACCAAACGCTCTATCATATGGCTACCGACCTGGCATATGATTCCTCTGAAAAACGCGCTTATGGCTGTTTCTATAATGGTGATGAAGCATATGTTTGGGGTTATATGGACCCGGCTGATGAATGTGGAGTCACACAGGTTGCTCAACTTGACGGTAGCCTCGTTGCCGTAGCTATTAATCCGCAAGGACAAGCTTATGGTATTACAAGCGCAGGTTATCTTGTTAAAATTGACAAGTCGACCGGCGACCTTACGCTCGTTGGCGCTACAGGTATCACACCTGCATATATGCAGTCAGCCACATTTGATGAAAATGGCACATTATATTGGGCAGCCGGTTTCACCGATGGTTCAACCGGATTATTTACCGTAGACCTTACTAACGGCCATGTAACTCGTGTTGTTGCTTTCAGCGATGAAGAAGAGGTTGTCGGGATGTATGCCGAACCTATTGCAGCAGTTGACGGCGCTCCTGCACAGGTCACTGAACTCACACTCGACTTCACCAATGGTTCGCTTTCAGGCAACGTTGAATTTGACGTTCCGACAGTTGACAACCTAGGTGCAGAAATCACCGGTAGCCTGAATTATACTATCAGCATTGATGGTGAAGACCTTTATACAGGCGTCTGCACCCCCGGTTCTCACTCAACCATTCCGGTTACAGTAAAATCTGCAGGCAATCACAACTTTGGTGTGCGCATAACTAACACTGTAGGCGATAGCAAAGCTACCTACAAAGCACAATGGATCGGTATCGGTCGTCCGGAAGCTGTCACAAACCTCTCAATGGAAAAAACCGGCGACTTCCAAGCTACTATTACTTGGGATGCACCGACCGCCAGCGTTGATAACAACTATTTCGACGCAAGCCGCATCACCTACACCATCACTCGTATGCCGGCTAATGTTGTAGTTGCTACAGGTGTAACTGCAACTACTTATGTCGACAACATGACCTTAGATGGTCAGGCTTTCGTTTCTTACAAAGTAACTCCGTATGCCGACGATGTTGCAGGTGTTACTACACAATCTAACGGAGCTGTATTCGGCGATGCTTATAATACTCCGGTAACATTTACCTTTGACACCGAAGATGATTATAACCTCTTCACCATTATTGACCTTAACGAAACTCCTTCGCTCGACTCCGGTTGCTGGCAATATTCGCCCAGCGCACAATGCGTAGGTTACAATACCGGTACAGTTGACGGTGATGACTGGTTGATTACCCCCGGAATCCGTCTGGAAGCCGGTCGTATCTACCTCTTTGCTTACGACGTGCTCTGCTACTCTGATTACTGGCCTGATGAATATGAAGTATTCATGGGAAAAGGCGCAACAGTAGAAGCAATGACAACTCGTCTGCTCGAACGCACTACTATTTACTGGGAAGATTATCGTCGTCCGGTTATCAAAGTTACCGTTGAAAGCGACGGCGTTTACAACTTTGGGTTCCACGCACTTTCAGAAGCCGGTGGCGCATTCTTCCTCATCGACAATATCAGCGTTACTCCCAGCTATGCTCTCAAAGCTCCGGCTGCTTCATCTAACGTTACTGTAACTGCCGGCGAAAAAGGCGCTCTGAAAGCTACTGTTCAGTTTACCACACCTACCCTTGCTGTTGATGGTTCTGAGTTGGGCACTCTTACTAAGGTTGAAGTAACCCATGATGGTTATCCCGTAAAGACTTTCGAAAATCCTGAAAAGGGACAAACCTACTCTGTTGAAGAAGAAGACCTTGATGAAGGCCTTAATGAATATAAAGTTGTTGCTTACAACTCGTATGGCGACGGCGAAGAAGCGGTTGCTTCTGCATGGGTTGGTATCGACACCCCGGTAGAACCCACAAATGTGAAAGCTACGGTTGTTGACGGTCATCCTTGCATCACCTGGGAAGCTCCCTCTGATCGCGGTGCAAATGGCGGCTATGTCGATACATCGGCCCTCACCTACATCGTTTATCGTCCGAGCGACAACTCAATCCTTGCATCTGATTATAAGCAGTTCTCGTTCACCGACGAAGAGACAGATATTCCTGAAGATGGTGCTCAGAAGATCTTCCAATATGGCATATTTGCACAATCCACAGCCGGCATCGGTAATCCGGGTTCTGCCTTTGTAGTTAGCGGTGAAAAATACTCGCTTCCATTTAACGAATCATTCAAGAATGGCAGTAGCAGCAAACTATGGGTTAGAAGTTCAACCTACAGTGACAACTGGGCCATTGACGATGAATGGAACGGTGTGTCGCAGGATAACGACGGTGGTCTGCTGATGTTAACAGCAGCTACTCCCGGTAGCGTATCTACCATTTTCTCCGGTAAGATTGACATGACTCAAGCTCATAATCCTGTACTTTCGTTCTACATCTATCCGATGAGCTATGAGGATAACGGTTTTGCTGAAACAAGCGCTGAAGATGACTATCTCGATATCGAAGTAGCTTCTGAAGATTTCTTATTCCATACGGTCTACACGCTCCAGGTTGCTCATCTTGAAAAGAGTAAATATAATCTGATTGAAGTGCCCCTGACCGACTATGTTGGTAAGGACTTTATCCAAATCGGCTTTACTTCGCGCAATGGCGGTGCTCAAACTCCGTTCTGCTTGGATAATATTTCGATTGCAAGCAAATATAACAAGAACCTTACGATCAAAGATTATACAGCTCCCACATCTGTAGATGTACTCGGAGAGTTTACCGTAGCAGCATCTGTTTACAATGATGGCTTAGACACGGCTACTGCTTACACCGTAAATCTCTATAAGAGCGATGTACTCGTTGAGTCTAAGACCAATACCAAACAGCTTGCCTACGGCGAATCTGAAAGATTTGAATTTACTCTCACAGCTGATGCTTCATGGGCTGACACGGAAGAACTCAGCGTTGAAGTAGTTTCTGACGGCGATGAAAATGCGGATGATAACACTGCGACATCTGAAATTTCAGTTATCCGTCCAAATATGCCGGCAGCCACCAATCTTGAGGCTACAGAGCAAAATGATGGAAGCTTCTTATTGACCTGGGACGCTCCCGACATGAGTGAGGACTTGAATACTACCGAGAATTTCGATTCTTATACTCACGGCCAAATGTCTGGCGTAGGTGATTGGACTTTCATCGACAATGACGATGTTTACGGTGTTGACGACATCAAAGTCGGGGATGACTACATTGACATACCTCACGATTTGATTAAACAAGCATTTCAAGTCTACAATCCCTCTATGGGTGATATCGACCTTGAAGAACATCCCGAATGGGCGCCTCATAGCGGCAACAATGTGTTAGCAAGCTTCCGCAACTGGGAACTTGACAACGACGATTGGGCTGTTACACCTGAACTTAGCGGGAATGCACAAACAATTAAATTCTTTGCTAAGACGCCTAATGAGTCTAAGGGCGACGTTATCTACGCTTACTATTCTACCGACGGCAAGACAATCGATGATTTGAAGAAATGCGAAGATTCTAAGATTACTCTAACCGAAGAATGGGTTGAATACAGCTATGAACTTCCTGCCGGCACAAAATACTTCGCTATTCGCTACATGAAGTATAACGGTTATACCGTGCTGCTCGACGACTTCAGCTACGAAAAGGCTCCCTCAGGAGCAGCTCCTCTCGAAGTGCTTGGTTATAACCTCTATCGCAATGGCGAAAAGGTTAACACCGAAGTTATCACCGACACTAAATATGAAGTTTCTGCCGACATGACCGGCGACTACACCGTTAAGGTTGTTTACGCTGTTGGCGAATCTGAAGCTTCTAATTCGGTTACAGTTGCTTCTTCAGGCATCGATCTTATCAAGGCCGACCTGGAAGACAACGCTCCGATCTATGATCTCTACGGCCGTTTGGTAATCAATCCTCAACCCGGCCAGATCTACGTTCGAAAAGGTTGCAAATTCATCTTAAGGAAATAGCATCATATAAAAACGATTTAGTTAGAACAAAAGGCCATAATAGAGCGTTGATTTTGAAAAACGCTTTATTATGGCCTTTTCTTTTAAATCAAAATTCAAGTTACTCGTAATGGCAATAGTTGCCGCTACGATTTTTTCAGTTACAGCTTGTAACGACGACAATGATTATGACTCTCTCCCATTAGAGATTCAGCAGTTTCTAACGCTTTATTTCCCCGGCGACAAAATTGGCGAAGTTATCCCTTATGAAGGGGGCTATATCGTAAACCTACAAAATTCCGCCACACTGACGTTTAATGCTTCGAATGCATGGGTGAAAGTAGATGGTAATGGCAACACACTCCCCTCGATTTTCCTTTTTGACCAATTGCCCTCACAACTTTACGAGAATATTATCATAACAGATAATATTGCAGAAGTGTATTCGGTTAGCCGGAAGGATGGGGTATATACCGTAGCTTTCCTAAACTATACAATAGCTTACGATTCTGCTACCGACGAATTCACGCCGGTGGTCACTTGAGTTGACAGCGAGAGAAGCGCATAGTGGCTCGCTCGGTGGGGAAATGCAGTTCCATTAATGTGCCGTTGACGATAGCCCACAGCTCGGTTAAATCGGTAGCATCCTCGGCATCATGCCACAGCAGATTATACTGATTGCTGAAAATCGTTGGTGTCAATTCCCCTTTAATCATTCCTGGTTGCCACGCTGTATGGTTGGCATCCGCGCCGGATAGGTAGATGATATCATAGCCGTTGCCTGAATTTTTTACAACCCCCAGGCGATAGCTTCCCCCGCGTCGCGCAAGGTCGGTGTCGATGTCGCTATCCAGATATTCGTATATCCCTTCATGAGGGTCAGTGGATGCTTTTAGATACTCAGTAATCGATGATTCGGTCCACCCGGTCTGTATAAATTTCTTAGATACAATGCCGAGATTTACTGTTGCAATTCCAAGCGGATGGCTGCCGGCTACAGTTATTGCTCTTACCTCGTCGCGGAGGGGGAATGTTGCGGCATACTTCAGATTTTCCCCTCCCGACCATAGTTCATAGCCCCCTCGATTGTCATTTTTCAGCGTCAAGCAGCTGTAACCGTGGCTATTCGCCGACGATGCGTAGCGTTCATTGACGGTTTCTACGACTACCGTGCGTGGTTGGTCTTCATACCCGTTCAAATCGCGCACAGAGACAACTTTAATTCGCGATAACACCTCGTTAGCGCCATTGCGCAGGTCCATCCACCAGGTCAGCGAATCGGTCTTAGCTGCGAGTTTCTCGCCGACTTCCGGTCGGGCTAAGATCTGAACCGACTGCATCATCCCCTCAGGGAGTTGTATGGTCCACTCCTCCCCTTTTTGCAGATGAATATCTGCCGCCACGAGTTTCCCGATGGCAGCTTCAGCGTTAGTTGACGTAAATCCTAAAATTGTAGCACCTAATATAACTCTCTTCAGAACTTGAATTTTCATGGTTGTTAAAGATCTGTTCAGCAGTTTTGTTCTTCGTGATAAATGGCTAACGCCTGACGAGCAAATTCTTCGCGAGTGAGCATCCCAGAGAGCCAATGTATCTTAAAGCCTCGGCGCTCAGCCCCTCTGAACCATGTCATTTGACGTTTAGCAAATTGATGAATGGCTATTTCAAGTAGTTTGCGCATCTCCTCATAAGTGGTCTTCCCCAGCAGATGCTCGGTCAGGAATTTATATTCCAAACCATAATATATCAGATTCTCGGCCGGCACTCCGCTATCTAACAGGCAGCGCACTTCATCTAACATCCCGGCTTTCAAGCGCGCATCCAAGCGGTTGCTTATACGCTGGCGACGCACTTCCCTATCGACATCAACCCCGATAATCGTGGCGCGTCGCGGAGCCCCTTCATGGGCTTCAACTGCCTGGTCGGGATGAGCTAAATAGTAGGTCTCGATTTCAATGGCACGGATGGCACGCTGGCAGGTGTCGACATCGGTTGTGTTATGCAGGGTTTTCATCCCTGCGAGAATAGAGGTCAACTCATCGAGTGTCTTCCCTTCGAGCGAACGGCGTAGCTCGAGATTCTCCGGCACGGGGGGCAATTTCAATCCTTTCAATAGCGACTCCACATAGAGTCCGCTACCACCACAGAGGATAGGCAACTTCCCCCTCGCCTGAACAGAGTCGATCGCTACATCTGCATCGCGCAAATATTGAAACAGATTATATTTCTCACCGGCAGGCGCAACGTCGATTAGATGATACGGGATATTTTCATACTCTTCGAGGTCTTTGCCTGTACCGATATCCATGCCGCGATACACTTGGCGTGAATCGCCACTAATAATTTCCCCATCGGCCATGCGTGCTATGGCTACAGCAAATCCGGTTTTGCCCGATGCTGTCGGGCCGACTATCGCAAGCAATGGTTTTTGAGAAGACATATCTATGTTGTTGGTTATTTTGTTGAGGTGAGGGGGGTGATTCTTAAATAAATGCGGCGGTTAACTTCTCTTCGATAGTAAAGAGGATGCGGCGCAGGCGGAACAGTTGGCTATCTTCGTTAAGTCGCCATACCGCAAGCCAGGTTGAATCGCTGTAGTCTACGTCCCAACCGCGTATATCTTTCAGGCGGAACGTTGGCCGATAATGCTTAAATGGATACAGTCGATTCCCTTTCCTGTCATACGTTTTCCACGCCATGGCCACACTGTAGATTCTGGCAAATTCAGCCGTGAGTTCTATGCCGGTAAGATGCTGAGAAATCAAATGGCGCAATTCGCTCAGGGAGAACCATTCCCCCTGAAGTTTTGAATTGGTGATATCGTCAGGCGAATCGAGAAACGCGAAAAAATGAACGATATTATGGTATGTCACATTATCCGGGCTCTCATATATCGGGCGCAGTTCGGCGTTATTGATTCCGGTTGTCTTGGCAAACAGGGCTATGGCATATTCTAACGGGAAACGATCATGATATGGCAGAACTACCGACGCCGGTGTGTCAAACTTATTGACGGTTTTCCCGTTGTTATACGCTTTATCGGTAGGGCGCATTGTCAGCAAGATTTTATCGCCGGCAATAACCACGAATCTTACCGTTGTTGAACTGGGATGCTCTACGATATGACTTTCATCGCGCTGGCAATAAAACACCCATAACGAATAATAGCGCCAGCCCAAATGGATTAATGACATCACATATACCATCAGCGGAAACCACATGAAGAAAAAGTAGTCCGATTGGTTAAGGCTGATGTTGATATATCGAGTCAGATAATAGCCCCAATCAGTTGCCGAGATGATAATGGATACGATAAACAATAATCGGGTTTGATAGCGCCACTCGCGTTCATAAAGCACCCCAACAAAGCCGTTACGGATTACATTCCCATAACGTTGACGGCAGAGCAAACAGACCGAAGGTTCATTGCGCTGAAACAAGAAAAACAGTGACACAATCGCCGTGATCGGTGCACTGATCAATATACCTACCAACGGCCCGCTTTCATTAAATGGCTGCCCGTTTACCTCATAAGGGAACATCCTTATAGCAACCAAGTTACGGATAATGACCGCGATGGCAAGTATGAGTATGATAATCGAAACCTCTTTATAAAGGCGTGAACAAACCGGTATACGTTTGCGTGTCATAGCGCCTCTCAATATCAGCAATGAGAAAAACGCGATGAGACACACTGCCGGCATCCAAATCTGACGGACATGGATAGATACCAATGGAAGAATTACCAGCACTCCGATAGCGACAGCCCAATTACGCCACAACCCTAAGATTGCCGCACTTAGGCCTTCTTTTCGTTGATGGAGATGAAACATACTGTTAGCTTATTGAATTTTGTTTGTGCTTGATAAATTGTTTTGGAAAGAGGATAAAATCCGGTGTGTAATGTAATACACACCGGCTATTATAAAACAAATCTCCGTCAACGGTGGTTCACCTTTTTTGGTTAAATTATCAGAGATTTTTTTCGAAATAGTTCAACATACGCCCATAAACCAATGCTCGAGCGTTACAGCCATTGATTGAATGGTTCATATTCGGGAAAAGGAGCATATCGCATGAGCGGTTTACTTCTTGCAGACGGCTGACAAATTCGATAGTGTTGGTTAAGTGGACATTATCGTCAGCAGTGCCGTGCATCATCAACAATGAGCAGTTGAGATTCTCTACTCTATTAATCGGTGCTCCGGCATTATATCCTTCTTCATTCTCGCCGGGAGTCAACATAAAGCGTTCGGCATAAACCGTGTCGTAATATCGCCATGAGGTTACAGGCGCAATCGCTACAGCAGCCTTATAGGGGGCATTAGTATCGGTTACAGCCATCAAGGTTTCATAGCCTCCATAACTCCAACCAGCTATACCGATACGCGATGCGTCTACATAGGGGAGCGACGCTGCATAACGGGCTGCGGCTATTTGGTCCTCAGTTTCATAACGGCCCAACTGCTTATAGACTACGTTGCGGAATGCGGCACCTCGGCCACCTGTGCCTCGGCCATCCACACAAATCACTACAAAGCCGCGTTTGGCTGCGGCATAATAGTCCCAGTCCATCTGCCAACGGTTTCTAACTTCTTGCGATCCGGGGCCGCTATATTGCCACATGATTACCGGATAGCGCTTCGAGCTATCGAAGCCGGTGGGCTTTAGGATATAACCGTTCAATGAATTGCCATTTGCGGTAAACGTAAAGAACTCTTTACGAGGCAGATCGGAATAACGTGCAGCATATGATGCATTATCCACGAGTGTACGGACTTCTTTATCTTTCGAATTATAAAGGGCGTAACGCTGGGGGGTGGATTCGTTGCTATAATTTACTACATAATAGTTTTTTGTCGGCGAGAAGGTGGCTGATGCCCATCCTTCGGCTGGGGTTACAAGTTGCTGTTTCTTCCCGAGCTTATCAATCTTCTGGATTACACGATTGATAGCGCCTTTATCCCCCTGGCCGGCGAGAGCGGTGGCTGTGGATTGGAAATATGAATTGCCTTGCGAATCGGTGCCGTAAAACGCTGTTACGTCGTAATTACCTGACGTAATCTGGCGCAGTTGCTGACCGGTATAAGAATATTCATAGAGATGATTCCAGCCGCTACGCTCTGATGAGATAACAAAGGAGTTACTTCCCCATTCGATATCTTCATAGCTCATATCGTTCAGCCAAGCTTTACCTTGCTCTACCAAGATTGATTTCGCTACGGTTGATTTGGGATTCACAGAGTAGATTTCCATGCGGTTCTGGGCTCGATTCAGCGTTACAGCCATCAATCTTTCTGAGGATTCACCGCCAAAGGCGATGCGCGGAACATATTCTACACTCGACGAGCTGAAATCAATATCCTTTATCTTGCGAGTCTCTACATCATAGCTGTGAATAGTAACATACGAGTTTTTCTCGCCGGCTACGGGATATTTATACGCAAAGGTGCCGGGATAATAGGCGTAATCTTTGTTAGGGTTGCAATAGCCTTCATACAACGAGAAGTTAAACTTCGGCACTTGCTCTTCATCATAGCGCAGATAGCAAAGCGTTGTATTGTCGGGCGACCACACCATCGAACAATCCGTGGCGAATTCTTCCTCATAGGTCCAATCCGGGATACCATTAATAACTTTATCAATGACACCGTCTTTGGTAACGGCTACTTCCGAATCATAGTCGATTTTCTTGATGTAGATATTATTATCAACAACAAAGGCAACCATGCGACCGTCGGGCGAGAACACCGGCGATTGCTGCTGCTTATACTCTTTTGAAAGCGGACGCAGAATGTTACGCTTGATTTCAAATACATACCAGTCGGCCTTGAACGAATGGCGATATACCGGCGTTTTGGAGGTATATAGCAATAACTTCGTGCCATCAGGACTAATCGTAAAACTTTCTACCGACTTGATAGAATTTTCGCGCGTATGGCTAACATCTAAGATCGTTTCCAAAAGCTTGCCGGTAGAGGTCTCATAACGTTCAATCGTCTTACCGTCATCGCTCAGCAATAAGTAGCTCTCTCCATCGGGGAGATAATTGAAACTCTTAGGCGAGGCCGGAGCATTCTCCGGATATACATAGGGATTAATTCCGTCTACATCAATCTTTGCTTGGGCCACGACCGAGGGAACGGTGCTGGCTGCTGCAACTATTAAGGAAAATAATTTTACTTTGTTATTCATATCAATCAAGAATTACCACAACAACATCTGGGCGGGATTGTCGGGAGGCATCTGACGTACAGGTTCTTTATATCCGAAACTGTCGTCATCGATTTCTGCCCGCTGCTTACGCTGGCGTTTAGGTTTAGATGCCGACTCTGTCGGCGGTGTGGCGATAAGCCAATCAGTGCTATCTAACAAGGATAAATCGTGATCATCCTTAACTTCTTTTTCGCTACGTTTAGGCGCAGGTGCGTCTTCATCGGCTTTCTTCGCTTTTGGCGGACGTCCTCTACGAGGCTTCGGCGTGAGCGAGGCTTCATCTATCGGCTCCATGTCAGGCAGATCTAACATCAAGTCGAGTTTAGGCTCTTCAACAACAACCTCTTCTACAGGCTCCGGATCCGGTTCCTTTACAATAACCGGAGAGGCATGCCCCTTCATTGTCTTTAAGCGCTCAATTTCTGATAACAATGAGCTTTCCGACTGCGATTTTTCCAATCGCAAGCTTTCGAGCGATTTTCTTAAGCCATCGGTCTGCTCTTCCAAGTTGCGGATTTTTTCTTCCTTCGCCCGAAGAGTTGTATTTTTTGTCATCAAGTCGGCATCCTTTGCTCGAAGCAACTCATCCTTTTCTAAAAGTTCATCTTTCTGACGACGCAATTTAGAATCGGTCATACGCTGATTCTCTTCAAGCTGACTAACCTGCTCTTGAACTTCTTTTACCACCTGTAGGTCTGACTGAGCCTTAGCCAAACGAGTCTCAACATTCGCTTTTTGCTCCTTGACAGTCTGGAGTTCTTTTACTAACTCATCAAATCGAGCCTTTACATCCTCAGCGGTCTGACGTGCTGAGGCAGCACGGCTATTCAGGTCGTTGACCATAGCTTGACTGATTTGATCCTTGGTCTGAGCCTGCTCCATTGCCTCTTTTAGCAACTCAACTTCTGCTTCAGCATCACCTTTCAATCGTTCAGTTTCGGCCAACTTTGCCTCGGCCTCTGACAACTTTGCCTGCGAATCGGTCAGTTTAGCTTCAGCCTCCGACTGTTTCGTCTCCGCAGCCGACAGTTTCAACTCCGTATCAGCCTGTTTTTTACTGGCAGCTTCAAGTTTCTGCTGAAGCTCGGTTTCCTTCATACGAAGAGCCTCTAATTGTTCCGCAACAGCTGTATCACCTTCTGATTCCGTCAAAGCTGTTAAACGGAGCTTATTGGCCATCGTCTTATTTTCAAGGATATATTGTTCATTCTCCGCCTCAAGCGAAGCTATTTGCTTTTCAAGATCATGAACACGCTCGGAAAGAGCACGCTTCTGCCGCTCTGCACTCAACTGTAGATTCTTTGCATTCGTATTCCCCTCTTCCTCCTTCTTAGCCTTCTGACGCAAATCATCTATCTGCTCATGAAGCCTATTCTTATCATTCTCGTAACGAACCTTTAGCTTATGCTCAATATTGCGCTCCAGATTCGTAAAATAATCCTTCATCGAAGCATCAAGAGCATCAAATAAAGCCCTACGCTCCTTTTCTGGATCAACACTGCTATTCAAAAAACCGGGCAATGCCTCATTAAATACCCTTACAACGCGATCAAAAATCACCGAAGGATCAGGATGAAAATCCTCGGCAAACTCCCCTTGTGGCTCGGAGTTAGTATTTTCAGATACAACCGGAACATGATTATCTGATTCCTCAGCCGTAGGACGAACCGGCGTACCGGCTGCAACGCTATTCCGGTGACGCAATGGCGTTACAGTAGCATCAATACCCTCTTCCTCCAATTCATCATCATCCGATGATGAGAAGCCAAAAGCCCGTTTTATGTTATGAAAAAGATTCATTAAGTTGATATTAGCAGTTTTGTAAGCAAATATTTAACAAATAACAAAGTTACAAAAATTCTCTTATCAATCAATTCCTTAACCCCCTTTTTTTCGCATTTTTCTCTATTCAAAGTTTCCAATAAGTAATGAAAGGGCATTGCCCATCCCTTCTTTCCCTTCTCAGCCTTTTTTATTATCCTATCTCTAAAATTTCCTCCTTCCCAGCGAGCGGGGTTGGGCTCTCTTTGTTCTGTTCCCGCAGCGCGGAGCTAGCTAGCGCGGAGCGGTTCTGTTTTGGACCGAAGGGCCAACTGCCCAAGATTGGCAGGGGAGCTCCGGATAGCAAGCTAGGCTGAAGCTAGAGAGGCCAGGCTGATTGCAGGGATGGGCTGGGGAGGTTGGCTGGCCCTGGGGGGGGTGGTTGGGGTTTAAATGCAGGAAACCCCGGAGGCTGGTGCCTTCGGGGTTTCCGGGGGCTCTTGCGAGCTGATAGG
>CAZKYD010000027.1:0-21826 GCA_964556875.1 uncultured Alistipes sp.
AAGTTAATAGATAATTTAGTTTGACTATTTAGTGTAGGGGGATTCCGGCATGAAGAGATAAGAATCCTTGTAGCCACCGAGGTCTACAACAATCTTTTCAAATACGATACCGGGATCAGCCGGAGTTATAGTTAGATTAACATATCCATCAGCATCAGGGGCTGCAACGGGAATCTTCACCTCCTTCTTGATTACACGACGAGCTACAGTAGGATAGAACACTGTGTAGACATTGTCGCCCGACTCCAAGAGGGTCTTGTTGGTGTTGATACGTTTGGGCTTGTTGTCACCGAAACCAACACGGAAGCAGTGGCCTTTCGGGTTCTCAAACGCAAGGTTCGACTTAGTTACAACCAGCACCTTCACTTCAGTAAGGCCTTCCGGCAGCTTCATACGATAAGTAACCGAAGCACCATCGGTAGGCTGAGTGTAAGGCATTACGGCTAAACCGCTCAGTGTGCGTCCCATATAGGGGATTACAGTCCACGAAGCATTTGTGCCGTTAGTGGCAGAATAATAGTGCTCGGCTTCCATGGCGATATAGCCATCAGAGGGCTCAAACTTATATCCACCGGCAGTTTCAGACTGTGCAGACTCTACGCGGAAGATTTCGGGAAGGGTGTCCTTTTCGAAATTATCTTGCCACGACTTGTAGCCGATATGTTTCTGAGTCATCATACCGTCCCACTTGCCACCGGCAATCGTCTTATTGTAAGCCTTGCAGAGTTCGGCATCACGAGCGAAGCACGCCTCTACCCTATCGGCCCATTCATTAGCCTTGGCGTCACCGGCCTTATAAAGCGCATGGTTCATAGCCTGAGCATAATACATTTCATAGAGATTCGAGAACGCCTGAATCGGGAAGAGCAGCAGTTCCTGATATGCATCATGATATTTTGCATCCAGTTTTGCAAAGAGGCGCAGAGCATCGTGCTCGAGCTGTGTAAACTCGTCAACAGCCTGCTTAAATTCACCGGTCTCGAGATTATAAGTGTTGCGATCCAACATTTCGGGGGTAACACGTCCGGCATACTTGCAGTAGAGGTTCAGCAGGCGAGCAGCTTCCTGAGCATTCTCCTCGCCGAACTGCTGAGCGCAGTAAGCCTTAGTGTGGTCCAGCAGATTATCAAGAGTGATAGCCTTCGGATCCCAAGCTAAATCGAGGAACAAGTTGATAGGATATTCCATCGGCTTAAGGTCGCCGACATTGAGAATCCAGAGAGCATCCACACCATAGTTGTAGGTCAGTGTCATCTGTTCCCACATATTCTGAATCGGGGTTACGTTGATCCACTTCGTGTTGCGCGGACCGCCAACATAGTCGACATGATAATACATACCCCAACCACCCTTGTGGTTACGTTCTTCGCCACGAGGCAGACGGCGCACATTGCCCCAGTTATCATCGCAGAGCAGCATGATGACATCGTCGGGCACACGCATTCCGGCTTCGTAATAGTCGAGCACCTCCTTATAGAGCGCCCACACCTGCGGAGTTTCAGTGGCGGGTTTGCCGGTCTCCTCCTCGATAATCTGACGCTGGTTGGCAACGATTTTCTCCATCAGAGCGATATTCGTACCCTCGCCCATAGCAGCGTCGCCATCGCCACGCATACCGATCGTAACGATATCCTCAGTGTTCTTCATTCGGGCAACACCCTCGCGGAAGAATTTATCGATAACCTCCTGGTTTGTGGAGTAGTTCCATTCGCCATAAGTGTCACGATGACGCGCCCATTCCTGGTGGTTGCGGCCCATCGGTTCATGGTGGGATGTGCCCATCACAACACCCATCTTATCAGCCGTAGCACTGTTCTCGGGGTCATCGGCATAGAAAGCCCAACTCCACATTGCCGGCCACATAAAGTTGGCACGCAAACGCAGAATCAGCTCAAAGACATCAGCATAAAATTCATGGTTGCCACGCTCTACATTGTAGTGGTTCTTCACCCATGAAGTTAAACAAGGCGCCTCATCATTGAGGAAAATACCACGATATTTTACGGCGGGCTCTCCATCGGTATATTCGCCGTCGTTCACAGCGGCATAGTCATGATGCTGAACGGGAACGTCGCCCCACCAGTACCAAGGCGAAACGCCCAACTGCTCAGAGAGCTCATAGATACCGTAAACCGTACCGCGGCGGTCACTACCGGCAATCACCAAGTTGCCGTCGATAACCTTCAGGATATATTTTTCATTTTTCCCCTTTAATTGCTTACCGTCAATCTTTTTGGAGGAAATATATTTATCGATAGTCGGGGTGCCGACCGTACCGATAATAATTGCGCCTGACGAAGGCAGGCTCTTCAGCAACGAAGGCTCCAAGTCGCTGACCGCCTTGATATCTTTAACAAGGCTCGATGCCGCGATTTGGCCGGCGCTGTTTACATCCTTATCGACATAAATCGGCGCAACCTTGCCATCGGCAATCACCTTAAAGCTCCCCTCACCCTGGGTAAAGGAAACAAATTTCGGGGCAGCGAACGCGCTCGCTACCGCGGTAAGTAACGTAGCTGTTAAAAACTGTCGTATCATATTTTATCCGTTTGTTTTATAGTTTCCTGTTTGAAATAATTTGCGACATATTGGCCAATCGCCTTGTATCCTGCGGGATTGGGGTGAAGGGCATCATATTGATATTCTGGTCGAAGTTCGGCCGAATTAGATGGATTCGCTACTATAGCACTGATATCGAGCACTCCATCAAATTCACCACCATTCAGGATCCAGTCATTCACCTTACAGCGAATCGCCTCATGTGCAGGAGAATAATAGTCTGACCCCATCATCGGCGTGATAGTAGCACCGTAGATTCTCAGTCCGGCATTATGACTTTTCCGAATAAACCATTTATATGTCTTAATAAGCTGGTCGGCTGTCTTATCGGTTGCATTCTTGCTCCCAATATCGTTGACGCCTTCAAAAACAATCACTTTGGTAACGCCACTCTTTTGCAGCACATCGGTAGCAAACCGTTCCTTTGCTGTAGGACCGAGACCACCGGAGAGCACACAGTTGCCACCAATACCCAAATTGAGCACACCTACTTCGCCACCAAGTTGCTCCGCCAGCACATCGGTCCAGCGGTTGTCGGCGTCGATTGTCACTCCTCGCCCATCAGTGATGGAATTTCCCAAGCAAGCGATACATTCCGTAGGCGTTGCGGTCAGCACATCCAAACCTACGATGCTATACCAATGTTGCTCGGCTCTCGCACCTGAGAAGTCTGCCGCGAAGTCAGCTTCACCGGAAATGATAAACGAGTTTGTACGCGAACCGGAATGGATGGTTGCCGGTTGCGGCACATGACCGTAGCTAATTGTTATCGAAACTCGCTGTAGAGGAGATATTTCGAACTCAATAGGATCAGAAAGGCGTACACCCCCTGCCGGAATCGTTACGGAGCGCTCAGTCATGAAAGTAACTTGAGTAGCAGATTCTGCCGCGATATGGCGCTGATCGGCTCCAAGGTTAGCAATATAGATTGACCGAATTTCAAGGCTGTCGGTAGAGTGTTCATTCGATAAATAAATTCTCAGCTTACGTCCACCTACAGAGCAACGGACAACCTGGCGCACAGCGCAACCCGTCAGCTCCGAGCCGTTAGGCAGGTCGTTACTCCCTGCCGACTGAGGCGCACAGCTCCAGCTGGCTACCCACCCTTGTGAGTAGCAACACAGAACTGTAAGCATAAGAATCAAACTAAATAATGAACGTTTCATCTATCTATCGAAGGCGTATTGACGTTATACTTTTAGCATTCAGCGTAAGGGAAGTTACACCGTTATTGACCGAGCAATGGAGCGGAGTCATTTTGTAATGCTCATCGGAGAATGTAGCCTCAGCTGTAGTTGCGGTCATTCCATTGATTGAGCAGTTAACTTCCTGATCGCCAAAGTTCAGCAAGACAGCCGTCACACAGCCCGACTTATCGGTATAGGCCGTAACATAGACTTGCGAATTATCAGATGTGGCAGCAATGCGAGTGGTATTGCTGGCATACTGTGCATAATGCGACATTATATATCCGTTGGCAGTAGCTTTTCCGGCGGGCACCGGCGAAGTAGCTTCGTTAGAACCGATTAGGCCGTAGTTGCGGCGTAAATACCAGTAGAGATATGCCGACGAATATGTGTTCATTACGTTATGGATCTCACGAGCAAGGTTCTCCAAGCAGTAGTTCCACTGTCCAAAGAGCTGTTCACTCACCTTTTCCGACCCATTGCCATCGCTAAAGAGATGCTCGGTCATCCACCACTCCTTATTTGCCGGTTGCAGAGTGTTTTCCCAAAGTTCAACCATAAAGTCGCGGCGTTCGCGAGCATAGTCGCTATCTTTTTCGCCATCGTTATAGCCGGTATAAGTGTGAGTGGCAACGATATCGGTATTATCGAAAGCTGCGCCCGAAAGGAGCGGATTCGTGTATGACTTCAACACACCCATACATTCAGGGGCCATCAGTTTCACACCCGTAGCACGGATTTGAGCGCCGTAATCGGTAACGAACGTCTGAATTTCAGAGGAAGTCCAATAGGTAAATTCGCCGTCAGGTTCGTTCTGAACAGAGATAGCGTAGATGGTTACCCCCTGGTTCTTCATATAGGTGATATAATCTACCAGATGCTGAGCATAATCAGCATAATTTTCAGGTTTCAGATGAGGATACTCATTCTTATTTACCGTCACCTTATCACGCCAGCTGTCATCGCAATGCCAAGGACACGCAAAAATCAGTGCACCATGCGATTGCGCGATTTTGGCAGCATCAACATCCTTGCTCCATTGGCTACTCTTCGGGTAGACCATCAAGCGCATAATCGTATAGCCAAGTCCGTCAGGCGAATAGCTATATTCAACATCGTCAAGGGTAGGCATATCCGACGATGTCCAGATATAGGGGTTATACATCGCGCCGAAGCCGGCAACATGCTGATAACTTTGCGCCGGGTTCACCTCGATAACTGCCGTTGAAGCTGAAGCCGTTTCTTGACGGAGCAACACCTTCTTCACCCCACCAACATTATCGCGAATTACCAACGACTGAGTGCGGACTTTTCCGGATGTGTTGGCATTCAATTCCACGCGGATTTCGGTAGAGCCGCTACCGGAGGTAGAGCCGCCTGTTGTCGGACTAACTTGAGCTACAACATTCCCCGACTCAGCTTCAATGCTCCAGGTGGTAGTTTTCCAATTCAGCATAAAGCTTACAGCAGAGCCATTTACATCGCAGTTGATCACAGAGGAATCCGTAGCCAACAACTCCGACGACGCTTCGAGTTGCGTATCATTGTCGTCGCTACACCCAACGGTTAACAACGCAATGCAACTAAGTAGTATGTAGAAAAAACGGTGGGTCATGGCTTAGTCTTTTACAGGTTCCGGGATAGCAGTGGTCACCAAGCGCATATCGGCAATGTTGAATTGGAATCCCTGCATTGCATGGGCTGGATGAGTGCTATCAAGCGTATAGTTTACGAAGGTGAAAATTGTCTGCAGATTAGAGGCTTTCAGCGAACTGAGCAGCGAGCTTAGCGAAGTGAGGCCTGCCTGGTTGACCATTGGGAATGAGGTCAACGGAATGGTAAAGGTTAGCCATCCGTCGCTGAAGTCCATCGGCTGATCGCTTTCCCATCCGGCTACGTTTGCCGAATATTGGCTTGTAAGGCTATTCTGGTCCTTATTCAGGCGGTAAGAGATATAGCCTGAATCCCAAACCGGTTTGCCATCGGTAACGACATAGATATCCATCTGAATTGCCATCTGGCTATTCAGGGTAGTGCCTCTATAAAGCCCATTAGCATTGTCCAGCGCATACTTAAATCGGTCGTAAGAGCTGAAGCGGAAATAGCCCTGCTTGTCATCCGTGCCGGTTGCGACGGAGAGATCAATCGGAGTTGCACCGAACATCGACAGCACTGAATCGGGGAGCGCGCAAGTGGCTTCCAATAGGCTATGGCCTGTCGGCAGATTCTGTGTTGAATAGGCCGTCACATTGCTGAAGAGCGAGCCTAAGGCACTGATAGTATATTCAAATTCAGTGCCCTTATAAGGCGCCGAGGTGTTGAATTTCGAGAAATTATGGAAGAATACACAGTTGGTGCAGAACATATACGAGGGAGTGTAGCAACTCATGTGGGCTTCTTCAGAGTGCAAGCGGATTGCACCGGGAGCATAATAGCCTAACGGCAGGCGGAACGAGATGGTACGATTCTCAAACTGGAAATCGGTAACCTTGAGCTCGCCACCGGTGCGCAGCGGCAGATAAATTTCAGAAACGAACTGCAAATTACGTCCGGTAATCTCAACTAAATCGCCGGTATTGGGCATTGTGCGATTTACACTGAGTACTGACGGTTCGGGCGAAGCCGTGCGCAGCAAGGTGCAAATCGTGTCGCAATAGTTGTTATTCACCGTAAACAGTTTCATCTTGTTTCCACCAACGTGAACGCCGATAATCTTTGTGGCTCCTTGAGCCTTTGCCGAGCTTTTCGGAGTAAGCTCAACCTGCTTGCCATTAAAGGTATAGGTATATTCCAACTGCTCGAGTGAGGCATCAGCCTCTGTTTCAGCGTCGGTATAATTATGCGTAAGGACAGCTTCACCGGTAGCGACATCCTCAAATTCGAGTTTATAGTCTTCAGCGAAATAATTAGTGCTGTTATCCCCCCAAGAAGATTGCCCGGTCCACACACCGAACAGCACATTCTCATCCAAAGTCTCACCATCAGGAATCACCTGACTTTCAGGTTGCGACTGACTATAAGGGACCTCGTCAGAGCACGCTGCAACCATCGCTGCAACAAATATGGATGCTATGATATAAATCTTTCTCATGGTCAATTAGTAAAATCAGTAGATGTTGAATAGACGGCTTCGGTATATTGACGTCCGTCGGAATTTGAAACATATTCGGTTTTTGTCATTACGATTTCAGCCTGTCCGGTGGCAAACGTTGCCCCTTCTGGGATGATAACCGTAACGCGAGTAGAGGTCTGCTCGGCAGTCTCGGCCAACTGACATTCAATGCGCGAATCGAATGGGCCGGGAAGCGTAACCTTAGTTACACCATCGAGATTCTTGCCGGAGATAACCAGCTCGGAGCCTGCAATCAGGGTTGTTGTTGAGAACTTGCTAATCGACGGTTTTTCGCTTTTCGGCTTTACGATAAACGGCGCATAGACCGTTGAACCGCCATCAGTGGTGAGCGTCAAGGAATATTCAAGATAGTCTTCACTGATGTGGGTGTATGACGGCAGGGTGAAAGTTACATAGTTGTCGTTATCGTAGATTTTCGACCCTACCAGCGAAACCGATGTAGAGTTTACAACAATCGACTGCAGTTCGCTCAGATTACTTCCATGAATGCAAAGCACCTGACCGGGATAGGCGTACACAACCTCGCGAAGGGGTTCGCTCGACTCATTAATCCAGATAGAATCAATCTCGGGGACACCCGCTTTATCATCGCACGACGTCAACATTGAGCCGACAACCGGTATCCACAATAATGCGGTTAATATCTTCTTAGTCATGGAAATCTGATTTATTAGTTATAATTGTGGTGAAGTCGTAGCCTACCGGCGCAAGCAGCAAGTTGGGCGACTGGAGGGTCTCAGCCGGGGGATAAATCATCGACCAGAGGTTGTCGCTTTCGCCAATGGCTGATGAATGGACATAACCGTCGGCAGGGGTGTTATGGACACATTCTTTACTCTGACGCGAGATTGATGTTGTCAACTTTGCAGTGCCGAGTGTTTTTGTATTCGTTGCAATGCCGGTGTAGCTATATGAGTTAAGACGATGACAACCCATTATAGAGTCACCCTCAATCGTGATTAGCAAGTTATTGTTATAGCGCAACATATGAGTCATTTCGGCATCGCTCATAAAGGAACGACGAACTACATCGGGCCATGACAAGCTTTCGCAGAAAAATTCCAATCGGCGTTCACATAGCATCGAGTCGAGATTGAATGTGCCATGCGTACCGTAATCGCCACGATATGTACCATCGGCAATTTCTACTTTATGAGCACGACGGCGAACTACGTTTACCCCTTCCAGGATATCGGCAGATGACGTTTCCGTAACTCCGGCAGCGCCCATTTTTGCCTCCGTAAGGTTGAGATATACTTCCGACAGACGCATCATCGGGGTGCAGAATCCGGAGTTATCTTTCAGAGCTACCCCATCGGTAGCCAGCGGTCCACCAACAACCTGCTTCTTAATAGGAATTGTGCTATACTTACCGCAAGTCCAGGTTTTGCCATACTGTTCGCAAGTGTCGAGCTCATTATAGAGATAATCGTAGGAGAAGAACGGGGGCATAATATTGCCACGAGTTCGGGAAATGCCGTCGCGTTTCTTTGAACAGAGCACAAAGTCGAAGGAGGCTTTCAGATAACCCACGCCATAATTGTTGTCGATACAACGATCATAGCAATAACTGTTTTGCTGGTCGTTGTTGGTAGAATAAGTTGTCGATCCGGCAACGAATTGAAGGGCGAACAGCACTTCCTTGCAGTTGTTGTTCTGTACACGGAAAATCTGCTCGTAATCGTCCATCAGGCCGTAACCTCCGGTTGAAGCTATCGATAGACACTGCTCGGCAGCGCTGACCGACTTATTATAGTAGAACTTATCGAGCGATGCTGCACGACGCCATTGACGGTCGCCATCATAATATTTCGCAAGCACTTCGTCCTGGAATTCCTGAGTGAAATGGCCACCCTGGGCGAAGTCGGCAGCTGTAAGATACAGGCGCGACAGCAATGCGTAAGCCGACACTCGAGAGACACGTCCTACAGCATACGGCGTAATTTTCAGCCATTTAGCAGCATATTCGGCATCGCAAATGGCATATTGGATAACATCCTCAAAACGATTAGCATAGGCATTTGCGCCGATAGTTACCGGCGAGTCAACGATAGGCACATCATGCCAGAACATAGCTAAATACCAATAAGCCAACGCACGCATAAAACGAGCTTCAGCGATACATTCATGCACTTCAGCATCGGTGCCGATACCATTCTCCACGCAGTATGGAGCATAGTCTTCGATAATATAGTCGGCTTGCGCAATGACATTGTAAAGTGAACCCCAACCATGGCTCAACGATGTATTATCGTTCTGTTCGCCGAACGACGCCAAGAGCGAATAGCCATTGGTTGACGAACCGGTATAGATATTATTTGCACGCGAGTCGCCGAGTTGCACCCAACGCTGCTTATGGAAATAATACCACGGAGCGCAATAGAGATAGCCGGTGTTGGCTCTGAGGTCGGCAATCGACTGCAGAGTTTCGTGGGCAGGATATTGATTCTCGCTGGTAACGTCCAAGTAGTCATCACAAGCGGTTGTGGCGACAGCTAAAGTCAGGGCGAGTATGATATTTTTCAGTTTCATGATAGTTACTCAAATTTTAGAATGTTGCCTCAACAGCGAAACTAAAGGAACGGGCAGCGGGCACTCGGCCGGTGTCTACACCATACAGCAACATGCCTGAACCGCTAAATGAATATTGACCGTTTTGAGCACCGACTTCAGGGTCGTAGCCGGTATATTTCGTAAGGGTTAACACGTTCTGCACATTAACCGTAAAGCGCAATGCCTGCAGATGAATTTTCTTTAAGTATTTCTGATTCAGCGAATAGGTCAATGCTATATTCTTCAGACGCAAGTAACTGCCGTCCTCTACATAGCGGTCGCTGACACGCGAGTTGTAGTTGCCATTGTCGTTATCGATACGCGCCATGAGGTCGTCGGCACCATCCTGAACATAGACGTTCCAGATATTTTTGTTGCCGGAGTTTCCATCATAATAGCCCCATTTTGCATAGTTGACCGCACGAACCGACTTATTGCTCTGCGAGCCACCGATTACCGACGGTTCGTCGAGTCGACGGCGCAACCAGTTGAACACTTTGTTGCCTACCGATGCATAGAAGAATAAGGTCAGCTTGAAATCGCGATAGGTAATTTGGTTGTTCCAACCGAAAGTAAACTTCGGCAGCGGGCTTCCCAGGTAGGTCATATCGTTAGAGTCGATAATGCCGTCGCCGTTATTATCGCGGAAAAGGAAGTCGCCGATAGAGGTTGCCAAATTAGAGGCGTTAGCGTTAGAAACTACGGTGCCGACACGATAGTTGGGCGTTGCAGCGATCACAGTTGAAGTGCCGTCGCCATTGTCGCGGAGATAATCGGCAGCCGAGTTGATACGTCCGGCCAGCTGGTAGCCATAGAATTCGCTGACGCTATGCCCTACCGCCGTACGGGTAACGGTTTCGTTACCCGACCAAGAGGAATCGAGTTTTTTGTCGATATATCCGTTTTCAGTATTCAGCCCGGTAATCTTGTTGCTAACCATGGTGAAGGTCAGGGTTGTTTTCCACTTAAATTTCTTGCGATTGATAACATTCGCAATCAGGGTCAATTCCAAACCTTTATTCTTCATCGAACCGACGTTGGCCCACTGAGCGGTTGTACCGCCTGAGAGAACCGTACCGGTATAATATGGAAGCGAGGTCTGCAAAAGCAGGTCGCGGGTGTCTTTCATATAGATATCACCGATAAATTCAATGCGGTTATTGAGGAATGCCAGGTCAACACCGAAGTTATAGGAGTTGGTCTTTTCCCAAGTAAGGCCATCGTAGTTCGGCATATTTGAGGTTGCATAGCCGGTGCCGAAGTTTGTCTGGTTTACGGAATAGGTAGGCCAATAGGTGTTATCGGCGAGATTTGCATTACCAACTACACCATAACCAAATCTCAACTTGAAGTTGTTAACGGTTTCGGAATATGGGAGGAAGAACGGTTCCTGGTCGATACGCCAAGCTACGGAAGCCGAGGGGAATGTGCCCCAACGATGGCCACGTTCAAAGTGCGACGAACCATCGCGACGCAGAGTGGCGGTCAGCATGTAACGCCCTTCAAATGAATATGAAGCACGTCCATAAACCGAGCTATATTTTGTAGTAGTGATGTAGCCTTGAGTAGTTGCTTGCGTGGGGTCGCCGGCCGACAACGAGGCGTCGGTCGTACTACCGCCGAGGCGCTGCCCCTGCAAGTATTCTCGTTTACGATTATTGATTTCCATACCGGCCATAACCGTGAGGTCGTGGACTCCGGCAAATTTGAAATGAGCTGTCGGGAAGGACTTAAACGATGTATAGCGATTGAAAGTCTTATCCTCGCGGTGGGTCGACTGGGTGTTAGGTGTACCACCAAAGTCATATGCTGGCACCAAATAACGATAGTTATCGGTGTTTACATCGTAGGTGAATTCGTTATGCCATGTCAACCATTTCCAAGGCTTGATGTCGGCGAAGACATTGCCACGGAAACTGCTGGTAGAGTTCTTACGGGTTGTTACCGAGGTTACCGCAATCGGGTTGGCGGTATAGGAAGTTGACTCATCATTCTCGGCGGTTTTGCCCCACGAGCCGTCTTGATTGATAATACTGATATTCGGCGCTTGATAAAGGGCATTACCAACCACGGCCCAATCGGCCATACCGGTATTCTTATCAGTCTGGCCCATGTTGGCGGTCAAGCCCAAATCCAACCATTTATACGCCTTAACGTTCAACGATCCGCGCAGAGTGAAACGGCTGAAATCGTTGTTGATAATGATACCGGTCTGATCGAGGTAGCTACCGGAAATGTTGTAATTAATGCTCTTCGTTCCGCCGCTCACCGAAAGGTTATATTCCTGTTTGAAACCTGTACGATAGAGCGCATGCTGCCAATCGCTACCGTCGCCAAGCGTTGATGGGCTGGCGAAGAAATTATTGGTGTACTCCCCTGCCATGATTTTTGCTTCCTGGTTCCAGGCGGCAAACTGCTGCAGGTTCATTACGTCGATAAACTTCGGCATATGATCCCAACCGAAGTTAGCTTTAAATTTGATTTTAGCGTTACCCTCCTGCCCTTTCTTCATGGTTACGAGGACAACACCATTGGCTGCTTGCGAACCGTAGATAGCGGTTGCCGAGGCATCCTTGAGGATTTCAATTCGCTCGATATCATCGGGATTGATATCGGCAAGAGGATTAGAATAGACATCGGCTCCGTTTGACGACTGTACGATCGACCCATCAATTACATAGATAGGCTCATTTGTTGAGCTCAGCGAATTGACACCTCGAATTTGTACACTCGACGACGCGCCGGCGGCACCATTATTAAGATTCAGCTGCACACCGGCTGCCTGACCTTGCAACATCTGGTCGAATGTTGAGGCCTGAGTTGTTTGCAAGTCATCGCCACCAACCGACACTACCGAGCCGGTAACGTCGGAACGTTTCATTTTACCATAACCAACGGCTACGACTTCATCCAACATGATTGAGCCCTCTTCGAGCACAATCTTGCCGGAAATCGACGACGCCTTCAGTTCTTTGGTCTTATAACCTATATAGCTGATTACAAGGATCGCGTTCTGCTTTACCTGCAATGTAAATTTACCATCAATATCGGTAGAACAGCCTTGAGATGTGCCTTTTACAACCACACCACAACCAATCAGCGGTTCACCGGTAGCATCTACAACTTCGCCCGAAACAGTCAGTTCATCCGGCGAGGATGCAGTTTTCTTCGTAGCATCAGCGGCCACTATGGGCATAGTCGCTCCCGACGAGAGAGCCACAACTGCTGCCAATAATATTTTTATACAAGCGCTCTGCATAATGTTTTCTGTTAACGAAGTTCACCATTGATGAGCTGATTGACAACCGGTTTCGGGGTGCAATCACGATTAAAAAGTAGCGGATAGTCGGTTCGTCCATTCATCGGGAAATCATTTTTCCATGAATCTTCATCATTTACGCCCCAGACCGTAACTCGCGAGATTACATCGGAATGTTTCAGCCAAATGCGAAAGCAATCCGCAACGCGCGAATTCCAAGCTTGGGATGCCTCCTCCGAAAGACCGGTCTTATAAGGGTCGTAAGCAGCATCATAGGGCACCAGGTCTGAGACATTAGCCTCCATATGAACCGTAGGGATTGCCGAAAGGTCAAATTCGGTAATCATAATTTTCACTCCGGTTGCTGCGATATCAACAATAGATTTTTCAGCCTCCTCAAACGAGGGGTAATCCATGCCAATATGCCCCTGCATACCAACAGCATCAATTCGGCAGCCCTGCTTCTTCAGCCATTTTACTAATTCAATCGCTTTTTCACGTTTAACAGGGGTGCTAAGGTTATAGTCGTTATAGTATAACTCGGCATCGGGATCTGCTTCATGAGCATATTTGAATGCTAACTTGATATAATCTTGACCGAGAATCTCATAGAAGGGGGATTTACGCCATGTGCCGTCATCTTCTATTGCTTCGTTGACAACGTCCCAACCATGAATCTGACCTTTATAGCGGCCGACCAGCGTATGGATATACTCGCGCATACGCTTCTTTAACACTTTTGCCGAGACGGGCTTCCCATTTTCATCAACGCAGAACCAGGGAGCCAGCTGTGAATGCCAAATCAGGGTATGGCCTATTACAGCCATATTATTATCCACTCCGAATTTCACAAATCTATCAGCAGCCTTGAAATTCCAACGCTCTGCCGATGGATGTATATATTCGCTCTTCATGCAGTTCTCAGCAACTATAGAGTTAAACTGAGCCACGGCAAGACGAGCCACAGTGTCGTTTTTACGCACATGCTGATCGCTCAAGGCTGCACCAATCAGAAAATCATCTTTCAGCGCATCCTTCAGCGTCTGAGCATTTACGCCAAAACCGACGAATGAAGACAGTAGTATCAAGAAAATATATATTGCTCTCATGGCATTATTCATTTCGGCTATTTTTGAATAACAATATTAATATCTTCGCCCACTTTCCAGTCTTGAACCGAGGTTGAAGCCACGTCTAAACCGGATGAAGTAAGATTAACTTGCAACGACAAAGTTTCGCCGCTGTTAAGCGTTGTAGTTTCGGGCAGACCGCAAGTCATCTCCTTATTCTGGCAGGTTAACTGCAGCAGGTCAGCTCCGGCGGTGAATGTCTGCGGAGGAACGATCACCGAGGCGAATAAGCGGCGAGCGGTATGAACGGTTTCATACGGCAGAACAGAGAATTTCTCTGTATCGGGACGGTCAACGATAAAACCTGAATACGGTTCTACCATGCCGCAAGTAATCACATTTAGCAGACGTACATTTCCATCGTCAAGGCCGTAAAGGCTATTGGCATCAAGGATTTCAATATCAATACGTGAATAAAGATGAGAAAAAGCCAAATTTACCTGTGTCGACGAAACGGGATTTCCACCAACGGGCACTCCCTGGCGGATATCGCTACTCAAAAAATTATCATAGAGGCGTTGATCGGTTTTTACCGAAAACTCTCTAACTGCATTATCGGGATGAGTCCAATCGACATTATACGGAGCTATCGCTACAATATACAAGCCTGAGCGATAGGCAGGATAGCTCGCTGTATTCTCTGAATATAAATTACCTTGGCCATCATGGATCAAGCACAGATTATCGACAATTAATGATTTACTTTCACCTTCAAAAAAATATAATCCTAATTTTTCGCCATCGGCAACCGGAAACGAAGTGCTCTCGGTCGGGGTTACTGTAAATGTAAAATTGCCCCCTTCCGTAGGTTCATCGTTCGAATTGCTACATGCGGTCAACAATAAGGAACTTAAAAATATGGCGTTCTTAATATTCATTTTGCTCGTAAGATAAATATAAAAGGGTGGCCGACGGCCCTGATGACTATCACTAATTCTGCCATCGGCCATCCCTTCGACTCTAAATTATCCTTCTACTACCTTGTAAGTATATAGATTATAAACACGTTGCTTATTTGTAAGCTACACAGAATACGGCACGGTAACCGCTTGAATCCAAACCTGCATTGCTCTGGAACATCCAATAGTCTGAGTCATAACCAGACGGGAGACTAGAGGTAATCTTATCTGTTCTAAAGTCTAAGATCCAGGCTGATGTCAAATTATAGCCGCGACAGCTTGATGTCAAATACGCTGCTGTAGGCCAAAACTCGAAATTAGCAGCGGCTGATTTTACATTTGCAACAAGAGTTGTCTTTGCAATGCCGGTGAAAGTGGAAACGCCATCAATGCTTACACCGTCAACTGAGGGAGCAAAGAATGCTCTATAGTTAGATTCAGAATCGCTAAATGAAACATTTGCGCTACCCAAATTATTGATAATCTGCAGCATCTGGCCGATTGAAGGAACGAACCATGAGCTGATATTTTCATTATCTACTTTGGTGAGGGCTGATGCTTTAGCGAAAACCGACGAACTAACTTTCTCATCAGATGAATCATATTTCTCACTAATAAGCTTTGTATAATACTCTGTGTTTGACAGACCATCAAGTGATGAAGCTACATCTTTCAGTTGATCTGTCTGACCATCTTTCCAAAGTTGATCCTTGTCGAAGCCACCAAATTTGCTGGTACCGCCACCAAGTGCGTTCTTAATGCCCAGGATATAGCCCTTATAGCCGGCTTCTGCATCTGTTGTTGATACCTCGGTTGAGAATACTACACCAACAACAGTACCGCTGGTGTAAGCTGACTTCTTAACCATTGTGCCATCTTCGAGCAGGTAGTCGCCTACTTCGTAAACTACCGGGGGAACTACTTCTTCAGGATCGAGGTCGCTTGAACCGCCTTCAGTCCAATCGGTAATTGTAGAATCCAAATCAAGGTCAGCCTGAGTGCCGTTTACGGTAACGGTGAAGTTGTAAACGAGGCCCGACTTGAATTCCATGTCTGAAGCGAGGCTGCAGCTATAAGCCTTATCTTCGGTTGAAATCAACAGGAATGAGCCGGCTTTAACTTGCTGCGGAACGATAATAGCTGCGCACTTGTAAGCTGATTCGTTTTCGCCAAATGAAGCTACCTTAACGTCGGCTGATCCTTCAGCGTCGTCAGCAGAAACTTCACCGGTAGTAAGGTTGATAGCTGTCTTATTAGCAACACCTACGATGGTTACGGTTGAATTGTTAAAGGAAACAGCTTCGTCGTTTGATACCAAAGTGATATTTACTTTTGAAAGCTTATGACCGAATACCAGAGGCACGGAAGTTTCGGTTGCAGTCACAGGGTTGCTGGCCGGTGTGCCAAACAGAAGGTCGCTTTTCAGATAAGCAGCGTCTGTGGTCTGATCGAGTGAAACAGCGAAGTCTTGAACGCCCTGTGATGTCCATGCGCTATTATAAGGTGCGTATGCATAGATGTTAGCTTTGCCTGCTGAGGGCCAATACATCTGAGTTGTTGTGGTGAAGCCACCGGCACCGTTGGCTGTAATCAAGTTGTTATTGCCGTTATTGATATACGAACCATCTTCATTGGTTACGAATACACCAACTTGAACGCCCTGGGCGATCTGGGTAGATTGAACATCCTGGCCGGCACGCGACACGGGTACATAACTGGTGAATGTAATACGTCCGTCATTTGATGCGGGAGCCACATCTTCCTGAGAACAAGAGGTAAACCCTACAGCCAAGGAGGCGGCGGTCATTACCATTACAGAAAATAGGGAATGTTTTTTCATGTTATGAATCGATTTAATTGAAATTTCGTATCGCAAAATTAGCCTAATAATGTGCGGGGGACTAAATTAAAGCGTCGCTTAGACGTATGAAATCGTCCCCCTATTGTTGCATAGAGTTATTATTTTGTTGCACCTGCTTGTGTTGCTCTGCATATTCTGCAGGCGACACTCCGAAATGTTTCTTAAAAGTAGTAGAGAAGTTAGTTGGATGCGCAAATCCGGTTTCGTAAGCAATCTGTGCCACCTGGATTGATGGATTCTCACGCAGCAGACGCGCAGCCTGATTTAATCGATAGTTGCGCACAAATTCACCACAAGAGATGCCGGTAATTTCCTTCACGCGGCGATACAGCTGCGAACGACTCAGCCCTACCTCTTGAGCCAACACTTCGATATTCATATTCGAATTCGAGATGTTCTCATTCAGATATTTCATGATGGTCTCCATCAGCTTGTCGTTGGCATCTTTCATTTGGATGTTGACAGTGCGCTCGGTCTGATCTTGCGCTCCGCTGAGTTTCCCTTGAATTCGGCGACGATTAGCCAGCATGGATTCGATGCGCGACAGCATTTCCTCCATCGAGAATGGCTTATCAACATAGGCATCCGCCCCCTTATTAAACCCGGCAACGCGCGACTCAGCCTCCGTCTCGGAACTGAGTATCATCACGGGGATATGGCTCGTAATGTTATTGTTCTTCAAGCGATGGAGCAGCTCAAAGCCGTCCATCTCCGGCATTTTCACATCTGAGATTACCAGATCCGGCACCTCATCTATAATCTTCGTAAGGGCTTCGCGACCATCAGCACACGTTGTAACATGGTAATAAGGATGTAATTCCGAACGGAGATATTCGCGCAGTTCGGCATCATCATCGACTAAGACAATACGATAAGACGTACGCTTTATCCCGGATTTTATTTTTTCCTGGCGCTGCGGTATAGCTCCAACAGCAGATACTAATACCGGCGACGGTGCGGCTGAAACATTCGTCTCGACGATGATATCCGTAGCAGCTAAATGAGCTTTTCCTAACGGTAATTTCACGGTGAAGATTGCGCCATGAGCCGGCTGCTCGCGATTGCTTACGGCTATCGTACCTTTATGGATCTCAACCAGTTGGCGACAGAGATTCAACCCAATACCACTACTTGCTCCGCGGCGTGCATTTTCGCCCGGCACTTTATAATAACGGTCGAAAATTAGCGGCATCTGTTCGGGTGATACCCCTTTACCGGTATCCGATACGATGATAATTGCATTCGCGTCATCCGAAGCCACTTCCACCGAAATTTCGCCTCCTTCGGGAGTATATTTGAAGGCGTTCGATAATAGATTGTAAACAATCTTTTCAAGATGATTGCGGTCAACCCACACTTTCAGTTCCGGCAAGTCGGTCTTGAACTGCAGATTGATATTATCATTTTGTGCTTCATATTCAAACACTTTCGTTATCTCGTTGATATACATTACGATATCTGTCTCGACAAACCTATTGGTCATCTTTCCTTTATCCAATTTGCGAATGTCGAGAATCTGATTTACGAGCAACAGTAGGCGATTAGCATTATGATAGATATGCTGAATAGTGCGAGAAATCGAGGGGTCTTCGATTTTCAGCAGTTTCTGCAATGGAGTCAGCATCAAGGTGATAGGCGAACGGAATTCGTGAGCAACATCCATAAAGAAGCGCAGACGATCTTCGTTCTCAACATACAGGCGATGGCGGCGATACGACTGAATACCATACACAATCACAACGCATAACAACAGCAAGTAGAATATTTTTGCCCACCATGTCCAATACCATGGCGGCTGAACATGGAATTGCAACTTCAACGATTCGGAGGCAATGTCGTTGCCGGCTACACGCACTTCAATTGTATGCTTACCGGGGGTTAAGCCTGCCAATGAAATAGACCAAGAATTGTTGGGTATCGGTGTCCAAACGTCTTTGTCATTCAAACGATACTCCAAATGATGGCTATGCGAGCAGTTAATATCAAATACCGAGAAATCTAACTTAAAGGTGTTTTGCCCGGCTTCAAAGTCAAAATCATAGCTCTCCTCAATCGGCTTCTCTCCGGAATAATCAATTGTCACATTATTACTATATATACTCAGTCCGGTCAACACCGGTGTCGGCAACTTCTTTGAGCCAGAAACAATTACAAAGTCCGGGAGGAATGCTACCAACTGACGGTCATTGGTAAACATCAGCTTGTTTCCTGCAACATGGGCCGATACGCCTCGCTGATACGACACTTCCGACAGCCCAAACCCGTTTTCGTAACGATTGATTTTTCCTGTCTTGGGGTTATAGGAGTTTAACCCGCGGAAAGTGGAACACCAGATTCTCCCGGCATTATCCTCTTCTATCCCGCAGACTATCGTATTTGTAAGTCCATCAGCTTCGGTTAGGCGGTCGAAATGATGGGTAGCGGGATTAAAGCTAAACAGTCCTTGAGTGGTAGCCATGCGAATTATCCCATCGCTACACTCTTTAATTGAGTAGCAAACAGCACTCTTCAGCACCTGCTCGTCCGAGAACGTCAAATATCCTTTTTTCTGCGGATCATAGCAATATACTCCATTATAAGTGCCTACCCAAATACAGCCTCGGCGGTCAACACACATGGTATTGATTGCTTTATTGGCATCAATCGGAGGCATAACGCGCTCTGCTCCGGTGGCGACATCAAATACACGTATTCCTTTATTGAACACGGCTACATATAATAGACCATTATGTTCTACTATCGAACGGATTCTGACATAGCCAAAATCGGGATGACGAGTATATTCGCCGGTTGATGGATTCAACACTGCCAAACCGTTATCATACAACCCGACATATATCTTGCCATTGCTACAATGATGCAAACAAAGGGGCGTTTTATCGTCGAGATAATGATGGATAACATTTTCCGTTGAGTCAATTTCCCATAAACCGTTGCGGTCCTGCCCTATCCATAAATGGTTGTTATAATAAGTCAATGAGGATATCGGTTTGCCATTATCAAACTGGAAATTTGACATGGGGGTGGAAGTAAAGCGCTGCGACTGCTTGGAGAATATACCTATACCATTCTGAAATGCACAGACTACCATATTCTCTTTCGAATCCATCAAGACGCCGGTTACATTCGAACTGTTCGAACGAAATTCCAGGGTCTCGGGCATATCTAAATGGCGTAAGCGCTGCGACGACTCGTCGATATAGACAACTCCGCTTCCATACGTTCCAATCAAGGCTGTGCCGTAAGGGGTGGAGGAGACGGTTCGGAAATTGACCGGTCCCAGATCCGAAGGAATTAGCGTAAAGCAATCACTTCTCTTATCATATTTCGCTACCGACATACACATTATTGCATATATCGTGCCATCGGCCCCCTCATGAAAGCCGGAAATTGGATCTGACGATTCAATCGGCTCATCAGAATAACGTTTTGCCTGCTTCTGACCCGGCACATACTTTACAATGCCTTCTCCATTCGTTCCAATCCAAATTGAGCCGTTTCTATCTGTCAGCATCGAATAGCCGCTATCCAAACTTAGCTGTCTGTTTAGCTCGGCATCCTCATATGCTTGCCCTGAGGCCTCATCATAGGTCAAGACTTTTCCATTTGTCTTCAAGATATACAGCCCGGTGGCGGTCTCGGTCATGGCATTGGCGATAATGCCGTTACCGGTTTTATCTAATACGTTGGTAAACTTATGGGTAACCGCACTCCAGTATTGCAACCCTCCATCGGTTGCTACCCACAAACGATGATGCTTGTCGGTATACAACTTGCGGACCTGGTTATTTATCAGTGAACCATCGTGCTTCGAATCGGCAAAATAGTTACGAAAACGGACACCATCAAAGCGTGCCAGCCCATATTCCGTAGCAATCCAGACATAGCCTAACGAGTCGGTGGCTACATCCTTAAATAGACTTGAGGGCAAACTTTCTGTTTTGTAGACAAACAATGATTGGCCAAAAGTCACAATACTACATAAAGCAAAAATCAGATTAAGGAACAGTCGTGTCATAGATGAATGTAAGTATTTTGGCTACGCAAAGATAATACATGGATACAACTAATGCAACGCCAAAATACATATAATTCTGTAGCGCATTTGGCAACACTGCCTTAATTTGTTTAATGCCAATAGGTTATAATACAGATATGATTTTGTTGCATGCAACAAAATCATATCAATTTGTAAGTTTATGATTCTATTTCAACGTCGTTTGATGATGATTGACACTATCAATGCAGCGGTTAACGCCCAAGGATAATAGAGGTAGGGCCATGGCGCCACGGGCGAAATTCCAGCCAAAGAGGTCGCGAAAAGTGTCTGCGCTCCGTAGGGTATCAGACACTGCACAATGCATGAGGATGTATCAAGAATGCTGGCAGTTTTTCTGCCGGTAACTTTGAAGCGCTGCGAAATATCGCGCGAGATTGTGCCAACGGTGATAATAGCTACCGTATTATTGGCGGTACACATATTGACCAACCCCGTAATCAAGGCAATTACACCCTGAGCTCCTCGGCTACCATTGATATGACGCGTCAATACCTGCAATAGATATTCAATACCTCCAGCCGCTTTGATAATGCCGAGCATTCCCGCAGCCAACAGGGTGATAACTATCAGCGAACCCATTGATTCGATACCGGAGCCGATATACCCCGCCATCTCTAATAAGTCAACAGAGAAAATTCCGCCAATCACCACTGCACTAATTATGCCACTAACCAGTACAACCGTAACATTGATGCCGGCCAAGGCCGTTATAAACACTAATAAATATGGGATTATCAACCAATAATTGACATCCTCAGCAGGAGTGACATCCTTAACCTCCGTACCGAGGAATACGTACAAGGCCAAGGTGATCAATGCTGCTGGCAAAACGATAGCGATATTTGCCTTAAACTTCTCATTAAGCTTGATACCCTGCGTACGAGTTGCCGCAATCGTTGTGTCGGAGATAAACGACAAGTTGTCACCAAAAAATGCACCGCCTAATACAACCGCAATAAACAACGGCAGGCTCACCCCCGTTGCAGCTGACAGATCTTTCACTAAGGGCGTTAATGCTACAACCGTACCGACCGAGGTGCCGATTGAGAGCGAAATAAAGCAGGCTGCCAAATAGATGCCGGGAATAAGGAATTCCGACGGAAGATAACGAATAGTGAGATTCACCGTAGCGTCAACCGCTCCTATCCCCTGCGCTAATGCGGAAAAGGCTCCGGCCAAGATAAA
>CAZKYD010000028.1:0-21459 GCA_964556875.1 uncultured Alistipes sp.
CAAAATCTCTTCACTCATTTCTCTCTTATTAACCACAACTATCTATCAATAAGCGAGATATGCATACAGTTGGTGTACCGGACTTACTTCTGTATATTTCCCCAATTCAGTTACTAATATTGAACACGCATCCTTTTCTTATTGCCCATCTTTGCAAAAATTTATTGTGGAATCCGACAATGCATATTATGCCGTAGATGAACAAGGGGCATTATACAATAAAGAGTACTCCAAACTATTGATGTGTCCTGGCGGCAAAGCTGAGTTTTACATTCCGCAAACAGTCACTTCGATTGAAATCGAAGCCTTCGCAGGATCCGCAATAAACTCCATCAATATACCAAATTCGGTCACTAATATTGGATCCTCAGCCTTCTATGGCTGCGGTAAATTAACCACTGTAACCTTTGGTAGCTCAGTCACTTCAATTGAATCCTCAGCCTTCCATGAATGCAAGAACATTATACTTATCAACTCGTATAATACGACCCCACCGTCATGTAATTATGCATTCGATGATAATGTCTACAATAATGCGACTGTGTATGTGCCAAAAGAATCGCTGGATGAATACAAGCGTGCCTGGAGCAAATTTGTTCATATCGAAGCTATGCAGGTTGATGTTCCTGTATCAGCGCTAACTTTGCCGGATTCGGTTTCCATTGAGATTGGGAAGACAATGACTATCGAGGCAGTAATTACACCGGAAGATGCGACAAATAAAGTGCTGACATGGCAATCTTCTGATAATACGGTTACTAAAGTAGATAGCTCCGGCAATGTTACTGCTTTAGCGATTGGTACAGCTATAATTACGGCATCAACAACTGACGATTCGAAGATCTCTACTTCCTGTAAAATAAGTGTTTTCCAACTTGTCTCTGACATCACTCTTGACGAAACAAGCATCACACTGAATGAAGGTCAAACAAAACAACTCACTGCTACGGTTTTCCCTGAACAAGCTAACAACACAACACTTGCATGGTCCTCATCCAATGAGGCAGTCGCTACCGTGGATCAAACTGGGTTGGTAACTGCCAAAAAGCGCGGTACTACTATTATCACTGCTACGGCAACCGACGGTTCTGAAGTCTATGCTTCTTGTCAAATCATAGTTCACAAGCTTGTAGCCGATATTGCTCTCAATGAAACTGAGGCAACTCTTAATGAGGGGCAAACAGTACAACTAATTGCGACTGTTACACCTGGACATGCTTACAACAAAAAACTAGCATGGTCCTCATCAAATGAAGCGGTCGCTACCGTTGATCAAACTGGACTTGTAACTGCAATTAGTCAGGGTTCGGCAATTATCACAGCTACGGCAACTGATGGTTCTGAAGTCTATGCTTCGTGTCAAATCACAGTTCACAAGCTTGTGGCCGACATTACTCTCAATGAAACTGAGGCAACTCTTAACGAGGGGCAAACAGTACAACTAATTGCGACTGTATCACCTGAACTAGCTGATAACACGACGCTCATATGGAATTCTTCCAATGATGATGTCGCTACTGTTGATCAAACTGGACTTGTAACAGCAATTAGTCAGGGTTCGGCAATTATCACTGCTACGGCAACCGACGGTTCTGAAGTCTATGCTTCTTGTCAAATCATAGTTCACAAGCTTGTAGCCGATATTGCTCTCAATGAAACTGAGGCAACTCTTAATGAGGGGCAAACAGTACAACTAATTGCGACTGTATCACCTGAACTAGCTGATAACACGACGCTCATATGGAATTCTTCCAATGATGATGTCGCTACTGTTGATCAAACTGGACTTGTAACAGCAATTAGTCAGGGTTCGGCAATTATCACTGCTACGGCAACCGACGGTTCTGAAGTAACAGCAACTTGCAATATTACCGTTATTAAGTTGGTATCAGGCATAACTTTAAGCTTTACAGATCTCACACTTGCTGAAGGTCAGTTATATAAACTTGATGCCAATATTTCTCCTGAAACTGCCAACAATAAAATATTAAAATGGATATCTTCTAATGAATCTATTGCGGCTGTTGACCAAGAAGGTAATGTTACAGCTATTACACAAGGCACAGCTGTTATTACAGCGTCCACAACTGATGGTTCTGAAATCTCAGCGTCTTGCAATGTTACAGTAGTTAAACTCGTTTCAGGCATAACCCTTAGTGAATCCGAAATTGCACTAAGCACAGGCGAATACAAGATTCTTGAAGCTACAGTTTTCCCGACTGATGCAACAAACACATCTATTATTTGGGAAACAACCGACGCTACTGTGGCCAGTGTCGAGAATGGCGTAATATTTGCTATTGCCGATGGCGAAGCAACCATTACGGCCACCGCAACTGATGGCTCCAATTTGTCCGCATCATGCCATGTTACTGTCCGTACTCTTGTATCCGAAATAGTTCTTGACAAAGCAGATATCACGTTGAAAGTTGGCGAATTCACTAGCCTAAATGCAACGGTATATCCGGACAACGCAACTAATTCTATACTTGAATGGTCATCTTCAGATGAATCCATCGTTTCAATTATGAATGGCTTAGTTCTCGCACATGCAGAAGGCACTGCTACAATTACCGCTTCTGCGACTGATGGTTCCGGTATATTCGCTGAATGTACGATTACTGTTTCAAATAACTCAGACATCGACAATATTAGCATAAGTAACCTCTGTATCTTCGTTGAAAACTCTACGATTTACTGTAAAAATGTTCCAGCTAAAACTGTCGTTAGAATTTATCAACTTGACGGCACTGAACTTTTCGTTGGTGAATCCGATGGAAGCCTAATTTCATTCCGCCCTGCCAACTACGGTATGTACCTCGTAGTTATTAAAAATATCGCTGAAAGAGTTGTAATCAAATAATTCTTGCTTAAAAATAATAGAAAGCGCCAAGCCTTATTCCAAGGCGCTTTCTATTATTTTTTTAGCTATTTGTTGACTCTACAGGCCCTACACATCCCGATAATTGTTTGGGAAACTTCATAAGATGTATTATTTTGCAATTATAAAAATAATATGACTATGACTCAACCAACAATAAACATTGAAGATAAATCAATTCTTCCTCATCTGAAGAAAATTCTCAATGCAATGAACGGCGTATCTATTGCACATTCGTGAACAAAAAATAAAGGCTTGCTGGATAAAGCGTTCGAAGATGTCCGCGCCGACCGAGTTCATAAAGCAAAAAGTGTCAATAACATATTCAAAACCGTTCATGGCATATGAATTGCCGTTGAGATGGACATGCGGATTTGGGTTGAGGTTTAGGGGGCGGGGGCAAGGGCTGAATCGAGGCCGAAACATTGAGTGATAGCAGTGCGGATACGTTGCGAAGCGGGGGATTCTTGGCGTAAGATTGACAGGACATTGGCTATATAGGCCTCGGTTGAACCGGATAGGCCACACAACGACGACACATTTGAGCCGGGCAACATCGATTTATGATTGAACACACGCAGAATGGCAGCATAATTTTCAGTTTCGACGTAGCGAGAAAATTCCCGACATAATTTTTCATATATGCCTCGCGGGTTGAGCTCAACGGCCAAGGATGACAGATGATGCTCATAATCGTTGATATTGGTAAAACGGCCGTCAACGCGACGTTCCATTAAGCGCTTAATGCGATGGCGTGTGTGCTGCATAGCTTGCGCCCGTAGTTCATGACTGAACATGGAGATTATCGAGCGCTTTACCGCCTTAAACACTCGATTTTCATCTTGGCCATTATGCTTAGCAACTGCACGCACAACCTCCTCAATCATCAAGATGTTTTCAATTTCGGCCACATTCGGCACAAAAATATTCTTGCCACGCAGATATGCCACTTCTGCTTCTTCGCGACGATCACGATCTACGATGCCGCGGGCCACAAGATGATGCAATGTGCGCTGATCATTAAACGTGCGGGTAGACTCTATCACTTTATCGCAGCTGCCGAGCGATTTCACGGTGTAATTCTTAAACACCAACGGATATAGCTTGGCATCAATCGAGTGGGTATTATCCCCTTCAATAAAGAGCACAGGCTTACGCGACCCGATAATTGCCATATATATTTCGTCAGAAATACCGGCTTCACGAGGCAGAAGCGCATAATCCCAACTTTCTTTCGAGGGGTCATAGCCACGCACCCACAACAGAGCATCGCGCTGACGCGTTGACGTAAAATCTAAATCGTGAGTCGTAAAGATGAATCGGCAATCCGGGCGCAACGCTTCCATGGTGTCCCATATTTTTTGTTGCAACGATGGATGAAGAAACATCTCCGGAGAATCGACAAACACGATGCCATTTTTCGGGGCATATAAAATAGCACCAAAATAGTAGAGCACGGTTTTCTCACCGTCAGACAATCGCATCTGCGAATAGATGTCGGTTTCGCCGTCACGAGAGAACATCAGGTGGCCCCCTTGGCGTAACACCTTATTGACAGTAAATATCTCCTTCCACGACGCAATAACTTTATCCAGTTTGGTAGTCTCCGGCATCTCATTATTTGCCGGCGAATTAATGCGTTTTGCCTTAAACTCCACCAGTGCAGCAATTTCCTCATTGAGCAACAGCGCCATCAAGCGCTCAAAAGTTGTCAACGACGCATTCGCCAAAAAGGCTGGAGATTGGCGCGCTTTTTGGAAGATGGAATCAATGCCATATTCATCCGTATTCTGCTCACCGGTATTATATATGGCGCGTAAAGCGGATAATCGATAGGCTTGTTGGCCTAAGCTTTTCGCAAAATAGTTGGTAAACCGAGTCTTACCGGCACCATTCGCGCCGATAATCGTCAAGCATTTTGCCCCGGAGGGGAGTGCTCGTTTAACGCCGGTCAAGTCGGGCGGCAGAAGTATAGAATCCATGGTATTGTGGTGCAGAGAGTTAGTCGAGGTAGCGCTTTGTCAGGGGCGAATAAAGGTCGATTCGGCGGTCACGCAAGAACGGCCACCAGCGACGTACATTCTCACATCGCTTCAGGTCGATCGTAACGATTGACGTTTCTTCGCGGTCGGTAGGCGCTTGATATAGAAATTCACCCTGCGGACCGGCAACAAAGCTCGAACCCCAAAAGGTGATGCCGTCGGATACATGCGAAGGATCATCTTCATGCCCTACTCTATTGACAGCTACAACCGGAATACCATTAGCAACGGCGTGGCCTCGCTGTACAGTGATCCAGGCCTCTCGCTGACGGGCCTTTTCTTCGGGAGTGTCGGTATCTTGCCAGCCGATTGCTGTAGGATAAATCAGCAATTCTGCCCCTTGGAGAGCCATCATGCGAGCTGCTTCGGGATACCATTGATCCCAGCAGACCAGCACACCTAATTTCCCTAACGACGTTTGAATCGGCTTAATGCCCAAATCGCCGGGAGTGAAATAGAACTTTTCATAGAATCCGGGGTCGTCGGGGATATGAGTCTTGCGATAACGACCGGCTTCACTGCCGTCGCTGTCAAACACAATGGCCGTATTATGATACAAGCCGGCAGTTCGGCGTTCGAAAAGCGATGTGACGATGACCACTCCATAGCGTTTTGCCAACGATGAATATAATTCGGTTGCGTCCCCGTTAAGGTCAACCGCCAAATTAAATGTATCCACATCTTCTGTCTGGCAGAAGTATAGCGAATCGTGCAACTCTTGATTGACAATCAGATTAGCACCATCCTCAGCCGCTTTCTTGATTTCGGCAGCTAAGCGTTGACGATTTTGTTGGATATCCGCTGTTTTGCTTTGCTGGATAAGGGCAACTTTAATAGATGTCATAGTCATCATCTTATAGATTGGTGAATTATATAAGAGAGAATATTGTATTACAACATTAAGAGCGTCGTCGGCTTATTTAAGCCATTCAGCCGGGAACTGCATTGTAGCGCAGTGAAGCGAGCCATGCTGACGGATTAATGCACGGCAATCAACCGTTATAATCTCATGGTTCGGGAATGCGATTAACATCATTTGCTTCGCCATTTCGTCGTTAAGCGGTTGATTATAAGTCGGCATCAACACAGCCGATGGCGTAACAAGGAAATTGGCATAAGTAGCAGGCAAGCGTTCACCACTCTCCTCATCATAAATCGCATCCGGCAACGGCAACCCGATCAGATTATATGGGTTACCATCAACAGTTTGAAACTGCTGCAGCTGCGCTTCCATCTGATTTAGGGCCTCGGTATGATTGTCGGCCGGATTATATGATTTTACGTAAAGGATAGTATCGTTGGGCGCAAGGCGAGCCAATGTGTCTACATGGCTATCCGTGTCATCACCCGCCAAATAACCATGGTCGAGCCATAACACACGCTCAGCACCGAGCGTACGCAACAGCTCACGCTCAACATCTGCCTTTTCGATCAATCCGTTACGATTAATCGAAAGCATACATTCAGAAGTAGTTAGAATAGTACCCTCTCCATCACTTTCGATAGAGCCACCTTCGAGGGTGTAGTTCTTGCGCACGGTAACTTTTGGCATCGCAAGGACTCCATCTTTAACGAGCGAAAGGAAGGCCAAATTGTCTTTATCGGATGCGAACTTCAAGCCCCATCCATTAAACTGGTAAATTACGGCTGAAAGAGCGTTAGTAGCCTCATCGGCAATCGTTAACGGGCCATAGTCGCGGGTCCATGTGTCGTTAGTCTGACAGTTGGCAATCTTAACTTTATCTTGAGGAAGAGAACTTAGCAGTGGAGCAATTCGCTTCGGCTCAGGGGTTACGACAAGAACTGTTTGTCCGGCTTTTACTAAAGCCTCAACCAACGATTTATAGCATTTATCAACCTCGTCGAGCATATAGCTCCAGTCAGTATTTTCATGAGGCCATGCTACTAATGTAGCGGTAAAGCGGGAATCCCACTCAGCCGGCATTATTCGTCGGGAATTTTTTGTGCAGTCGGTCGTCATTTTCGGCAAGTTATTTAAAACTTAACCGGCCCTGTCGCCTGGAAAGCGTTAGCGATCGAAATCGTTGTCGAGCGAGTCCCACACTGCATTACGTGTCTCAAGATATTCATCGCAGTAATCAAAGAAGCCTTGACGCTCCGAACTGCCCACCTCTTGACACCATTGGCGATAACTTTTATGAAGTTCATCATCTTCGCCAATCATTTTCTTAAATTCAGCTTCAGCAATATCAATACTGCCTGTCTGTTCGATATACTGTTGGAATATTTCCGTAATGTCCTGATAATGCATTTGGTATATAGATATTAGGAGACTCACCGACTGGATGTCGGTCCCATTACTTTCCGGTGAATGGAAGCCGGATTACTTAATTACATCACAAAGATAAGTAAATAATTTGAATCACGCATCATTCTTTATGATTTGAATGACGCGTGATTGTCTGTTTTAAGGAAATTTGGCTATTCTGCAGCAAATGCAAACACGATGGTACGATTATAGGGCTTTTCAGGAGTGAGAAGCTGAGAGGGGAATGACGGCTCATTGGGAGCATCGGGGCAGCCTTGACATTCGATAGCTACGGCGCAATAGTCGGCATACACAGCGCCATCCTTACCGGCAGGGCAACCGCCCACCCAGTTTCCGCCATACACCTGCGCTGCGGGCTGGTCGGTAGAAACCGTCAGCTTACGGCCGGATTCTTCGTCAACCATTGTTGCGATTTCGGCAACAGTTCCGTCGAATGTATCAGCCATGAAGCAGTTGTCATACCCTTTGCCATAGCGAATAGCATCAAATTCGGTGTTCAGAGTTTCGGTAGTGGGCTCTACATTCGCCGGGAAAATCAGCGAACCTACGGCATGAGCCGTTGTGAAGTCCATCGGAGTTCCGGCTACCGGAGCAATTTCGCCGATCGGTACGAGCGAATCATTTGTGGGAAGCCAACGAGAGCAATTAAGCTTCAGAATCTGCGCCATAGCTTTCTTAGCACCGGCATTATGTCCGGCGAGGTTGAAATAGCTGTGGTTAGTCAGATTGACGTATGTAGCGCCATCAGCTTCTGCGCTATACTCGATTGTCAAACGATTGTCATCGTCCCAAGTATATGTAACTGAAGCCTTCAGATTTGCGGGATAACCGGCATCGCCATCCGGGCTTTCGATTGTAAAACGCACTTTACCGGGAGCCACCTCTTCAGCAGCCCATATCTGGTTCTGATAACCGTTAGGGCCACCATGCAGATGGTTCGGGCCATTGTTGATAGGCAGATCGTAAACTTTATCGTTGAGAGTGAAATGGCCTAAGGCGATACGGTTTGCATAACGTCCGGGAGTCTTGCCGGCGCAGGGGCCATCGGCGATATAATCGGCCGGATTTTCGTAACCGATAACGACATCTGCCAATTCTCCTTTTCGGTCAGGCACACAGATAGCATTAATACCTGCGCCGAGCGTAGAAACAGTCACCTTGCTCCCTTTCGCATTTGTAAGCGTAAAGAGTGTGATCTCTCCAAGCGGAGAATTGTGGGTCGATTTTTGGGTTTTCATGATAATATCTATGCTTATTTTTGGTTTATTATTTTGCTATTTACTAAACAAGCGTTTTTGCAGCGCATTTAGAGCAGCAACCTTATCTTCTTTACTAACAAGGAAAGAAATATTATAGTTGCTACCACCATACGAAATCATTCTAACCGGGATATCGCGCAAAGCGTCTAAGGCCTCAGCCTCGAAGCCACGGTTATGCCATTCAAGATCACCAACCACACATATAATAACCATGTCGCGGTCGATAGTAACAGTGCCGATTTCTTTCAATTCGTCTACGATATGCTCCAACTTCAGCGGATTATCAATCGTAACCGACACACCGACTTCGCTGGTAGCGATCATATCTATTGAGCGGCTATAGTTGTCGAAAATCTCGAATACACGGCGCATAAAACCTGAAGCCAACAGCATACGCGATGATTTAATCTTTATAGCAATGATATCGTCTTTAGCTGCAACAGCTTTGATGGTATGGGCGATTTCGGCATTATATATCAATGTGCCTTTCGCACTGGGCTCCATCGTGTTAAGCAGACGCACCGGAATATTATTCACCTTTGCAGGCAGAACACATGTTGGATGGAGAATTTTCGCACCGAAATAAGCCAACTCGGCAGCCTCCTCGAAATGAAGCTCTGCCACCGGGGTTGTTCCCTCAACGAAACGCGGATCGTTGTTGTGCATACCGTCAATGTCGGTCCAGATTTCAATCTCCTTTGCCAAAATGGCAGCACCGATCAGCGATGCTGTCAAGTCCGAACCGCCGCGACGCAAATTGTCGATTTCGCCATAAGCATTGCGACAGATGTAGCCCTGAGTGATATATAGGTCGGCATGAGGATTTTCTTCTAAAAGCTTGCCGAGATGCTCGCGAATATAATCCATATCCGCTTCGCCGTTCTTATCAGTACGCATATATTCCAGCGCCGGCAGGAAAGCTGAATTTACGCCTGACTGATGCAGATAGAGGTGCATCAGTTTTGTTGACAGCAACTCCCCTTGCGCCAAGATTTCGCGTTCCTCGAACGAAGTAAATTTGTCGCGAGCGAGCGAACGGAGTAGCGAGAACACTGCATCCACCTCTCCGTCGGCCTCCATTCTTATTTCCACTTTTGTAAAAAGCAGAGCAACAACCCGACGATATTTCCGCTCTAACTCATTTATAATCTCCTTCGCTGCATTGATATTATGCTTATAAAGATAGCCGGAGATTTCAACAAGAGTATTCGTGGTGCCCGACATGGCCGACAGTACGATAATGTTTTGGCCACGTTCGGTAATCAGGTTGGCAACATTGCGGATACGCTCTGCCGAACCGACAGAGGTGCCTCCGAATTTTAGTACTTTCATTTATCAGTAGTATTCAGAGTTGGTTGGCTTGAAGGTTGAAAGTCATCGATAATAAGCTGCTTATTTTCACATCTTAGCACACGAGCCGGATATTGCTCTACGAATTGCAGATTGTGGGTAGCCATCAGCACCGCTGTGCCCTGACGCGAAATTTCGCGCAAGTGGTCAACAATTTGCTGACCTGTCTCAGGATCAAGGTTGCCGGTAGGCTCATCCGCCAAAATCAGTTTAGGCTTATTCAGCAATGCGCGAGCAATCACGATACGCTGCTGCTCGCCGCCCGACAGTTCATGAGGCATCTTGTAGCTCTTAGTCTGCATCCCAACCTGGCGGAGCACCTGCTCAATGCGGTCTTCAATCTCAATTTTGTCGCGCCATCCGGTTGCCTCAAGCACGAATTTCAGATTCTCATAAACGGTGCGATCCGTCAGCAGTTGGAAATCCTGAAAAACGATGCCGATATTGCGGCGGAGCATCGGTATCTCCTTACGGCGAATCCCGACAAGATTCGTACCCATAACCTCAGCCTCACCCGTTTGGATAGGGATTTCAGCATAAATCGACTTCAACAAACTCGATTTACCGCTACCCACTCGCCCAATCAGATAGGCGAACTCCCCTTCCTCTAAAGAGAAGCTAACATGCTTGAGTACTACAAGCTCTTTGCGCAAGATTTCAACGTCGTTATAATTCAGTATGCTCATTTCGGTTCTTTCATTTGCTTGCAAATTTACATTATAATATACGTTACCCTGTCCGCGGGAGCTAATATTAACAAATATTTAACACTTTTGGGGCTTCGGGTATTGTGAAGTAAAATTTTTCCATGTAATTTTGCAGTTTGAAAAATCATACAAAACTATATAAACCCCACACAAGTAATGCAAGTCACACTCGAGAAGAACAACGACCTCAATGCCGTCATTAAGGTAGAGGTAGTAGAAGCCGACTACGCAAAGAAGGTTGATAGCGACCTTCGCGAACTTGGCCGCACACGCCAGATTCCCGGATTCCGTAAAGGCCACGTTTCCATCGAACATCTCCGCCGTCTTTTCGGCCGCGACGTGAAAAGCCACGTACTCAACGAGGAAGTTTTCCAGGCAGTTATCAACTACCTTCGTGAAAACAAGATCGACATCCTCGGTGAACCCCTTCCCAAGAATGTACAGGCAATCGACCTCAAGCAGGCTGATTATACCTTTGAATATGAAGTAGGTTTGGCTCCTGAATTCGATGTAGAAGTTAACAAGGACATCAAAGTACCCTTCTACAACATCGAAGTTACCAAGGAAATGATCGACGAGCAAGATAAGGCTCTCCGCAACCGCTTCGGCGCTCAGGTGCCCGGTGAAGTTGTTGACGAAACAGCTCTCGTTAAGGGCGCTATCATGCAGCTCGACGCTGAAGGCAACGTACTGACCTCTGAAGACGCTATTCAGGTTGTTGCCGGCATCGTTTCTCCCAACTATTTCCAGGACAAAGAAGAAGGCGCTAAGTTCCTCGGCAAGAAGGTAGGCGACAAGGTTGTATTCAACCCCGCTAAAGCTTGCGGCGACAACCAGGCTGCTCTCGCTTCAATGCTCGAAATCGACAAGGAACAGGCTGCTAACGTAACCTCCGACTTCGAACTCGCAATCTCTGAAATCATCGTTCTCAAGCCCGCAGAACTCGGCGAAGAATACTACAAAGAAGTATTCGCCGGCCGCGAAATCAAGAACGAAGAAGAATACTTCGAAGCCCTCAAGCAGGTTATCGCCAACGAACTCGCACCCAACTCTAACTACAAGTTCACCCTCGACGTTCAGAGAACACTCGTTGAGAAGTTCGGCAACTTCGAACTCCCCACTGAGTTCCTCAAGAAATGGCTCGTAGCTCGCAACGAAGAGCTGACCGAAGAAAAAGTTGATGCCGAATTCGAAAACATGCTCCCCTCTATCAAGTGGGAACTCGTTAAGGGCAAGATCGCTCAGAAGCAAGACATCACCGTTTCTGACGAAGACCTCCTCAACTTCGCAAAGGGCACCGCTGCTCGTCAGTTCGCTCAGTACGGCATGATGAACATGACCGACGACGTAATCACCGACTACGCAAAGCGCATGCTCGAAGACAAGAAATTCGCTCGTCAGCTCCACGAACAGACCGCTGACCTCAAGCTCTTCAACGCCCTCCGCGCGCTCGTTGACGCTCAGGAACAGACCGTAACTCTCGACGAATTCAAGAAACTCGTAGGCGCAGCTGAATAATCCCGCCGCCCCAACGAAATTTCCTACGAGAAAATCGAGCTGAAACCCTTCAGCTGATAACAATACATCGAATCCACGCTACCGCTGAATCGCGGAAGCGTGGATTTTTTTTGAAATAAATATTTACCACTAAAAAATTTTCCGCTAATATTGTTGATTTCCGGGAAAAAGTTAGTATCTTTGACTAAGAAAAATAATCCTACGAATTTTAGAATATGAATAACGATTTCCGCAACTATGCCGTAAAGCACCTCGGAATGAATTCCTTGGCGCTCGACCAATATATCTCTGCCTCCGACGCGGCCATCCGTTCAAGCTATATTTCCCCTACAATCATCGAAGAACGTCAGCTAAATGTAGCCCAAATCGAAGTATTCTCGCGCCTGATGATGGACCGCATCATCTTCCTCGGAACAGACGTTAACGATTACACTGCTAACGTAATCCAAGCCCAACTTCTTTACCTCGACTCCTCCGACCCCGGAAAAGATGTCTCTATCTACATCAACTCCCCCGGCGGATCAGTTTATGCAGGATTGGGCATTTACGATACAATGCAATATATCTCCAGCGACGTAGCCACTATCTGCACCGGCATGGCTGCCTCTATGGCTGCCGTACTGCTCGTTAGCGGTGCTGCCGGCAAGCGCTTCGCGTTGCGCCATTCACGCGTCATGATCCATCAGCCGATGGGCGGCGCTCAGGGCCAAGCTTCAGATATCGAGATTACAGCTCGCGAAATTCTGAAACTCAAGAAAGAACTCTATCAAATCATCGCCGACCATTCAGGCCAGCCCATCGAAAAAGTAGAACGCGACTCCGACCGCGATTACTGGATGACAGCTCAGGAAGCCAAAGAATACGGCATGATCGACGATGTGCTCCTGAAAGCTCGCCACTAATCCACGCGTAACCAATTCAGCCGGCGAGGCATTGGCATTTATGTCTCGCCACGCTCATAACCTATAACTCGTAACTAAACTTTTTTACTCGAAGGTACAATTTCTAAATGGCAAAAAAGAAAGAAGAAACATGTGCATTTTGCGGACGTCCGGGTTCCGCCTCCGAAGTGCTGATCCCCTCCGGGATTCAGCCCGGAGTGTTTTTGTGTGCCGAATGTGCCGACCAGATTCACGAACTTCTGGCCGACTATCGCCATAAAGTAGGCTCCGGCGCATCCTCAGCTAAAGCTCCCGGCACAAAAGACGACAAGCCAGATTTAGCCAAGCTTCCAAAGCCCCAAGAAATTTGCAAGTTTCTCGACCAATACGTAATCGGCCAGGATAGCGCAAAACGCTACCTTTCTGTTGCCGTTTATAACCATTATAAACGACTCGCCCAAGAGAAAGGCGGCGAAGGCGAAATGGCTGATGTCGACATCGAGAAAAGTAACATCATACTCGTTGGCCCTACCGGTACCGGTAAGACCCTCTTGGCGAAAACCATCGCCAGAATGCTCGACGTGCCCTTCACAATTGTTGACGCAACCGTGCTGACCCAGGCCGGCTACGTTGGTGAAGACATCGAAAGCCTTCTGACCCGCCTGCTCCAAGTTGCCGACTACGATGTAGCCAAAGCGCAACGTGGCATAGTCTTTATCGACGAAATAGATAAAATCGCCCGCAAGGGTGATAATCCCTCCATAACCCGCGACGTCTCCGGCGAAGGCGTACAGCAGGGCCTCCTGAAACTTCTCGAAGGCTCTATCGTCAACGTACCCCCGCAAGGAGGCCGAAAGCACCCCGAACAGAAGATGATACCCGTCGACACAAAGGATATCCTCTTTATCTGCGGCGGTGCATTCGACGGCATCGAGCGTAAAATCGCGCAACGCCTGAACACCCATGTAGTTGGCTACAGCACCGATGCCGAACGTCGCAAAATCGACCGAGATAACTATCTCGCTTATGTTGCTCCTCAGGATCTCAAGTCGTTCGGATTGATTCCCGAAATCATCGGACGTCTGCCGATTCTTACCCATCTCGATCCCCTCGATCGCGATGCTCTACGCAGAGTGCTGACCGAACCGAAGAACGCTATCACACGCCAGTATGAAAAGCTCTTCGCGATGGACGGTGTGAAACTGAAGTTTACCTCCGACGCTCTCGACATGATTGTTGACAAAGCCATCGAGTATAAGCTTGGCGCTCGCGGATTACGCGCTATCGTTGAAACAGTGATGATCGACGCCATGTTCGAACTCCCCTCAGCCGGGAAGAAATCCTTTGAGGTTACTGCCGATTATGTTGTAAACAAGCTGCAGCAGTCTCATTTCGAATTGAACAAAGACGTCGTCAAAGAAGCTTGATAACTGATTAACGAATCTCCTACCTTTTTCTCCATAACCTTAAGATTCCCATGACCCAGAAGCAACAACTTGCCAAAGCCTTGAAAGAGCACTTCGGTTTTGACAACTTCAAAGGCAACCAAGAAGAAATAATGCTTTCGCTATTGGCGGGCAACGACGTATTTGTATTAATGCCCACCGGAGGCGGGAAATCGCTCTGCTATCAGCTCCCTTCATTAATCATGGAGGGAACCGCAATCGTGATTTCGCCGCTGATCGCCCTGATGAAAAATCAGGTCGACGCCATGCGTAATTTCTCTGTTGACGACGGCGTTGCTCATTTTCTAAACTCGTCGTTAAACCGCGCTGCCATCGACCAAGTAAAAGCCGATGTCACTTCCGGCAAGACGAAATTGCTTTATGTAGCCCCGGAATCTTTAACAAAGGAGGATAACATTGAATTCCTAAAGACTATCAAGATATCCTTCTATGCTGTCGACGAAGCCCACTGTATCTCAGAATGGGGCCACGACTTCCGCCCGGAATATCGTAGGATTCGCTCAATCATTAATGAAATTCAGCAACGTCCGGTAATAGCCCTTACTGCAACGGCTACTCCGAAAGTGCAACACGATATCCAGAAGAACCTCGGCATGAACGATGCCGTAGTCTTCAAATCATCGTTCAATCGTCCGAACCTCTACTACGAGATTCGCCCGAAAACAGCCAACATCGACCGCGAAATCATCAAGTTCATTAAAGCTCGCGAAGGCAAATCAGGCATCATCTATTGCCTAAGCCGCAAGAAAGTTGAAGAACTCGCCGAGTTGCTGAAAGTGAACAATATCCGTGTCCTCCCCTATCATGCCGGAATGGATTCCGCAACCCGTTCGGCCAACCAGGATGCATTCCTGTTAGAACAAGTCGACGTAATCGTTGCCACCATCGCCTTCGGCATGGGCATCGATAAGCCCGATGTGCGCTACGTAATCCATTACGACATGCCCAAGTCGCTTGAAGGCTACTATCAAGAGACCGGACGCGCCGGACGTGACGGCGGAGAAGGCACCTGCATCACCTTCTACTCCTCAAAAGACCTCAAGAAACTTGAGAAATTCATGCAGGGGAAACCGCTTGCCGAACAAGAAATCGGCAAACACCTGCTAATGGAAACCGCCAGCTACGCCGAATCATCGGTGTGCCGTCGTAAGACCCTCCTCCACTATTTCGGCGAAGAATATACCGAAGACAACTGTGGCAACTGCGACAACTGTCTGAATCCGAAAAAACAGGTCGACGCTAAAGACGACCTCTGCAATATAATTGAAGCAGTCATTGCTCTCAAAGAAAAATTCAAGGCTGACCATATTATTGATGTCGTAGTCGGTAGAGAGACTAACGACGTAAGAACTTATAAACACAACGAATTAGAAGTCTTTGGTTGCAGTCAGGGCACTGACCGCAAATATCTCAACGCCGTAATTCGCCAAGCCACCATTGCCGGCTTCTTCGAACGCGACGTAGAGAATTTCGGGCTGATTCATCTGACCGCCAAAGGCAAAGAGTACTTCGAAAAACCTACACAATTCATGATCGTAGAAGATAATGATTTCTCGGAGGTAGATGAAGAAGTGGTTGTCAAAAGCGGTGCGTCATGCGCTGTTGACCCCGAACTCTACTCCATTCTTAAAGACCTTCGCAAGAAAATTGCTAAACACTTAAACCTTCCTCCCTATGTAATCTTCCAGGATCCTTCGCTGGAAGCTATGGCAACCACATACCCAATTACAATTGAGGAATTGGCCAACATCACCGGTGTTGGCGCCGGTAAGGCTAAACGTTACGGTGAAGACTTCATCAAAGTAATTAAAACTCACGTAGAAGAAAACGAAATTGAACGCCCCGAAGACCTGCGCGTGCGTTCCGTAGCCAACAAAAGCCGCATGAAGATTTCCATTATTCAAGCTATCGACCGCAAAATCGACCTTGATGAATTGGCTAACTCTAAATGCATGGAATTTGGTGAACTTCTCGATGAAATTGAAGCCATCGTTTATGCCGGTACAAAAATCAACATCGACTACTTCATCAACGAAGTGATTGATGACGACCATCAAGAAGACATCTTTGATTACTTCAAAGAAGCCGAGTCTGACTCGCTCAATGCAGCTATCAAAGAATTAGGTAAGGACTACACCGAAGAGGAAATTCGCATGATGCGTATTAAATTCCTCTCCGAGATGGGTAACTAAATCCAATCAACGCTTAAGTAAAGCCAAAATGAGTAACGCAAAAACAGAAAAACCTGTTATTTATCAGCTGTTGCCCAGACTGTTTGCCAACACTAATGCCAAGTGCATCCCCAACGGCGACATCGAGCAGAACGGCTGCGGAAAAATGAACGATATTACTCCGCGAGTGCTCAACGCCATCAAGGAGTTAGGTGTTACTCACGTTTGGTATACCGGTGTCATCGAGCACGCCCACGCTACCGACTACTCTGCCTACGGCATTACCCCCGACAACCCAATGGTTGTAAAAGGAAAAGCCGGCTCTCCATACGCTATCAGCGACTACTACGACATCGATCCCGATATCGCCGTTGACGTCCCAAAGCGAATGGACGAGTTTGAACAGCTTGTAGAGCGCACTCATGCCGCCGGAATGAAAGTGCTGATTGACTTCGTGCCTAATCATGTAGCTCGTCGCTATCATTCGGATGTCGCGCCTGCCGGAGTTGAAGATTTCGGTCAAGGAGATAACGAGACATACTTCTTCTCCCCAACCAACAATTTCTACTACATTCCCCGTCAGCAGTTCCAACCGAGCTTTGATATCGGCAACTATGTAGAATTCCCCGCCAAAGCGTCGGGCAACGACTGCTTCAACGCCTTCCCGTCACACAACGACTGGTATGAAACCGTCAAGCTCAATTATGGCGTTGACTATGGCGACGGCAGCCGTCATTTCGACCCCATTCCCCCCACATGGTTCAAGATGCTACGCATCCTCCGCTATTGGGCTTCGAAAGGAATTGACGGATTCCGCTGCGACATGGTCTTCATGGTGCCGGTGGAATTCTGGGAGTGGGCTATTCCGCAAGTCAAGGAGCATTATCCCGATATCATCTTCATTGCGGAAATCTACAATGTAGACCAATATCGCGAATTCCTGGATAGAGGCCACTTCGACTATCTATATGATAAGGTAAATCTTTACGACACTTTGCGCGCAGTTCAATGCTGTCAACATTCAGCCGCCACGATTACCGATTGCTGGCAGAGAGTTGACGGTATCGGCTCCAAAATGCTCAACTTCTTGGAAAACCACGACGAGCAGCGCTTCGCCTCAGCTCAATATGCCGGCGACGCTACTACTGTGCTCCCCTCCTTGATCGTCAGCTCAATGATGTCGACCGGGCCATTTATGCTCTATGCCGGCCAGGAGCTCGGCGAAAAAGCTGAGGACGCTGAAGGCTTCTCGGGCAAAGACGGCAGGACAACGATTTTCGACTATTGGTCAATCCCGACGGTGCGCCGCTGGTTGAACGGCGGAAAAGCCGATGGCGGCAAGCTATCATCTGTCGAGAAAAATCTTCGTGGCGTTTACGCCCACGTGCTAAAATTGCTGAATTCCGAGAAAGCGCTCAGCCAAGGCGAATTCTTCGACCTGATGTATGTCAACTTCCACAACGAGCATTTCTCGCCTCACCGCCATTACGCCTTCCTACGCCGTAGCGGCGACGATGTTATCCTAATCGCTGTAAATTTCTCGGAGCAAGCATCCGAACTATCTATAAACCTTCCCGGCTTAGCGCTCGACATGTATGAGATAAAAGCCGGTGTAAAAAAAGGAACAGAACTTATCTCAGGCCGAGAAACCGACCTGACTGTTAGCCAAGATGAACCATTCCGCACCCATATCGCTCCATGGGGCGCTGTGGCTTGGAAATTTTCTGCGTCGCATAACCGACGCAAAAATATTTGTCGGTCCGCAGATTAATATGTAACTTTGCACTAACAATTCCTACTCATATCATAATAATATGAATCCACTGTTACCGCCAATCAAGGTCTTTTCAGGTACTAAATCGCGTTACATGGCAGAAGAAATCTGCGAAGATCTTGGCATCGAACTCGGTAAAATGAACATCCTTCACTTTGCCGATGGGGAGTTTGAAGTATCTTACGAAGAGTCTATTCGTGGCTGCGAAGTCTATCTTGTGCAGTCTACATTCCCCAACTCCGACAACCTTATGGAACTGCTGTTAATGATTGATGCTGCCAAGCGTGCTTCGGCAAAGTCAGTTGTTGCTGTTATTCCTTACTTCGGCTGGGCCCGTCAGGACCGCAAGGACAAACCCCGTGTGTCAATTGCTGCTAAGCTTGTCAGCGACCTGCTGGTAGCTGCCGGTGTTGACCGCGTGATTACTATGGACCTCCACGCCGATCAGATTCAGGGCTTCTTCAATGTCCCTGTTGACCACCTGTATGCTTCTACGGTATTCCTGCCCTACATTCAGCAGCTCAACCTGCCGGATTTAGTAATTGCTACTCCCGACGTTGGCGGTGCTAAGCGTGCCAACAACTACGCAAAATACCTTAACGTTCCTCTGGTGCTCTGCCATAAGCAGCGCGCAAAAGCTAACGTTGTTGCTAACATGACCGTTATCGGCGACGTTCAAGACAAGAACGTAATCCTCATCGACGACATGGTCGACACAGCCGGCACTATCACCAAAGCTGCTGACCTGATGCTCGCAAACGGCGCTAAGTCGGTGCGTGCATTAGCATCTCACGCTATCATGAGCGACCCCGCTTCTGAACGCGTTGAAAAATGCGGCCTTACAGAGATCATCTTCTCAAATTCTATTCCTTTCAACAAAGAATGTAAGAAGGCTACCATCCTCTCTGTTGCCAAAATGTTTGCCGACACTATCCGTCGCGTTCACAATAACGAATCGATTTCATCGCAGTATCTTATTTAATTGATACACCCCGATTGTATAAAGAAATGCATGCTCATGACCGCTGTTTTAGCGGTCATGGGCTTTGCTATTCCTGCCGATGCCAAAAAACCGGTATTAGAGCCCTCCTATTCCTGGAAACTATTGCAGCCCCTGGGCCTGCGTGAATCTGTCGACCTGGACACACTCTATACCAACTATTCGCTGCGGTTTGTACCCCAAACCATCTCCCCGGCCTACGCCACCACGGGCAACTACTGCGCCGAAGGCTACAACATGATCTACTTCGATCGCCAAGGGATTAGCGACTTCATGTTTCGCGACCCGGTTTCGCATTGGCTCCCCGATGAAAGCAAAATGCGATTCTATAACACACGCATCCCAACCACGATTTTAGGCTACAGCTTCGGCGGCGGAAAAGAAAACAATCAGGACAATTTCTCAATCGACTTCTCAGCGAACGCAAATAAGCGCACCCAAGTTGGCTTTATCTTAGACTACCCCTACTCCAAAGGTATGTATGCCAACCAGGCTGCAAAGAACTTCACATGGGGCGCCTCTGTGTCGTATATCGGTGAGCGCTTCGAAGTGCAAACCTACGGTTACCATTACGCCCTATCCGTACAAGACAACGGTGGTATTACCGACGACCTATATATCACCGACCCCGCCGAAGTGCAAGGCGGACAAAACTCGGTAGAAGCAAAACAAATCCCCACAAATCTTAACGCGGCGCAGAACAACGTCAACGGCGGCGAATTCTACTTCAATGGCCGCTACAAAATGGGCTTCTACCAAGAAGAACAAGTAAACGATACAACGGTTAACCGCACACTCGTCCCGGTGACATCAATCATCTGGACCATGAAATATCGCACGGGCAACCACGAATTCAAAAACTACAACGCCCAAGAGAATATGTCGTTTTGGGATAACACCTATTTCGACCCATCCCAAACCGAAGACACTCAAAAATTCTGGAGCTTTAGAAACACCCTCGGCCTATCGCTGCTCGAAGGATTCAACAAGTATGCAAAAGCCGGCCTCGCCGTCTATGCTACTTACGAAATGCGCCACTACGCGATGGACACAGTGCTCCCAGAGACTGACACCACCGACTCAGGCCTCGCAGCCAACTCCTACCCCGACGTGCTGACCTCCGAAAAGCAGAACCTGCTCTGGGTAGGCGCACAGCTAACCAAACAGCAAGGACGCATCATCAACTACGACGTCACCGGCGAATTAGGCGTAATCGGAGAAGCCGCAGGCGAAATCAAAGTCGACGGAGGCATCACAACGCGCATCCCCCTCTTTGGCGACACCGTCAACGTGCGTGCCAACGGTAAATTTACCAACCTCTCCGCGCCATGGTTCATGAAGCACTTCCTCTCTAACCACTTCATTTGGGAAAACGACTTCTCGAAAACCCGCACCTTCCGCGTTGGGGGCGAAATCCACATCCCTTGGACCTGGACCTCACTCTCAGCCGGCGTAGAAAACGTTCAGAACGCACTCTATTTCGACGGCAATTCACTCGCCCAACAGAACGACGGCAGCGTTCAAGTCTTCTCCGCAACATTAAATCAGAACCTTCATGCCGGCTGTTTCCACTGGGAAAACCGCATCACATATCAGACATCATCCAACGATAATGTCATCCCCCTGCCGAAATTGGCCATCTATTCTAACATGTATGTAACGTTTAGAATAGCAACCCTTCGTATGCAATTAGGCATCGATTGCAACTACTTCACACGCTACAAACCCGTCGACTATCAACCTGCAACCATGCAGTTCACCAACTCCGACGGCAAGTGGATAGGCAACTATCCCTTCATGAATTTCTACATCAATTGTCGCCTGTCGAAGACACGCTTCTTCCTCATGATGTCGCACGTCAACCAGGGTCTCACCGGCGACAACTACTTCTCGATGCCCCACTACCCCATGAATCCCCGCCGCTTCCAGCTCGGCCTCTCCATCGACTTCGCCAACTAATCCCCCCGCCACATTCAACCTTTATCATCTCCCTATAGGCAAAAATTAGGGGAAAATATGTTTTACAACATAAAAGGTGCGATTTTTATTCAGAAATTTTGGTGGAAGTTTTTTTTTTTTTACATTTGTGCGGATTTTCTCTACCTTTATTAACTCATGGC
>CAZKYD010000029.1:0-1426 GCA_964556875.1 uncultured Alistipes sp.
CTAATTTAAGGCACTCTCGATAGCAGTTTGCCAGCTCTTCGCACTGCTTCTTGCTCGGTGCTCCACCACGGACAATTGGCCCAACGGTGTGAAGCACATAGCGCGACGGCAAGTTGAATCCCGGTGTAATCTTTGCCTTGCCTGTCGGTTCAGGGTATCCTTGCTTCGACATAAGCTCTTGACAAGCGAGACGAAGCTGAATACCTGCAGCAGAGTGTATAGCATTGTCAATGCAGCGATGATTCGGCACAAAGCAGCCTAACAGAGCACTATTGGCTGCATTCACTATGGCATCCACTTGCAGACGTGTTATGTCACCTTGCCACAAGTATAATCGTTTGTCGAGTTGGCTTGATGCAATATCTTCAATCTTAACTATTCCCTTGTCGGCAAGTTGCGCTTGCAATGCAAGGTCTTGTGTAGCCAATAGCTCATCATCAGCCGGCTCGGGCGGACGTACATTGAGTAGCGCACGCATCATATACTGCTGTTCATCCAATGATGTCGGTATCGTATAACCTACAGCATCAGGATGCTCAGCCAATAATCGGCGTATCACAAGTGATATGTTCTTATTTCTATCCATTTCAGTCTCAAAGATACTACATATCTTGACTAAATAAGGAAATTTTTTCATTAAATTTGCAGTAGCAATTTAATAGCCATTGAAAATGAATTGATTACTAGGGCGTAAATAGATTGCGTAATAAGACGTAAATGAATTGATTAAGAAGGTGTGATGGAAAAGTCAATAGAAAAATATCGAGAGTTGAAGCAGTGCTTGGAAGGCCTTGCCAATGTAGAGAAGGCTCGGCCGATGGCTGCGTATATGCGGAATCAGTTTAAGTTCTATGGCGTTCAGGCTGTTGAGCGAAAGGTGGTATTTCAAGATTTGATTAAGCGAGATAGGAAGTCTGGCGTGATAGATTGGGCGTTGCTTGATCTTTGCTTTGATGATGAATATCGTGAGTTGCAATATTTTGTGCTGGATTATCTTAAGGCGCTAAAATCATATTTGACTTTCGACGATATCCCTCGACTTTCCCGCTACATTAAGCATAAACAGTGGTGGGATATGATTGACGGGCTGGATCGTGTGATTGGAAGCATCGCTTTTGCCGACGAGCGGGTCAATGATTTGATGCTCAAATGGTCAACGGATGAAGATTTTTGGATTCGACGTGTTGCTATCGACCATCAAATTGGCCGTAGGGCGAAAACCAACGAAGCTCTGTTGGAGGCCATCTTAGTCAATAATTTTGGCAGTAAGGAGTTCTTTATCAACAAGGCAATAGGGTGGAGCTTGCGCGAGTATTCTAAGACTAATCCTCGTTGGGTAAATCAATTCCTTGAAAAATATCGTCATCTGATGGCTCCATTGAGCATCCGTGAAGCCTCCAAATACCTATAACCCTCAAAGATTGTA
>CAZKYD010000029.1:1526-21406 GCA_964556875.1 uncultured Alistipes sp.
TTGTAGAAGGTGTCGCGGTGGATGGAGGAGCCGATTACAAACTTGCGAAATTCAACGTTTTGGATCTGTAAGTTTTCCTCTTGCAGCATGGAATACATATCTTGGATGTCGTCGCGGTCGCCGGATGTAAAGAGGCTGATATGTGGCTGAAACACCTTGTCGAATTTATCAATGGGGATGCCATACTTGTTGAGTAGCAGGGTGTCCAACTCTTGATGGAATTTCAGGAGCGAATCATTCGGCTTAATGTTCAGCCATATCATATTCTTATGGAGCGTAACGCCTGATATGCTACAACTGATGGGCAAGTGGTCTTTGATTAAAGCTAAAGCATCGGCATGCACGGCATCAAAGTCGTGGGTGCGAAAACTCTTTTTCAGGGAGATGTGGAGCGGAAATTTGAATACAGTTTCCGGTAAACCAATACCTCTGTTTAGCTCCTTGCAGATGCCAACAATTTTGCGATTTATGGCTTCAGGCATTATGGCGCATACCCAAGATAGTTCCTCTTTCATCATCGAATAAAGTTCATTCCGGTATATTCTTCGCGCTCGGGAAGAGAAGATGTCGGTTCGTTGTGCAATTTTTTCAGGAGCCAAGCCATGTTGTTGGCGAGAGTGCGCATGGTCTGCATACCTTCAACATCGAGAGCCGCTTCACCCTCTTTACAGCCGAACACGATGTTCCAGTACTGAGAAGTTACGATTGGCATATTGCACATTTGAAATGGCATTTGCAATGTCTGGAATGCAGCCGAACTGCCGCCACGACGACAGACACAAACTACAGCTGCCGGCTTATTCTCAAACGACTTAGCTCCCGAGAACAACATTCGTTGTTGATAAGAGAGAAGATGCCCGGCCGGCTGACCATAATATACGGGGCTACCTAAAACGATGGCGTCAGATTCGGCCATTTTATCGATAATAACGTTACACATATCGTCGTTGAATACGCAACGCCCTAGGTTCTGACATCGGCAGGTGCAGCAATCGATACATCCGCGAGCCGGCTTATTGCCAATCCAAAGGATTTCGCTTTCGATATTTTGAGCCTTTAGTTGTTTTGCAATCTCATTTAAAGCAATAAAAGTGTTGCCTTCTTGGTGAGGACTACCGTTTATTAGAAGTACTTTCATTGTGCACTAGTGTTTTATGTTGTTGTGATCTAAGGTGCTATTTCTTGTTGGTGGAAAAGCGATGGATTTTGCTGCTGCGATCTTTCTGAATGCCACGAGCATAAACGATTTCGGGATAACCAAAACCGATAATCAGGCCCATATAGTGGTCGTCAGGGATGCCGAGCATTTTGCGTGCACCCGGCACATCGTTGATAACACTTGCCGAATAGCTCATGATGGTTGTGCCGAGTCCGTGAGCATTGCAAATCATCTCAAAGTAGGCACTGGCGATGTTGCAGTCGGCGATATCATCTTGAGCCCATTGCCCTTTGGCGCGTTTGTGGGCGATAAATAGATGCGGTGCGCCGCAAAACAGCAGGTCATCCTTTCGTAGTGCCTGTTCTGAGCGTTTCATGGTTTGATACATGGATCGACTCATGCCGGAGCTATAATAGCCACGTGCGGCGTTTTTCTCCATACCGTCGTAAACAAATTGCCAAATTCGGTCGAGTTCATCCATGTCGTCAATGATGGTCATTTCAAGGGTCATAGAGTTGCCACCGGTAGGCACATTCTCCATATCCTTGATAATTTGGTCCATCAATTTGCGGTCGACATTCTTGCCGAGATAGCGGCGACAGCTGCGACGATAAGCAACCAATCTATCCATCTGTTCTCCAATTGTAGCATCAGGTTTGGGCAGAGAATCGGCGGGGCGTTTCCCAAAAATACTGATGGCAGCTTCCGGACACACGGCCAAGCAATGTTGGCATTTCCAACAACCACTCCAGCCAAAGCGGTCAAAGTCCTTAATCTCAGGCTGTCCGTCGACCATTTTTAGCACCTGACCGGAACATACATTTACGCATTTTCCGCAACCGGTGCATTTATTTTCGTCAACAAAAAATTTTGCTTTATTCTGTTGCATACTATTTCTATTTTTATTGAGTTGCTTATATCCCGGGAAAGTGGTGGGGGGAGGGGAGAACTACTTTTTGATGTATAGGAAACGCGCTAAGCCGTAGATGTAGCGACGGAATCCGGGACGATATGCCAGTATGCGGTCAAACCAGGGGGTGTATTTGGTGACCCATTTTACAATGATGCCGACAAAGAACATGGCTATCAGTGTGCCGATACCGATAATGTGCCATTGCCAAGCGCCAAAGAAGATGAAGCTGAAAATCACTCCGATGCATACGAGCGCAACATCGATAGAAATCTTAACTTTAGGGAATTCGATGTGCGAGACCTGGCTGACGGCAACCGAGATACCTTCACCGGGCATGGTTACACTTCCGCAACGAACTTCGAAAGCGATGCCGCTACCTAAAAATATGCAACCGAGTAGTTGGACTATAACTTGCTGCCATAAACATGACGGCTCTAACCAGGTAGTCAGCATCATCCAGAAGTCGAGCATCATGCCAAAAATGAATCCTATAATTAGTTGGAATAGCTGAACTAATTCGAACTGTTTGCGAAGAATCGCGATTTGCAATACAACAAACAGAGCATTCATCAAGTAGGTATATTGTCCGATAGTCAGTGCTGGCGCAAGCCCTTGAGTACCGGCGTTTTGAAATACATACGGTATAACACTAATGACGCTCGAGCCGAGGGCTGAGCGTACACAGCAAGCAACGCCAAGCGTCATTATTAAAAGCGAGATGACTAACAGAAAGTGTTGCCAACAAAACGAAACAATCTTGTCTTTCATAACCATTGGAAATGTATAATGCTACTGCAAAGTTACGAAGAATTACGTGAACTGCGTATCTAATTCTACTGATTAGATTGTGTCATGTGTGGAAAATTAGTTAATTTTGTCACAACAATGAAATGCAATCGTTCCTTATATGCCAATTCCATGAAAAAGTTATTCTTCTTATTGCCGATTCTATTGTTAATATTGGTGGCGTGCAAGTCTGACGAGAAACAGGAACATGCTGCCACGCCGCCACCTCATGCAGTGCCATACCATTATCCACGGGCAGTATCCGTGACGCCGACAACTGTGAGCGATACAACCCCGAAGCCTCCTACGCAGCAAATCAAGACATCAGAGAAGAGTTATCCCGGCGATGAGGCATATGAGGATGGTTTTGAAGATGGATATGAAAACGGCGAATTTGATGGACGCAATGGCCATGGTTATGGACATAGCTATGATGATCGCTCCGACTATACCGGCTATTTAGACGAGAAATATCGCGAGGGCTATGATGATGGCTACGAAGAAGGCTTCGAATCCGGAAAGCTACAAGCTAATTTAGAGCGCGATGATGACGATGAGGATGATGAATAAAAAAACGGAGCTTCCCGGGTGGGGGAGCTCCGTTAATGTAATAACAGGTTAATCGTTATCTTACGATTACTTTGTAGGTAGTAGCACCAACTTTCACGAGATAAACGCCCGATAGAACATTTATGCGAGTGGTTTCATTCATTGCTAAATGGCTATTGATTACTTTACCATCTACGGCACTTACAGTGATGTTCATGCCCTGAGCACCGGTCACGATAATTTCAGAGTGAGCTGTAGTAACTTTGACATTGCTCATTGTTACGGCATTGAGGCCTGAATACGACGGTGTTACAGCTTCAGATGCTTTTGACTCGCCAAGATCATAAACCGCAGTAACCTGGTAGGAATGATTGAAATTATCAACATCGGTATCGGTGAAATTCTTTGCGGTAAGATAGTTGTCGGTAAGCTTCTCGCCATCACGATAAACATTGTAGCCGAGTAACTCGATTTGGATAGGTTTGCTACCTTCTGCTGCATAAGTGACGTCATCTACAAATAGCATCATGCGGTCGTCGGAGATACAACGGATAGCGAAATACTTCGCGCCGGCCGGGATGCTGTAGCTATATTCAATCCATTCGTTAGGGATATCCTCTTCTGTAGCAACGTGAGTGAACGAATCTAGTTTAGTGTCAGTTGTTGAATATAGCACTTCAAACGTTTCAAAGAAGAAGTAAGAACAGCTCTTGGCGTAGAACGAAATGGTTTGTGCATCGCCAGATAGCTTTGGTGAAATCAACCAATCATCATTAACGCAGTCACCACTAATGGCATACATTGTCGACATCAACTTTTCGCCCGAGTGAGCTTCGTAGTCTTCAATCGCGAGATCTTCGTCGCCATGGTCAAGAATGAACCATGCGCACGGGCCATATTCATAGGGGAATGAAACGCCATATAAAGCTCCGGCATCCAGCCCGTCGTTATCAACGATGGTCCAATCGCCAAATTGATCCGACCAAAGAGTTCCGGTCTCAAAATCTTCAACAGTCTGTTCCAATGGTACTTTGCTCATGTCGGGTTCACCCCAAGCAAGAGCTACATTGCTATTTTGAATTGTGGCTGTTAAGTCGGTCGGTTCAGGATATTGCGGGAAGGCAACCGTTACAGTAACAGTATCAGAGGTGTTATCGCTACTATTGCCGTCAGCGCTGCTGGCGATTTCTGCATAATATTCGTTCTTTTCTTCAGCTGTTGCTCCAAGAGTTTCGTGGAATACGAAAGATGTACTTTCAGCAGATTTCAATGCAGTGCCCTTCGCTGTATCAACGATTTGGCCATTACAATAGAGATTTACAACATAATCGTCAGCCTCAAAAGCTTCGGCACCATAGTTGTTGACGTGAACTGTAATGTCAAATTCGTCATTCGGATTTACCATTGACGGAGCTGCAATATTAGCTAACTCAAGATTTCGCTCCGAGAGATTTTCAACATGGATATTGTCGATAAATACATAGAGGTGGGTGTCACATTCAGCTTCAAATTCAATTTGCGAATCTGTATTGATGACGTCATCCAGCGGAATGATAACTCGTGTCCATCCTTCAACGTTCGGGAAATCGGTGGCACTGATAATGGTGCGTAACAGTTTCCTTTCATTTTTATTTACGGCATAAACCTTGAGCGGATTATAGCTATCTGCAATCGGGAAGTACATGAACGACAATGCCGGGTTCTCGCCTGCAATATGGATTTTGCCGGAGAAGAATGATTGGGTATCGCCGATGCTTTGGCCGCAGAAGTAGGCAAAACCGTCATCGCCATCACTACTATTAAGGTCCGAGAAGTCGCTGTCAGCGCCGATGCTCCAGCTTCCACTGGTGCCCCAAATATAGCTTACATAGGTGTCAACAAATGATTCTACAACAGGCATTTCGTATGGTTTTCCAATTGCGATAAAATCAGAAAGTACCATCGAACTCATACCACTTTCAGTTTGAGCTAACACACCGAATTGCGTAAATTCCTGGTCGGCATCTTCATCAATGATTTGCGTAGTGAGTTCTGTGCCGGTATATGCATCTTCAAGCACTTCTTGTTTGTAGTTGATGACGGTATAGGTCACTAATGCCGGGTTCAGAGGATTACCGCTGATGTCGGTCTTCGGAGCATCCCAAGATACGGTTACTTCGCCAAGATTATCAGTTTCAACAGCGCGTACGTTGGTAGGCTCAGATGGGGTGTTTACACCGATGAAGGTATTAACTATTGCAACTTCGCCGCGACCATAATCGTTATAGCAAACTACAGAGTATTTACGATCGCCCTTATTAACCTTGGTATCAACCCAATTGACAATTGAACCTACAGAAGGATTCTTACTCGTCATAACAACTTCGTCGTCACGAGTAATCTCAATCTTGCTGATAGACGACAGATTGTCACCCTTGATATCGGTAGTAGGGGTGGTAAATGTTAACGTCGCTTCGGCAAGACCGTCATAATTAGGTGTTACTTTGAAGTCTTTGACAGCTGCCGGTGCTTGTGTAGAGACTCCGGCAGCAATGCTAACCTTGTCTACGTAAAGGAAGAATTGATCTGCATCAGAGATGCCGTGGATACCGATATAGTAAATACCGGTATTTTCAATATTGATAGAGGTAATATATTCTTCATTTGAACCGGTGGTAAGCTCGGTAGGCTCAATTAGGGTTGTTGTCATGGCTTCAGCCGTGGGAGCCGTGCCGATTTTAGCTTCAAAACGTTCCGGGAAGAAGTCATTTGCGCTACGAACAAGGAGCGTCAACTGATAAAGTTTGCCACCTTCAAGTTGTGCAGCCGGTAGTATCAGCCAGTCGTCCATGTCATTCTCTGAATTATAGGAACATTTGGCAGAGCTATTACCGGTGTCAATAGACCATGTCGATTCGTCTTCATTCGCGTCGATAATGGTATATGGATCTAAATCGTCTTCGCTGTCGAAGTCACAGTCGTAAGGAGGAATTATATTTCCTAGGAAGAAGGCATTTGAGCGTACTTCTGAGCCCTCATAGTCATTATATGCTACTTTGACAGTATAGTAGAACTTGGCTTGAGCTTCAGGAGTGGCTACAGCTTCCTCAAATTCGTTGGTGCCATAATTGACAGTGTGCTGCTGGCCCGACGGATAGGAAGTGATAATATATTTAACGTTATTGTAGTCAATGTAGCCATTATTGTAGCTCATCGTTACGGGTTCCCAAGAGAGATGGAAAACTCCGTTGTTATATTCAAGATTGACGCCATAGGGGTCACAAGGGATATCATCACCGATATATGCAGTTGCCGTTACCAAGGGAGAATTGCCGACGGAATTGGATACATATACAGTGAACGTGTAGGATCCGGATTTTTCTACGGCAGGTAAGCTAACCGCTACGTCGGTTGCGCCAAAAGATGTTGTGCCGGAGGCGACAAGGTCGCCGGAGATTAAAACACTATAGGTTAATGCGCCAGATGCGTCTTCGCCGTTGTAGGTTGTTGTCGGCGCATCGAAGGTCATTGTTCCTGACAGTGAATTATCAACGTACTTGAATTGAATATTGGTTGGAGAGGCAGGTGCTTCATCTTCTGCAACGGCACGAGGGATAAACATACCGGAGAATTCCTCGCCGTTTTCAAAATAATTTACTAACGTAGCTTTGGCAGTAGTTTTGTCGACAACATATAGCGCTGAACTATCATCATCACAGGTTGCAAAATAAAGCTCGCCTGTTTTGCTGTCAATACAGCCGGATGTAAGATATTTTGATGAAACTCCGAGATTACCGATATCTGTCAGCTCGCCGGTCTTTTTATTGACTTTTGAGAGTTCTCCGTCGAGATCAATAGCGTAAAGTGTGCCGTCGCGGTCGATGGCGCAAGTGTGCCACAGTTTGCTCAAGTCGGCAATCTTTGTGATGGTCTCGTTTTCAAAATCGCGTGAGGCGAATACAAATCCATCGGCAGTGCTGTTATAGAAACAGCCATAGATAAGTCCGGTGGTATAGTCATATACCATATTGGTGGAAATTGCGGCGGGGGAATCCGAGTACCATGCGGCTTCTATGTCGAATGTCTCAGGATTGAGCTTATAGTGAATGATATTTAGATTGCCAAATATCTCATCATAAGTGTAATAGGTAAGATAATACCCATCGGGTGTCATTGTGCCGCCACCATTAGCGGTGAAGTAGGCAGAGCTTTTCTGAGTTACGTTTCCGGTGCCGTCGGTAGCCACAGAGTACATGCCATAATCGATCGCGTATTCATCCCATTCATCGGAATATGAGAGCATTGCATAAGCCGGGGCACTACCTTCCTGGCCGGCGATGAAGCGTGGTGAGAATGACTGGCGTAGATTTGGCAATTTGAGTGAACCGGCAATAGAGAACGGCGAGACTTTTGTTGCCACTTTTGAACGAGCTGCTTGAGGCAGCCTTGCAGCTCTTTTGGCTGCATCGTGAGAAACTGTTTGAAAAGCAGTTTTCTTGACTGATACTTTCTTTGGGGTAGCCTGGCTATTGGCGTTTACACCTATCGGTGATAGGGCCGCGGCTAATAATGAGAGGACTACACCACAACATTTAAGTTTGAACATGAATTAATTGTAGGGTTAATGTGATAGAGACATTGTAGATTTTGCAAATTTAGTAAATATTTATTGTATTACAAATAGTTCGCTATAAAAGGTGATAAATATGTGTGATTTTATTAACTTTGCAAGAGATTAACCAGACGTAAACAATATCATGAAAAGCGTTGCTACAATTATATGTGGACTTTGGAGCTGCTTGGCTTTGATGGCTGCTCCGAAATATTCATTCCAAAATCAAGATCTTACTGATGATCAACGTGTAGATAGTTTATTGTCGATGCTGACAATAGATGAGAAAGTGCATTATTTGTCTACAGATTTGGGTGTGGAACGTCTGGGGATACCGCATTGTAACCATTTCGAAGGGCTACATGGCTTAACGCTTGGAGGGCCTGCTCATTGGGGTGGCAAAGAGAAAAACGATAAAGGAGAGTTAGTCGCGACGGACCAGCCAACTACGATCTTCCCTCAATCTTATGGCTTGGCTGCATCCTGGGACACCGACCTTTTGCACCGTATTTCTCAGCAAGCTGCGATTGAAGCACGATACTATATGCATAATGGCGGGGAGCGTTATCATAGTTTGGTAATGCGCGCGCCGAACGCCGATTTGGCGCGTGATCCACGATGGGGGCGTACCGAAGAAAGTTTTGGCGAAGATCCATATTTAACAGCGCAACTTACTGTGGCTTGCGTTAAGGGGCTACAGGGCGATAATCCTCGCTATTGGCGTACTGCCTCGTTAATGAAACATTTCCTGGCGAATAGCAATGAAGACGGGCGAGATAGCACTTCTTCAAATTTTGATAATCGTCTGTTCCATGAATATTATTCTTTCCCTTTCTATAAGGGGATAACCGAGGGCGGTAGTCGTGCGTTTATGGCGTCGTATAATTCGTGGAATGGCACTCCGATGTGTATTAATCCATGTTTGGATCAGATTACTCGTAAAGAATGGGGCCAGAATGGAATAATCTGTACGGACGGCGGTGCCTTGAATCTCTTAGTGAATGCCCATCATGCATATCCTACGTTCCCTGAAGCCGCTGCAGCTGTAGTTAAAGCTACTACCGGCCAATTCTTAGATAGATTTGAAGAATATGTAAAAGATGCGTTAGCGCAAGGATTCTTGACAGAAGCGGATATTGATAAAGCAATTCGTGGCAATATCTATGTAGCCTTAAAACTTGGCCTCCTTGACGATCCTGACTCCACAGAGAATCCTTATAGTGGCATTTCCGAACCGCCGTATCAGCAAGATTCAGCCAAGCAGTTGGCTCGTGAAGCTATGGGGCGTTCGATTGTTTTGCTGAAGAATGATGTAATAGGGGAGATGACTACTCCGTTACTTCCGCTTAACCGTAAAAAGGTTAAACGGATTGCAGTGATTGGTCAGTATGCTAATCATATCGTTCAGGATTGGTATAGCGGCACTCCGGCATATGAAGTGACCATCCTCGATGGAATTCGCCGGGCTGTTGGTGAAGATGTTGAGGTGCTGTATGCCGAGGATAATCGGATGGGCGATGCTGAAGAAATAGCTGCAAAAGCAGATGTGGCAATCGTGTGTGTCGGGAACCACCCGTATGGCACAAATGCAGCATGGAAAGTGGTACCGGTGCCGTCTGACGGGCGTGAGGCTGTCGATCGCGAATCGCTAATGTTGCCAACTGAAGATATGGTGAAATTAGTGTATCGTGCTAATCCGAATACCGTATTAGTACTGGTTAGCAGTTTCCCATATACTATCAATTGGAGTAATGAGCATCTTCCTGCAATTATACAGGCAACGCATTGTTGTCAGGAGCAGGGGAGTGGTGTTGCAGATGTCTTGTTTGGTGATGTGAATCCCGCCGGACGCACGGTGCAAACGTGGGTGAAAGATATTACAGATCTACCCCCGATGATGGATTATGATATCCGTAATGGTAGAACATATATGTATGCTAAGACTGAGCCGCTTTATCCTTTTGGCTATGGACTGAGCTATTCTACATTTAGCTATGACAAGATCCAGACGGTAGAACGTCGCGACTCGAAACTACGCATTGTTGTCGCTGTTACCAACCGTAGCGACCGCGATGGCGATGAGGTTGTTCAGCTGTATGCATCATATCCTGAGTCGAAAGTGGCACGTCCGTCTAAACAGCTGCGTGCATTCTCGCGAGTTAATATCAAAGCCGGAGAAACAAAACCGGTAGAACTGTTGGTGAATATCAAAGACCTGGGCTACTGGAATGATGCGCAGAACGACTTTGTAGTGGAACCCGGACGAGTTACACTACACATTGGCCCATCATCGGCAAAATTGCCGTTAACGGTTGATGTAAACTTGTAAATTACAGACGAAGAAGTGACCGGATGGTGTCGGCTGTCATTGAGCGACGCTGGGCGTAGTCGGCAATTTGATCGTCGGCGATAGTGCCAATTGAGAAATACGTAGCAGCCGGATTGGCGATGTAAAGTCCGGCAACAGAGGCTGTAGGAGCCATGGCTCCATTCTCGGTGACATAGATGCCGATTTCTGATAATTTCAGATGTTTGTCAACTAAAAGCATCAATGTTTGGTCAGGTATCGAAGGATAGCCTACTGCCGGACGGATTCCTTGATGACGGTTCTGCCATAAATCTTTTACTGATAGTTGTTCATCCGGTGTATATCCCCATATATTGCGACGTACATGACAATGGAGCCACTCGGCTGCGGCTTCCGCCAAACGATCGCATAAAGACTGCAACAGAATCTTTTGATAGGGGTCGGCATGGTCTGCAAATTCGCTATAAAGCTTCTCCATGTTTAATCCGGCTGTCACAGCAAATAGTCCAACGTGGTCGGTGCCTTTATCCGCCGGAGCAAGATAGTCGGCCAGTGATACGCAATTGCCGGTCATGTCTTTCTGCTGGCGGAGCATCGGCAGACGGAATTTCCCGGCTACTACGATGTCGTCGCCATCGCTAGTTGCCTCGCTAATCTCAACAACTCCACGAATATGGCTTAACCCATCAGCTTTCAGACGTTCTAATAGGTTTAACGCATCAGCCTTCAAAGATTCGGCTTGACGGGTTACATCTGTTTTGGCATGTGTATGGCAGTGTCCGCAGTCGCAAGTAGCGGTTACTTGTTGGCCATAAAGTTTCCAGGCGTTAAAGAAATATGTCCAATTAATATATTCTTCAACGTCAGAGATGTTGATGTCAATAATGTTGCGTCCTGTAACTTTGGGAGCAGGGGCCAGATAGTCGGTTGCAAGTTTGCGTTGACGAGCATCCGCTAACGAAATCAGAGGAGTCGACTTCGCTAAATAATCATTGCGAATCGCATCATATTCCTCATTCAAATCACGAATAAAAGTGGCACGAGTAGCAGGATTTAGCAAGCGCGCAGCTATTATTGCGTTGCGAGACGCATCCGAACTGTGTACAACCGGACCGGAGTAGACTGGTGCAATTTTCAGAGCCGTATGGAGCTTCGATGTAGTTGCGCCACCAACAATTAGCGGAATAGACATTTCGTTGCGTTCCATTTCTTCAGCAACATGAATCATCTCAGCTAATGATGGCGTGATAAGGCCTGAAAGGCATATTAGGTCGGCATTCTCCTTTTGGGCGGTAGCAATAATATCTGTAGTCGGGACCATTACCCCCAGGTCGATGACTTTGTAGTTGTTGCATGAAAGAACTACTGCTACAATATTTTTACCGATGTCGTGTACATCTCCTTTGACCGTTGCAATAACAACGGTTCCGGCTGAGGTCGTGCCGTTTTCAGCCTTATCTTTGTCGATGACAGGGCGTAGAATTTCAACAGCATGATTCATTGTGCGCGCTGTTTTGACTACCTGTGGCAGGAACATCTTCCCTTCGCCAAATAGTTCGCCAACACGATTCATTCCCTCTAAAAGCGGGCCGTCAATGATTTTCATTGCAGAGGGATATACGGATAGTGCTTCCTGCAAATCGTCTGCTAAGAACTCCTCAGAGCCGTGAATCAGTGCATCAGCCAGTCGTTGATCTACCGGGATGTCTGCACGGTTAACTGTTGCGGTAGCCGCTACAGAGGTCGCGCCGTCTGTATGAGAATGTGCATATTCGGTTAAATCTTCGGCGGCGCCTTTTCGACGATTCAAAACTACATCTTCAAGTAGCTGACGTAAATCCTCCGGAATGTCGGTATATGTTACAGAGGTTGAAGGATTTACAATCGCCATATCCATGCCTGCTTTAATAGCATGGTATAAGAATACGGCATGCATCGCTTCGCGCAGATAATTGTTACCGCGGAAAGCAAATGAAAGGTTGCTGACACCACCACTAACCTTTGCGCCTGGCAGGTTTTGCTTAATCCATGCAGTAGCACGAATGAAATCTAAACCGAATGAATCGTGTTCTTCGATGCCGGTTGCAATAGTCAGGATGTTCGGGTCAAAGATGATATCTGTAGCTGGTATGCCGGCATCCACGAGTAGGCGATAAGCACGGCTACAGATCTCAATTTTGCGGTCGAATGTGGTAGCCTGGCCTTGTTCGTCAAAAGCCATGACAACCATGGCCGCTCCCATTCTATGAATTTTTTTGGCATCTGCAAGGAATCGTTCTTCACCCTCTTTTAAGGATATGGAATTAACGATAGCCTTTCCCTGAACAGATTTCAGTGCCTGAACAATTACGTTTTTATCAGACGAATCAATCATGAACGCCACCTTGGAAATCTCAGGTTCCGACGCCAAGAGATTGAGGAAATGCGTCATCTCTGCGGGGGTGTCGAGCATCCCGTCGTCAAGATTGATGTCGAGAATCAGAGCTCCGGCTTCTACTTGTTTGCGAGCAATGCCAACAGCTTCACCGTAACTTTTTTCTTTGATTAAACGTAAGAATTTGCGTGAGCCGGCAACGTTACAACGTTCACCAATATTCACGAAATTATTTTCAGGCTTAATTTCCAGCATTTCCAAGCCGCTGACACGCAAGGTGGATTCGTCGGCGTGTGCGTTGGGGGTATGTGGCGTTGCTGCTTTAGCTAATTCTGCAATCTTGCAAATATGCTCGGGAGTAGTGCCACAACATCCTCCAATTACATTGACCAACTTGCGGTTTAGGAATTCTGCGATAGTGTGTGCCATCATCTCAGGCGTTTCAGCGTATTCGCCAAATTCATTTGGCAGACCGGCGTTCGGATGAGCGGTGATTAAAGCCGGTGCTATAGAGGCTAATTCCTGGAGATATGGCAACATATCCTCAGGTCCGAATGAGCAGTTGAGGCCAACACTGACGATATATGGCGAATGGAGAATAGAGGTAAGGAAAGCTTCCAAGGTTTGACCGGAGAATGAACGGCCACCGGCTGACGATAACGTTAAAGAAACCATAATAGCAATCTCTTTACCACGACGCTGCATAATTTCTGTGGCAGCATCCAAGCCGGCTTTGAGATTGAGAGTGTCAAATACGGTTTCAAATAGCAGAAGGTCAGCTCCGCCTTCCATTAAGCCGTTAATTTGCTCGCAATAAGCATCAAACAAATCATCATAAGTGACATCGCGCATAGCCGGATCGTTCATATCCGGGCTCATCGATGCCGCTTTATTTGTGGGTCCCATAGAACCGGCCACCAACACCTTGCGCCCGGTTTGGGCAAAAGCTGCATCCGCAACTTTACGCGCCAATGTCGCGCCACAACGGTTAATCTCGTGGCACAGATGGTCAGTAGCGTAGTCGCGCATAGAGATGGCATTGGCATTGAAGGTGCAAGTTGAGATTATATCTGCACCGGCCTGGATGTATTTGTTGTGGATATCTCCAATTACGTCAGGACATGTAAGACATAATATGTCATTATTCCCCTTTTGAGGAATTGTAGGATTAAAACCGGCGATATTAACGCTTTTTTCGGAACGACCGCAAAAGTCTTCCTCCGTTAAACCGTAGGTTTGAATCATTGTACCCATAGCGCCGTCAAGCACTAAGACACGTTTCTTTGCCAATTCTATGAAATCGTTCTTTGTCATCTGCTTATAGTAGGGAATGCTTCTTAATAGATGGCTTGTGCAACTTTCTTCACGCTGTCAGAAGCCATGAATGTATAGAAGTGGAGGTTGTTAACTCCATGAGCCAAAAGGTCGCGGCATTGTGCGATACACCATTCAACGCCAACAGCCTTTGCTTCATCATCAGTCTTGCATTTACGCAGTTCTTTGGCAAATGCTTCAGGAATATCGCTGCGGAACACGCGGGGCAGCACATTCAACTGATTACAGAACACTACCGGCTTGATTCCGGGGATAATAGGCACTGTAATCCCCTCCTTGCGACATCTGTCAACAAATGAGTAGTATTTCTCATTGTCGAAGAACATCTGTGTAACAAGATATGACGCACCATTTGCCACTTTCTGCTTCAGATAATATATGTCTGAATCAAAGTTGGGCGCTTCTTCGTGCTTCTCGGGGTAGCAAGCCATACCGTAAGAGAACGGAGTTTCGATACCTTCAATTTTTGAGCCGTCAATAGCAATGCCCTGATTAAAGTCGTTAACTTGGAGCTGAAGATCAGTGGCATGCTGGTGATAGAGCGATGGATCCTGGTTGATTGTTTCAACGTTCTTAGCATCACCGCGAAGCAGCAGCAAGTTGGTAATGCCTAAGAAGTTAAGATCGAGTAATGCATACTCAGTCTCTTCTTTGGTGAAACCTTTACAGATGATGTGAGGCACGGCGGCAATGCCATACTTGTTTTGAATACATGCCGCAATTGCTACAGTTCCGGGTCGCTTGCGGGTGCTGACACGCTTGAACTCGCCGGTAGGTAGTTCTTTATAGACATATTCGCTATGGTGCGCGGTGATATTGATATATTTCGGGTCGAATTCGCGCAGCTTATCTATGATATTGTAGACCTTGTAGATGCTATTCCCCTTCAATGGAGGAAGAATCTCAAATGAAAAGGTCGGAGAAGCCTGATGATTTATATGTTCTAACATGAGCTTGCTTTTCAATTTAGGGTTGCAATACTATTTTGGAGCTGGGTCAGAGCTTGTTCAAGGACCGAGCGTGGCGATGCAACGTTGAGGCGCATAAATCCTTCGCCACCGGGACCAAACATCTCGCCATCGTTCAAGGCTAATCGCGCTTTATTGACAAACAGATCGATTAACTGATCATGGTTGAGCCCAAGTTGACGGCAGTCTAACCAAACCAAGAAAGAGGCTTGCGGTTTCCAAGGCTTTATGGCCGGGATATGCTTTTTACAGAAGTCGCATACAAAGTTGATGTTTCCTTCAATGTAGCTTAACATCTCTTTGCGCCATGCATCTCCTTCATCGGTGTATGCTGCAACCGTAGCGATAGGGGAGAAGATCGTCGGTTCGTTCAGCTCATTAGCTGTTAACCATGCATAGAAACGCTCGCGCAATTCTTTGTTAGGGATAATCGAATATGAGCTAACAATTCCGGCGATATTGAATGTCTTTGATGGAGCTCCGAAGGTGATGCTACAAGCAGCGGCATCGTCAGATACGGTTGCAAACGGGATGTGACGGTTCCGCCATAATGCCATTTCAGAATGGATTTCGTCTGAAATTACGATGATGCCATTACGATGACAGATTTCGGCTAAGCGGCGTAGAGTCTCGGCGTCCCAAGTGATTCCTGCGGGATTATGTGGGTTGCTAAGAATCAACACCTTGCATCCTGGCGCGATTTGCTCCAGTTGCTCAAAATCCATGCGATAGCTACCATCTGCTGTATCAATCAGAGGATTGAAAACTACCTCGCGCTTATTGCCGAGTGGAGTCAAACGGAAAGGATGGTATACGGGTGGCTGTATAATGACTTTATCACCTTCATTGGTGAATACATCAACAACCATACCAATCCCCTTTACAATACCGGGAATGAAGCTTAGCCATTCAGGTTTTATATCCCAATTGTGGATCCGTTGATACCAATTGATGATTGCCGGTTTATATTCCGGAGGGTCGATGGTATAACCGAAAAGCGAGTGCTCAAGGCGGCGTTTTAATGCGTTGGTAATGAAGCTTGGGGTTTCAAAATCCATGTCTGCAACCCACAGTGGAGTAAGGTCGCCACGCCCATAGCGTTCTTCCAGAACCTCTAATTTGAGGGCTCCGGTATGACTGCGATCAACAACTTTGTCAAAATTGTAGTGTGTCATTGTCGATTTTTATGAACGATTAGTGATGGATTTTTGCTACGGTGTCGAGTGCTTGAACGAGGTCGTCATGCACGTCGTTGATGTCTTCGAGTCCTACCGACAGACGGATGGTTGTCGGAAGTACGTCCATAGCTGCTCTTGCTTCAACTGACAGCGGGCCGAAGATGGTGCTGTAAGGGTGGATAGCTAAGGTTCGGTTGTCGAAGAGGTTTGTAGCACGTTTTACAAGCTTGAGGCTATTAATGAATGTAAAACATTCTTCTTCAGAGCGCAGATCGATAGTGAGCATTGCGCTGGGAGCCTTGCCGAACTGACGTGTGGCCACTTCGTAGTAAGGATTCGTCTCTAATCCGGGGTAAGTAACCTTTGCAACCGCCGGGTGGGATGTGAGACGTTTTGCCAGTTCAAGCGCTGATTCTGATTGCGCTTTGTAGCGAACAGCGAGAGTTTCCAAGCCGGTGTTCATCATGTAGGCAACATGAGGAGTCATGTAAGCTCCGAAGTTCATCAAAACATCCTTGCGTAAGCCTTCGGCGAAGCCCTTCACACCATAGTCGATTACCAAACCACCGATTGAGGTAGCACCTCCGGAGATATATTTAGTTGAAGAAAGTACTTCTACATCTACGCCGGCTTCTTTCGCATTGAAGACAGTGAAAGGAATCATAGTTGTATCAGCAACAACTAATGTGCCTTTTCTATGCGCCATTTCGGTCAACTTCTTGATATCTGTAACCTCCATCTGAGGGTTGGTGATTGTCTCGAAGAAGATGCAACAGGTGTTTTCATCGATATGGCGTTCTACGTCATCGATATCGGTCATATCAACGAAACGCGCTTCTACGCCGAAGCGTTTGAGCGACGAGGAGAGTAATAGGAAAGAGTTGCCAAAAAGGTGGCGTGAAGTTACGATATTTTTACCTGCTGAAGCCAGAACTAACAGAGCATTGCTAATGGCCGCCATACCTGAAGTAACAGCGATAACATCGTTAGCGCCTGTAAGATTCTTTATCTTGCGTTCAAGATAGATAACGGTGGGGTTGGTGATGCGCGAATAGTCGGGCATATCAACACGGCCACAGAAAGCTTCTGCCATGTCGTGGGCATTGTCGAACTCGTATGCAACGGAATGATATACCGGCATTGACAATGCGTTATAGGCGTCCTTCTGCTGGAAGGGGAAATGTATGGAGGCTGTTTGCTTATTCATCGTTTTTCTGATTTATGTTGTGGATTTAAGTTAGTCGTTAGGATAAGCTGCAACGAACACTTTGCGTCGGCGAAGTTCTTCTTGCGCTTCGTGGAGCGAGCGCAGAGAGAGCAGACCGACAACATACTTGTAGTCTTTAGTCTCGTAGCGTTCGCTAATATCGCTAAAGTCTACAATCTCGAGATCTGAAGGATCTGAGTAGCGGTAGTAGACTCTGAAACGGATGCTGTCGTCAAACTCGGGGTGATTGGCTTGATGGCGCTTTTTGTATTCGTAACGATAATTGTAGAGGCATGCAGTAATGTCACTCAGGACAGCTGAACCGGTTGGGTGACCACCGGCGCCACGTCCGAACATAAACTGCTTGTCGTAGAATAGCCCTTTGATAACTACACCGTTAAATTCGTCTTCAACGCTGTAGATATATTTGTTGCGAGAAAGCAGTTGAGGCATTACGCACATCAGCAAGGTGTTATCCGGGCGTTTCTCAACGTGGGCCACTAATTTTACGCGACGATCTTTCTCGTTGGCAAATTGGATATCGGCATCGTTCATTGCTGAAATGCCGTAGGTGAATACCTTCTCGGGAGCTACGTATACGCCGAACGCGTGAATCGTGATAATGATGAGCTTAAATAGAGAATCCCAACCATCCATATCGAGCGAGGGATCGCTCTCGAGGAATCCGAGTTCGCGGGCGAGCTTAATAGATTCCTGATAGCCCATATGCTCATTAAAGATTTTCGACAAAATGAAGTTTGAACTGCCGTTCAGAATGCCCTTAACCGAAATCAAGAGATCGTTGTCGTAATATTCTTCCAGGTTGCGAATTACGGGAATACTGCCGCAGGCCGATGCATCGTAGAGCAGGGCTGTGCCGGTTTTCTGCTGCAGGTCGATAAGTTCTTCGATATGACGAGCCAGCATTTTCTTGTTGCCGGAAACTGCGGTTTTACCTTCGTTAAGCGCACGCTTTACAATGTGGAAAGCTGCTTCAGCATCGTCGATTAATTCTACAATGAAATTTATTTCCGGATCGGAGAAAATCTCTTCCGCATTGTCGGTGAACTTCGCCACTACGCCGCGCGGTTTGGTGATGTCGCGAACACAGATGCGTTTAATCGTGACATTCTTCGACTCGATACGTTGAAGAAGCTCGAAAAGACCACGACCAACAGTGCCGAAGCCGAAAAGACCGATGTTTATCTGTTTATTTCCCATTGACTTATTTGCTGTCTAAGAAATGGTTTACGATTTGGTTTAACTGTCGGTTCTCGACGAGGAATCCGTCGTGGCCGAAATCTGAGTTTATAAGGTGATATTCCACACTGGGAATATTGTCGATGAATTCTTGATGATCGGATGGAGGGAAAAGGATATCGGAGGTGATAGCTACTACTAAAGTGTGTGGCTTGAACGAGGAGAGTACTTCTGACATTGTGCCGCGGTCGCGAGTTATGTCGTGTGAGTCAACCGCTTGGGATAGACGATAATACGACCAGGCATTAAAGCGATGACAAATTTTATCCCCCTGATGACGTTGATATGAGTTGACGTGACGTGCAAATACGGCTCTATGGCCCTCTGCTTCGTCCTGTGTAAGATTGTAGGCTTTGTCACCACGGTAACTAAGCAGAGCAATCGAACGCGCTGCCGCCATGCCGTTGGCTCCACCTTCCGGACATCGCGTGAAAAATGTCGGGTCGGCTTCAATGGCCATTCTTTGCGATTCATTGAAGGCTGCTGCCCAGGGCTTGGTGCGTGGTGTGGTGGCAATCAGAGCTGCTGTTTCTGCAAAATCAGGGTCGATTAGACACCATTCCATTGCCTGAAATCCGCCGAGCGAACTGCCGATAATCATCTTTACTTTTGAAATTCCAAGATGAGCAGCTAATACTCGATGAGCAGCAACAATGTCGCGAATTGTAAAAAGTGGGAATTCTCCGTAGTAGGGTTCATTGGTCAGGGGATTTTCTGAAAGCGGCCCAGTAGTGCCATAATGAGATCCTAATACATTTGCACAGATAATGAAATATTTACTTGGGTCAAGAAAACCACCTTCAACAACCGTACCTGGCCACCAATCGGCAACATCTGAATTGCCTGTTAATGCGTGACAGACCCAGATGATGTTATCTTTGGCTTCGTTTATTTGGCCGAAGGTATGGTAAGCTATCGTTAGATTGGCTAAAGATTCGCCGCTCTCAAGGATGAACGGCTTATTATAATGATACGTTTGCAGCATGGGATATAGCACTTGCGAGGATTATGCAATCCAAGTAAGAGAAATATTAATAAAATGGGGGAACAGGAGAGGTGGAGGTCTGTCGGAGGATATAGCCATACGTAATGGCATGATAATATAACGTGCCTATCGGCACATTCGCATCATCATTGCTGAACGCTGCATAAGCCCGCTTAAGTTACGGTATTTAGTATGTGTTGACGACAGATTCATAATTTGCTACAAAGGTAACAAATTATTTTATAAATCACAAATTTTCTTGCGAGT
>CAZKYD010000030.1:0-9269 GCA_964556875.1 uncultured Alistipes sp.
ATATTTCTTTACCACAACAAAATAGAGAGCAGAAATAAGTTTCAGATTTTTTAATATAAAAAATATCAAATATACGGCTCTTTACAAATAAATTCGTATATTTGCAGAAAATCTATCTCACACGACAATGAAGCAATCCGAAATTGACTGGTCGTCCCTCGGTTTTGGTTATGTACCGACCGATTACAACGTCCGTTGCTACTATCGCGATGGAAAATGGGGCGAAATCGAGATCTCCTCTTCGGAGACGATTGAAATCCATATTGCCGCAACCGCTCTCCATTACGGGCAAGAAATCTTCGAAGGCCTCAAAGCTTTTCGAGGCAAAGACGGTAAAGTGAGAGTTTTCCGTCCGAAAGAAAATGCAAAACGCATCCGCGAATCAGCCCGTGGTATCAAAATGGCTGAACTCCCTGAAGAATTATTCCTTGAGATGACTCGCAAGGTCATCGCTCTCAACCAGCGCTTTATCCCGCCATACGGCTCAGGAGCATCGCTCTATATTCGCCCATTGGAAATCGGCATGACCGCTCAAGTTGGTGTTAAACCCGCCAAAGAGTATTGCTTCATCATGTTCGTTTCTCCAGTAGGTCCGTACTTCAAGACCGGCTTTAAGCCTACTAACATCTGCCTGATGCGCGACTACGACCGTGTTGCTCCGCGTGGCACCGGTCGCTGGAAAGTAGGTGGCAACTATGCAGCCAGCCTCGGCGCCGGCGAACATGCCCACGAGCTCGGCTATTCTGCCGTTCTCTATCTCGACCCTAAAGAGAAGAAATATCTCGACGAATGTGGCCCAGCTAACTTTTACGCCATCAAAGACGGCAAATATATCACCCCGGCTTCCGACTCAATCCTCCCCTCCATCACCAACGAATCGCTTATGCAGCTTGCAAAAGACTTCGGCATGGAGGTTGAGCGCCGCCACATCACCGTTGACGAAATTCCCGACTTCTCAGAAGCCGCTGCCTGTGGTACCGCTGCCGTAACATCACCTGTCGGTGAAATCCACGATCTTGATAACAACAAGGTATATGTCATTTCAAAAGATGGCAAACCAGGACCTGTAACAACCCGCTTCTACGAAACCCTTAGTGCAATCCGCGCAGGTGAAATTGAAGACGTGCATGGTTGGAATATGATCTTGGATCTTTAAGACAACCACGAGTCCAGAATCTCGATTCCGAACTCCTTTTACACCCCAATCTGAATGTTCGATTATCAACGCATAATTGACAAATATTATCCCGAAGAGACCCCTCTTCGGGATATATATTTACGCCATTGCCGACAAGTTGCCGACAAAGCCCTCGCCATTGCCGACTCGCGCCAGCTAACAATTAGCCGAGAAGAAATTGAAGCCGCTGCAATGCTTCATGATATCGGCATATGCCTAACAAACGCGCCGAGCATAGAATGTCATGGCACCGAGCATTATATCCGTCATGGCATCCTGGGAGCAGACCTACTCCGCCGCGAAGGCGCTCCGGAGATTTACGCCAGAGTAGCCGAACGTCACACCGGCTCAGGAATCACTCATGAAGAAATCGTTGCCGACGACCTTCCTCTCCCTCTCGATCGCACATATCTACCGGAAACGCCACTCGAACGCCTAATATGTTATGCCGATAAATTTTTCTCAAAATCAGGCGACATGATCGAGAAGCCCTTGCCAAAAGTAATGGTATCTATGGCGAAATTTGGCCCGGAAACATACTCACGCTTCAATCAGTTACATCGCGAATTTAGCGAATAACCGCAACCGTTCAACTATCACCAGCAAGCCGATGACAATACTTCAATTTAGTCATCGGCTTGCTGGTTAAATAAGGTTAATATATGCTAATATTCGCGTCATCGCGCTTTTAAGGCGTTTTCGGCGCTTGCTAACTATCGGAAATTTCATTAATATTGCGTAAATTTGCAGTGAAGTGTATGGTGGCGTATAGTACACCATCACATAACATCCCTCTCCTGTCAAATTTTGGGAAGCACGCCGACATTTATCGGTCAAGCAGAGCTCCCCTCCAGAAGTTGTTGCCTCCTCCCTCTCCAACCCCTCCGGCAGCAACCTCTTAGCCTCGCTAATAAAAAAATAACATAAATGACAGGTAAATGGAATTATTTACCCCTGACACAAGAAGAACAGCTGATCGAGACGGAGCTCGCAAAACGCTACGCCTCGGTCCCCCCTGTAAGCCAGCTACTGGTCGGCCGAGGGATTACTTCAGTGGACGAAGCTGACCGCTTTTTCCATCCCCAGCTGAAGAACCTCCACGACCCGTTCCTGATGCCCGACATGGATAAAGCTGTAGAAAGGCTTAATCGTGCCATGGGGTTAAAGGAGAAGATTATGGTCTATGGAGACTATGACGTCGACGGTACAACCGCCGTCGCCTTGGTCTATAAGTATCTCCAGAACTTCTACTCCAACATCGACTATTTCATTCCGACTCGCTACGAGGAAGGATATGGAATATCCTCTGAAACTATCGACGAATTTGCCGCTGAAGGGGTAAAGCTCGTCATCATTCTCGATTGCGGCATTAAAGCCAATGTCGAAATTGCCCATGCTAAAGAGCACGGCATCGACTTCATTATCTGCGACCACCATGTCCCGGATGATGAATTGCCTGAAGCCGTAGCTATCTTGAACCCGAAAATGCCGGGATCAACATATCCATGCCCTCATCTCTCAGGATGTGGCGTAGGATATAAACTTATGCAGGCATTTTCATTGAGCAATGGAATCGTGCAAACCGACCTTGAAGGTATGCTCGACTTAGTTGCTGTATCCATAGCTGCTGATATCGTTCCAATGGTCGACGAAAACCGCGTAATGACATATTACGGATTACGTCGTCTTAACACCAATCCCAACATGGGTTTGCGTGCCATTATACGTATTTGCGGACTCTCCGGCAAAGAAATCTCTATTTCGGATGTCATATTTAAGATTGGGCCTCGTATCAACGCCTCAGGGCGTATGCAAAGCGGACGTGAAGCCGTTGATCTCCTTGTTAGTCGAGACATTAACGACGCATATCAACGTGCTCGCAACATCGACCAATACAACAAGGACCGCAAAGAGCTCGACAAACGAATCACCGAAGAAGCTAACGAAATTTTATCGCAACGCATCGAAGCCGGCAGCAACAAAAAATCCATAGTCATCTTCAACAAAGACTGGCACAAAGGGATTATCGGCATCGTTGCATCGCGTCTCACCGAGTTATACTACAAACCCTCCGTCGTACTAACCCTCTCTAACGGGTTAGCAACGGGATCGTCGCGCTCGGTGCAAGGTTTTGACATCTATAGTGCGGTTGATTCAACGCGCGATTTGCTCGAGAATTTCGGTGGTCACACCTATGCTGTAGGCTTATCGCTCAAAGAAGAAAACATCCCGGAATTTACGCGTCGATTTGAAGAATATGTGGCTGCGAACATTCTGCCATCGCAGTTAAAGCCCACCTACGAAATTGATGCTTTCATAACATTCTCGCAAATCACGCCTGAGTTTATTACAACCCTCCGACGTTTCAACCCCTTCGGACCGGGCAACGCAAAGCCGGTGTTCTGCACAAGAAATGTTATGGATTTTGGCACCTCGAAACTGGTAGGTCGCCAATTAGAGCACGTCAAACTGGAACTTGTTGACGACACTTCCGGCAAGGTTCTCAACGGCATCGCCTTCAATAAATCAGAATATTTCGACGCTATCCATTCCGGTAAGCGCTTTAATATCTGCTACACGATTGAAGACAACAAGCATAATGCCGCGCAGAATGCCATCCAACTCCAAGTTAAGGAAATCCAGATTATCCAATAATTCGTAAGCATATGGATAACGACGAGAAGCTAAAAGAAGAACTAAAACGCGCGATCGACGTAGTAAAACGTGGTGGCGTGATACTATATCCTACAGATACGGTTTGGGGCATCGGCTGCGATGCTTCAAATCCTGAAGCTGTAAAAAAAGTATTCGACATTAAGCAACGTGCCGACAACAAGGCCCTCATCGTATTGGTCGGATCGGCTGACGATGTGGCCAACTATGTAGAGACCATGCCGGATGTTGCCTACAACCTTATCGAGTTTTCAGAAAAGCCCCTTACCATCGTGTATGATCATGGCGTACGTTTGGCCCCTGCCCTCCTCGGCGAAGGGGGTAGCGTTGGCATACGTGTCACTATGGAGGAATTTTCGAGCAAACTTTGTAAGCAGCTACGCCGACCTTTAGTCTCTACTTCGGCTAATATCTCAGGAGAACCAACCCCGGCTGTATTTTGCGAAATATCGCAAGCCATCTTGGATGCTGTTGACTATGTTGTTGACTATCGACGTGACGACAACAGCAAGCATCAACCCTCTACGGTAATGAAGCTGTCGGCTTCAGGCGAATTCAAAATTCTTCGCCCATAAGCCAACTCGCTTTATTAGCCCACACTATCTATAATTCTTCTCATTATCTCACTAAAGAATGATCACTGAAAAAGCTCAACGGATACGATATATTGCAGGCGATTTCATTGCCACATCATTGGCATGGTTTGTCTTCAATATTATCCGTTATTTTCAAGTGCTCACTCCGCAAGGGCTTGACACTTTTAGCTTTGCACAATATTATCGCATTCGTCCGGTCATCCTCGGGCAGATCTTCTTCCCTATGATGATGATGGGGTTATACTATTTATCAGGCTATTACAACCGGCCATTATTCAGGTCGCGCCTTGATGAACTGTTAACCACAATCACCACCGCCATCATCGGCTCGATAATAATCTTCTTCTTAGCCTTGGTTGATGACCCGATTCCTGATAAAGCCAGCAACTTAGAACTCTTAGGGATGCTCTTTGTCTTGCTTTTCGGGAGCGTCTATATCATCCGCCTTTCTCTCACACGTTACGGCTTAACGAAAATCAACAGCGGCTCATTAACCCGCCCAATGGTGATTATAGGCATCAATGACGAATCGCGACGTCTGCGCCATAAAATGGAAAACAACCATGGACGCGGGCATAAAATTGTTGCCTACGTCAATCCGAATGCCGAAACCACTGACGATAGCCGGACCTTCGATGGGCTTAAAGTCATTTCATTAAACGATCTGCACAAGCTCAAAGAAGACTTAAAGCTAACAGCATTAATTGTGCCCGAAGGGATTGTCGTCGGCAAAACGGCTGATTTCTCTGAAGTGCTCAACCTCCTCTACCCTCTTGAGATACCGATTCTTGTCTCACCCAACTCTCTGCCAATCGTTAGTAGATTCCAGAAATTCGGCGATATAGCCGGAGAACCGCTGGTAAATATCTGTTCGACAAATATGACCGACTCAACATGCAACTTAAAACGCATGGGCGACATCATAGTATCGATTGCAGCACTAATCCTCCTTTCTCCTCTATTTCTTCTGTTAGCCATACTAATCAAATGCGATTCGAAAGGCCCCGTATTCTTCCGCCAGGAGCGAATAGGCTATCACAAGAAACCATTTAAGATTATCAAGTTTCGCACTATGGTTAACGATGCCGAAATCAACGGGCCGCAGCTTTCATCGGCCGGCGATGTCCGCATCACACGCATCGGGCACTTCATGCGAAAATATCGTTTAGACGAGCTACCTCAATTCTGGAACATCCTATGCGGCGAAATGTCGTTTGTAGGACCACGTCCGGAAAGAGAATTCTACATAAAGCAAATATTAAAGAAAGCTCCATATTACTCTCTACTACATCAAGTCCGTCCCGGGCTAACATCTTGGGGGATGGTCAAACATGGCTATGCCTCAACGATCGACGAAATGGTTGAACGCTCTCGTTTCGACCTTATCTATTTAGAAAACATCTCTTTAATCGTCGACCTGAAAATTTTGCTCTATACGGTTAACACGGTCATTAGCGGACGTGGAATATGACGTTATAAACAGACAGCTATGCGCGACCCTTATCTACCTAAATTTTTACAACAGCCAGTCCACAATTTATGGATGAAAGTTCTCATCCTGCGTGAACGTCATATCAAGGAGAAAACCCTGGTAATTATCCTGTCGTTGATTGTCGGGATTGCTGCCGGCTTAGCAGCTATGATATTAAAATGGCTGATTCATCTAATTTCGAGCTCCCTGACAGGATTTGTAAATGTCAACGGTGGTAACAACTGGCTATATATTATATATCCATGTGTGGGTATTGTAATAGCCTGCTGGTATGTTCGATATATTGTCAAAGACAACATATCGCATGGTGTTACGCGCGTCTTATACGCTATCTCTCAGAACAAAAGCCGACTGAAGGTCCACAATATGTACACTTCGCTCGTAGCCTCGTCAATCACCATTGGTTTTGGTGGATCGGTCGGAGCCGAAGGTCCTATCGTATTTACCGGAGCTGCAATTGGCTCGAATCTCGGACAAGCCTTCCGCTTGTCGCCACGAGTATTAATGATTTTGGTAGGATGTGGAGCTGCCGCCGGTATCGCCGGTATCTTTAAAGCGCCAATCGCCGGTATGCTTTTCACATTAGAGGTATTGATGTTGGATTTAACCACGGTAACAGTGATGCCCCTACTGATTGCGTCCATATCGGCAGCTTCTGTAGCATACATTTTTACCGGTTATGATCTGGAGTTCTTCTTTGTTCAGAGTGAGCCATTCATCATGGAGCGCATCCCATTTTTCATCGCTCTCGGCATCTTCTGTGGACTTGTATCGCTCTATTTCACCAGAGTGATGAACATGATGGAGAACTTCTTCAAAAAGCACATACTTAAGCAATGGCAACGCACTGCTTTTGGTGGTATTATTCTAGCCTCTTTAGTCTTCCTTTTTCCTCCGCTCTACGGCGAAGGTTACTCCTCGATCAACTCGCTATTAAATGGCGATCCTGCATCAATTGTCAATGGTTCAATCTTTTATGGCGATAGAGGCAACGATTGGTTTATCATACTGTTTATCGGCGCCATTATTATGCTAAAGGGTTTTGCGACATCTGCCACGAATGGTGGTGGTGGTGTCGGTGGTACATTCGCGCCTTCACTATATATGGGCTGTATGACCGGATTCTTTTTTGCCTTCCTAATCAACCATATCGGCTTTGGCATGGAACTATCCGTTAAAAACTTTGCACTCATGGGAATGGCTGGCGTCATGTCGGGCGTCATGCATGCACCGTTGATGGGCATCTTCCTCACGGCAGAAATGACCGGCGGTTATGAGCTCTTCTTGCCATTATTAATAGTGTCAACGCTATCTTACGGCACAATTAAAATCTTTGAGCCATACTCTATTTACTCCATGCGTCTTGCGCGACGCGGTGAATTGCTTACCCACCACAAGGACAAAGCGGTATTGACTCTGATGAAAATGAATTCGGTAATTGAGACCGACTTCCTAACCGTCACCCCGGATATGAATCTACGCCAAATGGTAGACACCATTTCGAAATCTAATCGAAATCTATTCCCAGTATTGGATGAGGAGAAACGCCTCATCGGAGTAGTACTACTCGATGATATACGTAATATAATGTTCCGTCCGGACCTTTACAAGCGCCTGCACGTTAGCCGCTTCATGACTTCGGCAACAACAAAGCTTAAGACATCCGACTCCATGGAACAAGTAATGAAGACTTTTGATGACACCGGCGCATGGAATCTGCCTGTCGTTGACGAACAAAGCCATTATGTTGGATTCGTCTCCAAATCCAAGATATTCAACTCTTATCGCCGAGTTCTGCGTCACTATTCAGAAGATTAATCTCTCTGAATCTCACCTACCCGTTCATTAGTCCAGTATAAGCCGGGCGAAACTCTCCGGCCGATGGAAATCGGGATGCTCCGTTTCGATCGGTGCCCACGAAAGATAATGAGGCTGAGATGTTGCTGATGCACATTTATTAAAGTTAGCCCTCACCTCAAGGGGCTCTCCATTATAGTGCAACCCCAATAAACCTAACGGGATTGCTACAGTGACATTCCAGATAAAGGAGCCTTCAACTTCCTCAAACGGGCGTTTACCTACCGATGAGTATACCTGAATACGAGCCAACTCTTCAGTTGTAAGGAACCGAGCATCGCTACCATTATGATAATGACAACGAACCGTCCCAATACAATTGAAACAGAAGCTCCAATACGCCTTTGAACCAACGTTTGGCGCTACGAAAAATTCCACACATGAATCCTCGCTAACCGGTGAATTCGGGATATAGTTGACCGCTCTCAGATAATTACATCTTACAAAGAAGTCAATAAAAATATGCTTGCCGGAATGAGCTGCCGACACAATTGTAAGTGGTCTATAAGGGAACTCATTAGGCCAGTTTAAGGATTCTACCGATAAGCGGACGCCAACATCCTCCAACATTGTTGCTACTTCAGCAATATGATGATCTTCAAGTTGGGGAGCGTAAGGCAAATGAGATGAGAGGAGATCTTGTTTCATGGTTAAATCGGGATTAATACATCGTTGTCGATGCTAATAATGCAAAGCCAAATATCCGCTAATGCCATTATACATACCATATAGCGCCATCAAGCCCAAAATGCCGGCTATGATTCGATTGAAAATCCAGAGCGATCGCATATTGAAGTGACTTCGAACTTTATTAATAAAGAACGTAATCAACCACCACCAGAAGAGCGCCCCGGCAAAAATAGCAACATAGCCGAGAATATAATGATAATAACGGAATTCAGGCAGGATAAAATTGAAACGCGCAAAAAGGCCTATGATAAAGAATAGAATCAGCGGATTCGCAAACGTAAATAAGAATCCGGTTGCAAAATCCGACCAGAAATTATTCGGCTGATTATCCGGCTTTTTTAGAGCTATCGTTGGATTCTTCTTAAATAGATAGAACGCAAACGCTAACAGAACCAAGCTTCCTAAAATCTGCAGCATCATTTCATTGGCAGTTATAAAATCAACCACAAATGAGAGGCCCAAACCGGTTAGTAAACTGTAAGTTAAGTCAGATAGAGCTGCGCCAATACCGGTAAACAAGGCTGGCTTACGCCCCTTATTCAACGTCCGCTGAATAACGAGCATACCAATCGGGCCCATCGGTGCAGATACAAAAATACCGATGAGTATACCACTTGTTAGTATATGGATTAACGTCTCCATTCTTCTGCAAAGTTAACTAAACTCAATCAAGCTGCCAAATAAAAGCGCAAATTCAGGGCTATCTGAATGAATAATTGACACCTTTTTACAAAGCGAAGCGTTGCACCTTTTGGAGAAAGATACAACGCTGTAGCCCTTTGGA
>CAZKYD010000030.1:9369-21172 GCA_964556875.1 uncultured Alistipes sp.
AGAATCAGCCTTGCAGCATTTGCCAACAGTTGCACTTTTAGCTTGGCAGCATTTTTCAGTCTTTACAGTTGTTGCTTTAGTTGCACTTTCAGGATTCTGAGCATATACAGGAGCGAAAAGGCCCATACAGAGAAGTGCTGCAAACGCACTTAATAGTTTCTTTTTCATATCTATAGGAGTTTAATCTATAATTATGTTATCTGACCACAAAGATAAGGAATGGTTTAATTTTATGGCTTAAATTTTCGTTAAATTTAATCAAACGGTGCCAACCTTTAATTCTTACCCTGATATTGTGGGAGCAGTTTTACCGGGAAGCGCGAAAAGAGCGTCTGTACAGCTTGTGCAATATCTTGCAGATTTCGATATTGCGTATTTCCACCATTTAAAATCGTAGCTACTGAGGCTGAATATAGCGGAATCTTAGTGTCGATATTCACAAAGTCCATTGTCAGCACACCTTCCTCATATATGCCGGTAATAACCTTCGCATTAGAATAATATCCGGCAGGCCAATATGGTCCATAGAATCTACGAGGCCACATATACGAAGGGTAGTACGGCCCATAGTATGGGAAATAGCCAGGAGGCATCAATGGCTCAGTTTGAATTTCTCGTTTTGTTGTGACAGCGATATTAATTAACAACGGAGAATCAGGACTTTCGGTAAACCCACGCATAGTCATTTCCTGGCGTATTGCCGCCGCGATATTATAGTAGGTTACCATCGCCATCCCCGGAGGAAGTTTCCCCATATCGGGCGTAACGATGCGGAACGTAGAATATGAGGCGAGGTCAGCGTCATTATATACCTCACTATTCACCAAAGTAAACGGAGAGCAGGCGGTAACGGCCAAGATAACCGTGAATAAGCCTAACGATTTAAGAAGTAGACGTTTCATAAGAGAGAGTTGAAGATTATGAGGGAATATACTTGAAAAGCTATTGCGAGTTGAGAAGATTTTCTAATATAACACAATTAGTTTTTCAAAAGTTTCAATAATGGAAATGATTGAGTAACTTTGCATATTATATCTTATTTAACCTTAATGTTCACCTAAAAAATCTCGAATGAAAAATTTCATGTTTCAAATATGTGTTGGTTCGCTGGTTGCCGGAGCCGCATTGACATCTCAGTCGGCATTTGCTGTAGATGATTTTGCTGTAGTTGCTGCCGGAACTGTTGACGCCAAATTCCTTAATTACCCTACAATCAACGGAGAAAATCTCGAGCTGTCTATTGCCAATGATGCGGCTACTTTTCGCCTCTGGTCGCCAGGCGCTGAAGACGTAAGCCTTCAGATTTACAAAAATGGTCGCGGTGGCGAACCGCTCCAGACCCTCGCTATGCAACGTAGCGAAAATGGCACCTGGGGGTCAAAAATCTCGCCGGTACCTTATGGAAAGTTCTATACATTCCGCATCAAAGTAAATGGTAAATGGCTCGACGAGACCCCCGGCATCTGGGCAAAAGCAGTGGGCATTAATGGCCATCGCGCTGCAATCATCGACTTTGCCAACACCAACCCGGATGGTTGGGCTTCGGATAAAGGCCCGGTGGTCAAGGCAATCAACGATGCCGTAATCTACGAAATGCATCATCGCGATTTCTCTGTTCACCCTAATTCAGGCATAGCCAATAAGGGTAAATTCCTTGCCCTGACCGAAGAAGGCACTCAGTCGCCGTACGGAGACAAAACCGGCATCGATCATCTCAAAGAATTAGGTGTAACTCACGTCCACATTCTCCCATCCTACGATTATAATTCGGTTGATGAAACTAATCTACCGTCTAACGAATACAATTGGGGCTACGATCCCTACAACTATAATTCGCCTGAAGGTTCTTACTCAACCAACCCTTCAGACCCCGCTACCAGAATTCGCGAAATGAAGCAGATGGTTATGGCGCTCCATACCGCCGGCATCGGTGTGGTAATGGATGTTGTTTATAACCATACAGCCGACAATGATGCTTCAAACTTCTCTTTGACGGCTCCCGGCTATTTCTATCGTCATCGCCAAGACGGCTCATACAGCGATGCTTCTGGATGTGGAAACGAGACTGCCTCTGAGCGCCAACAAATGCGTGATTTCATCGTAAACTCCGTAAAATATTGGGCAAAAGAATACCATATTGATGGCTTCCGCTTTGACCTTATGGCCATCCACGACACCGAAACCATGAACGAAGTTGCCGCTGCGCTACATGAAATCAATCCGTCAATCTTTGTCTATGGCGAAGGCTGGACCGCCGGCGATTCTCCCCTGCCTGCCGAAGCTCGCGCTATGAAAGAAAACGTTGCCAAAATGAATGGCATTGCGGTTTTCTCCGATGACATTCGTGATGCAGTAAAAGGACACTATAGCGATGCCTCCGACCGCGGTTTTGCTACCGGCAAACCCGGCAATGAGGAAACTGTAAAGATCGGCATTGTTGCATCAACCGCTCATCCTCAAGTTGATTATACTAAAGGGAATAATTCAAAATTTCCCTACGCATCTTCACCATCACAAATCATAAACTATGTGAGCTGTCATGATGACCTTACTCTAACCGACAAGCTTACTAAGTCTATGCCGACAGCCAACGCTGCAGAGCGTCAACGCGCAGCGCGTTTGGCTCAAACTATTGTATTCACCTCACAAGGCACTCCGTTTATGTTTGCCGGTGAAGAAGTCTTCCGCGATAAAAAAGGGGTTCACAACTCTTATAAATCGCCCGACTCTATCAATGCGATTGATTGGAACCTGAAGCACCTGAATGCCGAGCAGTTCAACTATTACAAAGAACTGATCGCTCTGCGCAAGGCGCATCCGGCATTCCGTATGATATCGGCTGCTGATATCGCCAAAAATCTCAAATTCGACAAAGTCTCCACTCCTAATGTCATCTCCTATTCATTGCTCAACAACGCTAATGGCGATGAATGGAAAGAGATAAAATTAGTATTCAATGGATCTGACAATGATGTCGAAGTAAAACTCCCCAAAGGCAAATGGACAGTAATCGCTCGTGACGGCCAGCTGAACCATACCGGCTTACTAAATGAAGACGATACGGTAGCGACCCTGCCCGGAGGGAAGACCTCTGTTGAACATCGTTCTGCCCTGATTCTCGCTCGATAATCCTCCCAATTCTAATGAATATCGCGTCCAAACTCACGATGATAGCCACAAAATCGGCAAAATATGCTGCGATAGCCATGTTGCTAAGCGGTAGCGCTATGCATGCATCCTCCCAAACGCCTGATTACAGCGAAGGATGGTATCAGATTAAGCGCACTGTTAACATTGCCTCTTTTGCAGACCTCGATTTATCCAATATCTCCTCCTCGCTATCTGCGATGACCTCACTCTTGTCAAACGTGTCGTATCTCACAACCGATGAGGAGTTTACCGCTGCAATTAGCATCCCGGTTATTAATCTCAATATCGGCACCGCTGTGTATGGGGCGAAACTACTCGCAGTTGACGGCCTGAAGGATTATACCGCCGATCTATCATCTGAGAATGGCCGCAATGCCAATGAAAAAGAATTATCAACTTATTACTACATCACACCTGTCGGGGCCGATGATGACGGCTTATGGCGTTATACCGTGCGTTCAGTTAACGGTCATTACATGGGCCCCGACGGTCGATATTATGTTGAACCTAAAGAGGTATATTTTAATTCCTCGATAGGTATTTCATTAGGCGATTCTGCTGACGCCGCTTTAAGCTCCCTAACGTCAATGCTGGGCGTTAGTGTAGGCTCAAAGCAATATACGGTGTCAGCTTCACTGCTCGATGAAATTCCATATATCGACCAATTGGAAATTTACAATCAACTCAAACCTCTCATTGAAACATTAGGCGATTTAGGCGTCAAGATTTCCTTAAACAGTTGGGCAAAGACAACAGTTGAAAATTCAAAATCAACCGAGAATGAAAGCATCGATTGCATCGGTTCAACCGATATGCTAACAATGTTATCCGCTATAGCTCAGGACGCTGAGCAGCTGCTAAGCTATGTCAACGACGAGGACTATACAAGTTTAGGGCGAGAATTGGTCAAATATGTTGGTTTAGACCTCTTTAAGCTAAAGAAGGTCAATATTAACAACATAACCACATCAACGGGATGGTCTGCAACACATACATCTGTCACACCGTATACGATCAACCTCCTCGGATTTGGTGACAACTTTTCGCTCACTACCACCGACTATCGCACTACTGATAGTCTTACCAAGCTTTCACAAAAGACCGATCAAAATGCAATGGTTGAATATCTTGGTGATGGTGCTCAAGATAAATCAAACGTGCGTTTTTATGATGGTGGTACATTGTTCATTAAAAAGGGGGGAGAAATCGGTGATAGCGAAACCTCTTTCAACTTGCTTAGCGATAATGGGACCGACATCATAGATCTGAGTAAAGCCCAGTCAAAAGTAATGATTGACTATGCCACTAAAAACGTCTATGTCATTCTGTCCTCTCCTCAACAAACCTCTATTATGGGGATCCCTTCCGGACGTTGGACTGATAATTATAAAACCGTAAATCTAAGTGAAGCCGGATTTGCTACCTTATACTCTCCTTTTGAAATCATCATCCCCGGCGATGAACAAAATGGCTCAACTGTAAAATCAGCTCCCAAGGTTTATATCCCGACAAAACTTGCCGATAATAAGCTCATTTGCGAAGCTCTTACTGAGAGAATTCCGGCTAATACTCCGGCGATTATCAAAGGCGATAATGCTAATAGCTACAACTTTGTAGTTGTTGAGTCTGATGCAACGACAGCCACTCCGGTAGCCGTCAATTTATTATCCGGTACAATAATTGACTCTACAATTCCCCAAAATGTAACTGCATATCAATTAACAACAACCGCCAATGGTATGCCGCTAATGACTCTAGCAAAGTCTGAAAGCGATATAATCCCTGCATGGAGTGCTTATTTTGCATCAGATATAGCCGATACAAATACCTCATATCAGGTAATGCTTAACAGCGAAGAATCCGGCATAGAAATAATTAGAGACACGACCTTAAACAGCGCTAACGATATCAATAGCGCAAAATATATCTACGACATCTATGGACGCCCCATTTATGCCGAGCCTAAAAATCCCGGCATATACATCATCAATGGGGCCAAAGTTTTGATCAAATAGTCAAAGAGTTAAGGCTCACGCAGAATGCGAATAATCGTCGGGACCATGAGCCCGGCCGCCATACCAATCATAAGCAAACTCACCAGTGCTAACATCATTAGTGTGGTCAGCGAAAATTCAGTACGGATAAACCAACAGCTCGACATAACGATAATTGCTATCATGCCGATAAAGCCCAGGAAGTAGCACACCCATTGGCCAATAGAAATGCGTCCCCAGCGACTTTGAGCCGGGAGTCGATTTACGACTCTCGGAGTGAACCATGGATTTTCATTCGCTTCAGGTAATCCTTTCTGAATGAGAGATGTAAGCATCTCATCAGTGGGTTTCTCTTCTATTGAATAATCTTTCGATTTCATAATCAAATTATTTACCATAAACTTTCGCCAAATGGCCTCGCGCTCTGCTAAGATGCGATTTAACTGTTCCTTCCGGCATCCCGGTAACTTTTACAATTTCCTTTAACGGCAATTCCTCAAGATAGAACAACAATGTTACCATTCGTTCTTTTTCCGGCAGATGCTTTATCACTTCAGCAACATCTATTCGAGCATCTGCCGTTGAAACTTTGGTGGCAGTATCCTCAATGACCAGTTCTCCTGCATCAAGGCCTACCGTGTCGTAACGAGCGGCTTGTCGTCGGTATGTTGCATACTCGTTAATCGCAATTCGATACAGCCAAGTCTTAAACCCGGATAACCCATGAAAGGAGCGGATAGCTAACCACGCTTTGATAAAAGTCTCTTGAGCAATATCATCAGTCACAGCATAGTTGCCATTAGTCATATTAAGCAAAAACCGCCTCAAGCCCTGCTGATGCAACTCTACTAATCGTGAAAAAGCATCACGATTATCAGTTGCCATACAGAGGGCGAGGAGCTTGATTTCTTCAAGTCGGCGGTTTGCCATCAGGGTTATGAAAACTTATGTTTAATCGATAGGGTATGAGTTATCTAATCAGTCCGTTACGACGGATTGTAAGGGGGCGGTGTCTGCTGCTGACCGGGTTGGCCGGGTTGACAGGGTTGCTGTTGTGGATCAGGTTGCTGCGGCTGAGGATATGACATCGGCTGCTGATACATGTACGGCTGACGCCTCGGCGGCTCTGGATTATTCGGAATACAGAAATATCCGATTAGGTTGCCGATTCCGATAAATAGCGGAATTGCGCCAACGAGATAGAAAAATGCAGCATCAACAGCAATAGCAAATACAATAAAGCCAACACCAAAGGCAATAAACGTAGTTGCAGAATAGAATTTTCGCGAATCGCGAGGGGGTACACCCGAATTCGGTCCTACCTGATTCTTTTGGCTAAGATAGAATGAGTCGGGCAGCTGGTAATCATGATCAATCGCGTTATTGATCAGTTCATTTCTGCTCTTATTGCGTTTCAGCACATAAGTCAGAATAACCCTCAATGCAACTACGATAGCAATACATGGAATACCAAACACGAGCGCAACCATAATGGTAATCAGCCCCATGTTATCTTTCATAATAAAGGTGTCGGCATCGATTCCTTCTAAGTCGCTTAGTCCCTCTAATTTATCAGCCAATTTAGAATGGCTAATTAAGTCGGAGATGCAGAATTGTTCATCTCCAAAATGAATTGACCATTTGCCATCTGAGATGGTAAGCGTAGGCACTGCTTGAGGCTCACTTTCGTCAAGTGACGCCAAATCATATACAACAGCCTGATTTGTTGTAGCCTCAATGGAATCCGGGAGTTGACCTACCTCCGTATTATCCGACGATGTTGCCGGAGTTTGCGCCACAATACCTGAGCATGCCAGAATTGCAGCAAGGATGAGAGTGGATATCTTTTTCATTGTAATATATTTTTTCAATAATTACGTCGAGTTGTAGAGCTAAATCCTACGCCTCGTCTTATCGTGTTTCATTGAGTTAGACTTGAGTGTCGGCAAAAAGGTTGCAACAGTGCGAAAAAATGTCACAAGGAGATTGAATTAATTGTCTATGCAACATACCGGTCAGAGCAAAATTAACATTTTTACCTCTATTTGCAAAATTCTTCCTACCTTTGCACTTCGAACAGACTTCACTCATCTCTTAACACAAAATGCTGAGTTTTCCCGACGCAAAAATCAACCTTGGCCTTCACGTTATCTCGAAAAGGCCCGATGGCTATCATAACCTCGAAACGGTTATGTTTCATATCCCTTCGTTCGACATTTTGGAGATTGTTCCATCTACCAATGGTGAGGATTCGCTTCAGTGCTGCGGCCGCGGAGTAGATTGTCCTATGGAAAAGAATCTGGTTTACAAAGCCCTGCTAAAGCTTCGTGAACGCTATGACATTCCCCCTGTAGCCATCTACCTCGACAAACAAACGCCTGATGGCGCCGGCCTGGGAGGTGGTTCTGCAGATGCAGCATATACCTTCACCACTTTAAATAGTTTGTTCCACCTTGGCGCATCACAAGACGAGCTTTCCAATTATGCTTCTCAGATTGGTGCAGACTGCCCCTTCTTTATTTATAATGTTCCAATGCTCTGCACAGGGACCGGCACAGACCTCTCTCCTATCCAACTAAATCTACCGAAAGGATTATGGATTGTGCTGGTGAAGCCCAATGTATCGGTATCGACCAAGGAAGCATATGCCGGACTTACCCCAAAGCAACCGACAGTAGCATTAACCGAAATCTTGTCGCTACCGATTGAACAATGGCAAGGGAAATTAATCAATGATTTCGAGCCAACAGTCTTTGCAAAGTATCCCCAAATTCAACAAATCAAAGAAGAATTATTGAATTTAGGAGCTGTTTATGCCTCCATGTCGGGAAGCGGCTCCGCTGTTTTTGGTCTCTTCACCTCAAAGCCCAACTTGCCTGAACATAAACCCTTCGGAGAAGATGCTTGTTATCTATTCAAACCGTTGACTTAATCATCTGTCAAACGGCATTTATGAGCAGTTTGGCAAAGTTTTTGCTACCATATAGGACCGAATATAATTGACCTTTATATATGACAACTAATCACAACGACTTCAAAAATAGTCACAATAACCACCCCGGAAACCCCGGAACTGTAAATGAACAAAATCCCGATAACATCGACTTTGACGGTGTTAACGATGATATAAATATGGATGAAGCTGAAGCTCAATCCAACGATGATGCTGTCAACGAACTCTCTGAAGCAGAACAGCTTCAAGAGCAAATTGAAGCTCATAAAGCTGAAGTTGAAAAGCAGAAAAAAGAATACATGTTCTTGATGGCGGAATTTGACAATTTCCGCAAACGTACATTGCGCGAACGCACCGAACTAATCAAGAATGCAGCAGAAAAGGTGCTGCTTGGCATCCTGCCGATTCTCGATGATTTCGAACGCGGTCTTGACGCCATCAAAGCCTCTGATGATGCCGACTCGGTTAAGGAAGGCATGAACTTGATTTACAATAAGTTTGTTAAATATCTCAACGACAATGGAGTAAAGGTAATGGAAACCACCGGCGCTGATTTTGATGCAGACCTCCACGAGGCTATCGCCATGGTTCCCGCCGACGACACCACTCCTTCAGGGAAAATCAAAGACACTGTTCAAAAGGGTTATACCCTCAACGACAAAGTTCTGCGTCACGCAAAGGTAGTTGTAGCTCAATAGCAGCTTATTACCTTTCATTATTATCCCTCGAAGAATCGTTCTTAAATACCCACTACGATGGCAACGAAAAGAGACTATTACGAAGTGCTTGGTGTCAGCAAAACTGCCACAGCCGACGAAATAAAAAAGGCCTATCGAAAATTGGCCATAAAATATCACCCCGATAAAAATCCCGGTGATAAAGAAGCGGAAGAAAAATTCAAAGAAGCTGCCGAAGCTTACGACGTGCTCTCGCATGAAGACAAGCGTCAGCAGTATGATCGTTTTGGCCATTCTATGGGCCAGCAAGGTTTTGGTGGTGGCGCAGGTGGATTCAGTGGTGGATTCACCATGGAAGATATTTTCTCGCAATTCGGAGATATTTTCGGAGGCCACTTTTCCGGCTTTAGCGGTTTCGGCGGTGCCAGCGGACGCGGATATCAGCAGAAACGCGTTCGTCGTGGTTCTGACCTGCGAATCAAGGTCAAACTTACCCTTGAAGAAATTTCAAAGGGCGTAACCAAGACTTTAAAGATTCCAACATTAGTAAAATGCGACACCTGTAACGGCACCGGAGCAAAAGATGGCACCGCGTTTGACACATGTCCCTCTTGCCATGGTTCAGGCACAATCACCCAAGTAGTTCGTGGCATCTTTGGCGCACAACAAACGATTAGTGTATGTCCTCAATGTGAAGGTGAAGGTAAAATCATCCGAGAGAAGTGCCCTCACTGCCACGGCGAAGGTGTAGAGCGCAAAGACGTACAGGTAGAACTCCGCATCCCGGCCGGTGTAGCGGAAGGTATGATTCTGACCGATGCCGGCAAAGGCAATGCTCCCCGTCATGGTGGTGTAAATGGCAATCTCCAGGTTGTGATTGAAGAAATCAAGCATCCCGACCTTATTCGTGACGGCAATGATGTAATCTACAACTTGATGCTGGACGTTGTAACAGCAGCCCTCGGAGGGTCGGTGGAAGTGGTAACTATCACCGGCAAAGCTCGACTAAACATCCCTGCCGGCACCCAACCTGGCAAGGTGCTGCGTCTACGTGGAAAAGGCTTACCCGACTATCAGACAGGCGAAACCGGCGACGAGCTTGTCAACGTCATGGTCTACATCCCGGAAAAGCTCACCGACAAAGAACGCGAAGCTTTTGAGTCGCTCCGCGAACAACCTAATGTAAAGCCCGACACTTCTACAACCTCTCGCCTATTCTCGAAGCTAAAACATATCTTTGAGTAATCACTCAAGCAAAATAATAAATAACGGTATGATTGCGTTTTTTTAACATGACAGTGACGCTAATCATACCGTTTTTTAATGCAGAGGCATATCTTGCAGAATGCCTTGACTCTATTATAGCGCAAAGCTATAAAGAGTTTAAGGTGCTACTCATCGATGATGGCTCCACTGATTCTTCGGCTGATATCTGCCGGAGATATTGCCAATGCGACTCGCGTTTTCAACTTATCCGGCAACCAAATAGAGGCGTCTCTGCCGCTCGCAATGTCGGGATTAACGCCGTAGCAGACGGATATATCGGCTTTGTTGATGCCGACGACTGTCTATATCCCGAAGCTCTCAAGGTGATGACCAAAACCATCTCTGAAACAGGCGCACAAGTATGTATCGCTGCATTTGAAACCGGCATTAAGTATCGCAACCGCAAAGCAACCAAATCGCCAAATCCCCCTCAACTGCTAACCTATACCCAAGCCATGAAGATTGCGCTCTATCAAAAGCATTATCTCAATTCGGCCTGGGGAATGTTGATGGAGCGGAATTTATTAGGCAACGATATTAGATTCCGTGAAGGTATTAGATACGAAGATCTAGACGCTTTTTATCGTTTCTACGAACAGGCCAAGAAAATTGCGTATATTCCTCAAAGCCTTTACTTTTACCGTCAGGTTGGGAATAGTTTCATGCATAGTTGGAGCCCTAACAGGCTTGATGCGCTCGATGTTACAGATCGAATTGTTGAATATATGCAACATCGCCATCCCGAAATCGTAGATGCTGCAATTGACCGCCGATTTAGTGCTCATTTCAACATCATGCTACTCCTATTACGCCTCGGCATCAAGGATAAAACGTCGATTGACCGCACATGGGGAGTAATCAAGAAAAATCGACGAAAAGAACTTTCGAACAGCAACGTTCGTATTAAAAACAAGCTCGGAGCTTTAGCCTCATTCGGAGGCCTTAAACTCATGAAATTACTATCCAAAATCTACCTCTAAGCATGCTACTAACTGCCTCCATCGTTACATATAACACCCCTCTCGATGAATTGCAATTTTGCATAGATGCATTAGTGCGCGATGGCGTTGAACAGATTTATATTATCGACAATTCTCCGACAGCTGATTTGCGAAGTTTTTGCAAAACGCAAGTAGTAGGGTCGTTAATTGAATATATTCCCCGACATGACAATCCCGGATATGGCGCAGCGCATAACATGGCGTTACGTGCTGCCATTGAAAAAGGAACGCGATATCATTTAGTCATAAACTCAGATGTAAATTTTCAAGCCGACACTTTGCCGCAAATCATCTCCTACATGAATTTACATCCAGAAGTGGGTCAATTACAACCAAGAATCATCTCGTTAGACGGTAACGAGCAATATTCCAGCAGACTTTTACCATCGCCACTCGATCTGATCGGTAGGCGATTCCTACCGACTAAACTAATGCAGAAGCGCAATCGCAGATATCTATTGGTAGATCGCCCCAAAGATACTCCTCTCAACATCCCCTATCATCAGGGGAGCTTTATGTTTTTTCGCGTTTCTGCCCTAAAAGAAATCGGTCTATTTGACGAGCGCTTCTTCATGTATCCCGAAGATATAGATATCTCTCGCCGAATGCATGAAAAATACAAAACTATGTATTGGCCGAAAGTTACCGTAACCCACGCCCACAGAGCCTCCAGCTATCATAGCATTAAGATGCTGCGCATCCATGTCATTAATATGATCCGCTATTTCAATAAATGGGGCTGGTTTCATGATCCAATTAGAG